>NZ_SZZM01000001.1:300000-600000 GCF_005281615.1 Rhodoligotrophos defluvii | reverse complement strand
GGTTGAGATGGCCTTGCACCAGAACGGCGTTGGCGGCGCCGATCTGGGCAAGTCGCGCATTGCCATCGGCGACCAATTGCGGATCTTCCTCGAGGCCGACGACGGACTGGGCCAGCCGGGCAAGGACGGCGCTCGAGTAGCCAAGTCCGCAGCCGATGTCGAGGACCACATCCCCCGGCCCGACCTCCGCGAGCTGAATGAGGCGCGCGAAAACCATGGGCTCCATGATGTAGCGGGCCTGGCTACCGTCGGTGATGGCCACATCTTCATCGATATAGGCGAGCGGCTGACGCATCGGAGCAACGAACAGCTCGCGCGGGATCTCCAGCATCGCCGTATTGATTCTCGGATCCGTCACCCCGTTCGGACGCAACTGCGACTCCACCATGTTCCGTCGCTTCGTCGCATAGTCGATCATCATCGGCGATTTCCCGAGCTCGCTCGTCCACATAAGCTGTACATGTGTCCCCTGAATACAGGAATACCGGAAGCGCCGAAGCCCGCCAACCAGATATTCACATGCCCCCGGGAAGACCTGTGGCCCCTTCGATCACTGCTCCGCTGCCGCCGTCACGCTGCAGCGATGGCGCCGGCCACGGAGCAGCGAAAGGCTCACCAAGCTTTTGTGTCAGGAAAATGTCCGTTCGAAGAGCGATGCGGCAAGCGTCACGCAAAGGCCACGGCCATGGCGGATTGCCGGCAATTCGACGGGCGGCTTGGCCGGGCTCCCCTGTGCGGGGTGCACGGGATCGGTCCGGCGCCTATATAGACGACATATGCGGATGTCAGTGATAGCCAATACGGGCCGGCGCGGATTGCCGTCTTGCGCATCCCCGCTCCTGTGGTAGATATCCGCCTCGACGGCCTCGTGGCAGAGTGGTGATGCACCGGACTGCAAATCCGTTTACTCCGGTTCGATTCCGGACGAGGCCTCCAACCGTTAAAGCCCTGGGACGCCAGCGCCTTGATCCTCACGGCGGAATGCAATCCGTCTGCGGGGCCAGCTGACGATTCCGGTGTTACGCCGATCACGCTTTGCTACGGCGTAATCGCTCAGTGCTGCAGCGATCTATCGCGATATCTCAACGGGGAAACACCAGCCCAGCGCGTAAAGGCGCGCGTGAAGGCGGAAAGTTCGGAATAGCCGAGCAGGAACGCGATCTCGGTCAATGGCAAATGTCTTTGCGCCAGATAGTGCCGCGCCGTTTCAAAACGGACCAGGTCGACCGCTTCCCGCAGGTTCAAGTTCTCATCGGCCAGAGCACGGCGAATTGCGGTTGGCGTCGTCCGTAACGTCCTTGCGATTTCCTCCAGCGTGGGCGCGCCGTCGGGTAGATGCCGGCGCATGGCGTCGCGTATCCTGTCCAACAGGGTCTCCGTCTCACCGCGCGTCCCGATCACCTCCAGGCAATTGCGCATCATGGCCAGCAATTTGAGATCGCGCCCGGGCATAGGCCGGCTCAAGAGCTCGGATTCAAAGACAATGGCATTGCTGGAGCAGCCAAAGAATACCGGAGCCCCAAAGGCGTCGGTGTGCTGACGCCATTCCGCGGGCCGGGGGTGCTCGAACTGGATCTCGATCGGCGACCAGGTGCGACCGCAGCACTCCCGAATGAGATTGGTGAATTGACCCAGCGACAATTCCGCATCCTGCCGTCGCGCCAGAATGGCGGGGGTCCGGATCTGATATTCCAGCCGCACGCGCTTCTCATCCTCGCGCCGGAAGCGCATGACCGACGAGCTTTGCTGATAACGGAAGAGTTCGACCAGCGTCTCCAGCGCCGATCCCAAAGTCGGCGCCGACAGTGCCGCATAGCCCCAAATGCCGAGATCACGCGGCTGAAACTGCTGGCCAAACAACAGGCCGAAATTATCGCATCCTGTGCGGTGTGCGGCTTGCTCGAAAAGCTTGCAGAAGACGTCCAGCCGGAGTTGCAGCGTCGGAGCGGTGATCATGTCGGGCGCAATTCCGCACCGGCCGAATATCTCGTCCGCATCGCCACCCTGCATGCCGATGAAGTCGACCAAACCGGTCGCGGCGGCCGCCAGGACGACGGGTGCAGCCCGCGCTCCCTGCAACTCAGCCGATGATGTGCGTCCGGGCAAAGCCATGCCAGTCCTCAAAACTGTCATTACGGGGCCGCATGCCCGCAAATGATGGCACGGTGCCGAGCATGCCGCAAGGCGATGCGGCATCCCCCTGTCAAGAGAGGATGCCTTCCAGTCAAGCCGGCATGGGCCGGCCGGGTATATCTGGAGATCTACTGAGACGTCGACGTTCAGGGAGCGCGGACACGGCGATGAGTGAGAACATCCGCTCGAAGACGTATCACGGCGCCAATCGCTGGCAGCGCTTTGCGGATTGGGACGAGCGCCCGCTGCGGCTGGACAAGTTCGCAGCCGAAGACCCCGAGAACGGCTTCGCCGCCTTCAACGGTGCGCGCGACCCCAGGCCTGGGCTGGTCGTCGAAGGCGGACGGATCGTCAGCATGGACGGAACCGCCGCCGCCGATTTCGACGTGATCGACCATTTCATCGCCCAGCATCACCTCGACCTCGCGCAGGCCGAGACCGCGATGGCGCTTCCCTCGGAGCAGATCGCCCGCATGCTCGTCGACGTGTCGGTTCCGCGCGCCGAACTTGCCAAGCTTGCGCATGGGTTGACGCCGGCCAAGCTCGCGGAGGTCGTGGCGCAGCTCTCGTCGATCGAGCTGGCCTTCGCCTTCTCCAAGATGCGGACGCGCAAGACACCCGGAAACCAGGCTCACGTGACCAATGCCAAGGACGATCCGCTTCAGCTGGCGGCGGATGCGGCGGTGGCCGTCGCCTTCGGCTTCGACGAGATCGAAACCACCATGCGGGTCGCCCGCAACGCTTGGTCCAACGCGCTCGCCTGCGCCGTGGGGGCGGCGGTTGGCCGTTGGGGCACATTGTTCCAGTGCTCGAGCGAAGAAGCGGAAGAATTGCAGATCGGCTTGGCCGGCTTCACCTCCTACGCCGAGACGGTGTCGGTCTACGGCACCGAGCGCGCCTTTGCCGACGGTGACGACACGCCGTGGTCGAAGGGCTTCCTGGCTGCCGCCTACGCGTCCCGGGGCATCAAGATGCGCTGTACGTCGGGGGCTGCATCCGAGCTGCTGATGGGATTTCATGAATCGAAATCGCTGCTCTACCTGGAGGCACGATGCCTTTGCCTGCAGCGGGCAATGGGCGCCCAGGGCACCCAGAATGGCGGCATAGACGGCGCCCCACTGGCCGCCAGCCTGCCGGGCGGCGTGCGCGAGCTTATGGCGGAAAATCTCATCGCCGTCTGGCTCGACCTGGAATGCGCCACAGGCAACGACGCCCGCCATTCGGAATCGGAGATCAGGGTCGGCGCCAAGATCCTGCCCTTCCTGATCGCCGGGTCGGATCTCGTCTGCTCCGGCATGGGCTCGATCCTCAAATACGACAATTCCTTCAACCCATCCTCGTTCAATGGCGAGGAGATGGAGGATTTCCTCGTCCTGCAGCGTGATTTCGAGGCTGATGGCGGCCTGACCTCCATCGATGAAGCCGGCGCGCTGGAACTTCGCCGGCGGGCGATCGACGCGCTGGCGGCGGTCTTTGCGGAACTGGAGCTCGGCGAGCCCACCGCTCTGATGAAGCAGAGCGTCGCGGTCGCATCGGGGTCCGACGATACCGACAGCTACACGCCGCGCGACGTGGCGCTGATTAGTGACGGCATCAAGGCGCGCGGGATCACTGTTCTCGACGTGATCAAGGCGCTGGCCCGACGCGGTTTCCGTGATGAAGCCCAGAACCTGCTCAATGTCGTGCGGCTGCGCGTGTCCGGCGACTATCTGCAGACGGCCGCGGTGGTGCGCGACGGCCATGTGATCAGCGCGGTCAACGACCCCAATGATTATGGCGGCCCCGGTACCGGCTACCGTCTCAACGAGGCTCGGCGCAAGGAACTGGCGGCGATACGCAATGTGCTGACCCGCGGCGAGGTGCTGCGGACGGAGGCCGCCTATGCCGCTGCCGAGGGGCGGCGCATCGCCTATAAGACGTTGGGTCCAGCCGCACAGGGAGGGCCGCCGGACGAGATCGTCATCGGCATCAGCCCGGCATTTGGAACGAAGCTCTATCAGACGCTCGCCGGACATCCGCTTTCCGCCGTGCTGCATGCGCTGTCCGAGGGCATTCGCGCCAAGGGCTTCGTGCCGCGCATCGTGCGCATGCGCCATACCGCGGACACGTCCTTCCTCGGACTTTCGGCGGCGCGCCTGGCGGGCTCCGGCATCGGCATCGGCATCCAGGCCAAGGGAACGGCGGTGATCCATCAGGCCGGCCGTCTTCCCCATCACAATCTCGAACTCTTTTCCAACGCTCCGATCACCACGCTCGCGCATTATCGGGCGTTCGGCGAGAACGCCGCGGCTTACGCGCGGGGCGAGATGCCTCAGCCGGTCGTCGTCCCGACGCGAGGCGTGGCCCTCGGGGCGCGTTACCACGCCCAGGTCGCGTTCCTCTATGCGATCGAAACCTCGATGACCGAGGACGGCGCCCAACCGGAAGACGTCGAGGTTACCGAGCTGGAGGCGGCACGATGAGCCAGGACGACGCTGAGCGCTCTCTCGGCATCGCCGACTACCCCCTCGCCGAGAAACAGCCGAACTGGGTACGGACGGCCAGCGGCAAGTCGCTCGACGACCTTACGCTTGCAGCGGTCGAGGCGGGCGAAGTCAACCTGACGGATCTGCGCATCACGCCGCAGGCGTTGCGCGATCAGGCGCAGATTGCGCGGGCTGCGGGCCGGCCGACGCTGGCCAGCAATTTCGAACGGGCCGCCGAACTGGTCGACGTGCCGCAGCATGTCCTTCTCGAGATCTATGAATTGCTGCGGCCCGGCCGGGCAAGGGACAAGACGGCGCTGCTCGCGGCGGCCGCAACCTTGCGAAGCCAATACGGGGCCAGCCATATGGCCGATTTTCTCGAGGAAGCCGCGGAGGTCTATGAGCGACGAGGCTTGTTCTCCTACCGTTTCTAAAGCGTGATCCCGAAAAGTGGGTGCCGGTTTTCGGAAAAGATCACGCTCAGGCAAAGAATTGGAATTGCCGATTCTTGAGGCACTCGGGGTTCCCGGCCTGTCAAGATTACCGGCCTTGATGTCAAGACCGGTGGGCCGACGGTCCATATCGTCTATGGTATAGACGCATCTCTGGATAAGAACCCGCGAGGGGAAAGCGGGTGATCCGAGGTGATGCGTTTGCCGTGTTCGTGTGGTGGCGCGGCGCGGCCAACATGGCCGAAAATAAAAGCGAACCGAATGGGATAGAGGGTGTGTCCCGGCTCGCGCAACGGAGGGTCAAATGAACGATTTCACGCAGACACGACGCGATTTCCTCAAAAACTCCGCGGTGGCGACCGCCGCTCTGGCGGCCGGCGGTGCGCTCGGCATGCGGCCGGCAGCGGCCGCACGCACCAACGAACTCAACATCCTGTGCTGGGAAGGCTACAACTCGGCCCAGGTGCTGGACCCGTTCAGGACTTCGACCGGCGCGACCGTGCGCGCGGAATCGCTGACCAACGACCCGACCATGATCAACCGCCTGCGCGCCGGCGAGACCAATATCTGGGACCTGATCAACGTCAACAATCCCTGGGCGCGCAAGGTCATGTTTCCCGAAAAGCTGATCAAGCCGATCGACCGCGCCCGCTTCGAGCCGTATTTCGACAAGATGCTGCCGGGGTTCAAGCCGCCATATAAATGGGCGATGGACGAGTCGGGCCAGCATCTGCTCGGGATGGCCCAGCGCTTCGGCCCCTTCAGCTTCGTCGTCAACACCGACAAGATCAGCCGTGCCAGTGCTGAGGATCAGGGCTGGGATCTCTGGAACGATCCCGCCAATGACAAGAAATACGGCATACAGGCGTCCGACGACTGGAACGTCTTCGACCTGTGCTGCATCTCGGGCTTCGATCCGTTCCGGGAGCACACCGAGGAGGAGGTGGCGAAATATACCGACACCGCCAAGCGCGTGTTCAAGGGCGCCCGCATGGTCGGCGATCTCGCCACCATGAACCAGGCGCTGGTTTCCGGCGAGATCGATTTCTACCTGACCGGCGGCACCTATTCCTGCTCGCCGGCCCGCGCCGACGGCAATCTCAATATCCGCGCCATCACCCCGTTGAAGGGACCCATGGCCGGCGGCAAGGGTGGCATTTCGTGGACCGAGATCACCTCGGTGGTGAACAACCCAAATCTGTCGACCCATGCCGAAGACTTCCTGGAATATGTCCAGTCGCCGGAAATGTCGCACACCGTGGCCTTCGCCGAAGGCACCTTCAACCCGGTCACCCAGATGGGCAATCCCGCCTGTTTCGACCTCTTCACCAAGGAAGAGCTCGAGATCATCCAGTGGGACAGCCTGGAAGAGGAGATGGCCCGGTCGGTCGAGTACGACATCGTGCCGGATTATGACCGGCTGCTCGACATCATGAGCGCGGCCAAGCGCGAAGCCTCCGGCGCCTGACGCGCCGATCGGCCGGTCACCAGCAGCGGGTCGCCCCTTCTCCAGCCGGGCGGCCCGATCCTTTCACGTCCATGACCCGTGGTATGATGGCAGATCTTCCCATCCTGCAGTTGCGCAATCTCACCAAGTTGTTCGGCGGGTTCACGGCCGTGAACAGCATCGATCTGGATTTCCGGGAAGGCGAGTTCTTCACCATTGTCGGACCCTCCGGCAGCGGCAAGACGACCCTGCTGCGCATGCTGACAGGCATGGAGTTCCCCAGCTCCGGCGACATTCTGCTGCGCGGCAAGCGCATCAACGACTTGCCAGCCAATAAGCGCCCCACCTGCATGATGTTCCAGTCGCTCGCGCTGTTTCCACACCGCACCGTCGGCCAGAACATCGAATTCTCGCTCAAGATGAAGGGCATCGATCCAAACGTGCGCAAGGCGCGCGCCCTGGAATTGATGGCGCAGCTGCGGCTGCCGGAATCCTACTACGGCAAGAATGTCACCAAATGTTCCGGCGGCGAGCGCCAGCGTGTCGCGCTCGCCCGGGCGCTCGCCTATGAACCCGACATCCTGTTCTTCGACGAGCCGCTTTCCGCCATCGACTACAAGCTCCGGAAGACGTTGGAGAAGGAGCTGAAGGACATCCACCGGGAGACCGGCAAGACCTTCATCTACATCACCCACAGCCTCGAGGAGGCGATGGTGATGAGCGATCGCATCGGCGTCATGCGTTCGGGCAGGCTGGTGCAGGTGGGCTCGCCGCAGGAGATCTATTCCGCGCCGCGCACCAAGTTCGTTTCCGAGTTCGTCGGCGACGTCAATGTGATCGCGGTCAAGGCCGACGGCCTCGATCACGTCACAGCCGAAACCCTCGGTGCCCGGTTCCGCAGCCCGTCGGTGCCGGCCGGCTTTGATGCGGGATACATCGTCGTGCGGCCGGAATCGCTTCGCTTCGTCTCCAGCCCTGCGGAGGCGGACAATTGCCTCGAGGGCCTCCTCTACAACGAATATGTGCTCGGCTCCCGCGTCCAATACCAGGTGCGGGTCGGCGAACAGGTCTTCATCGTCGAAAAGCTTCGTCAGCAAAGCTTTGCCGGCAAGCTGGACGACAAGGTGCTGATCGGCTGGGATGCGCGCGACAGCATTCTGGTGACGGACTGAACCGATGATCTCTCGAGCGAGAACATTTTCGAGCGAAGCTGTAGCCGGTTCCCGTGAGGAGAAGGCGACCGAGCAGGACTTCGGGGTGGTTTCGCAATCCGGAGAGAGGCGGAGACGCTTGAGCATTTTCAGTCCGGGCGCGCGCCACGCGCTGCCGGTTATGCTGTTCCTGCTCTGTGGCTTTGCCGCGCCGCTGCTGGCGGTCATCGCCTTCAGCTTCGTGCCGAGCCGCACCTTCAGCCTATGGCAGCCATGGACCCTCGAGAATTACGCCGAGATCTTCAATTCTTCGAGCTACATCTCCTTCCTGTGGTCGCTCGGCCTGGCTGCGGCGACCGTCGTGATCCTGGCGCTGATCTGCTACCCCGTGGCCTTCGGCCTGGCGCGCGTCTTCGGCAAATACGCAACGCTGATCACGCTGCTCTTCACGCTGCCGCTGTTCGTCTCCGAGAATGTCCGCATCTATGGCTGGATCCTTTTCTTCATCAAGAAGGGCGTGCTGCTGGGCACGCTGGAATCCCTCTTCGGCTATGCGCCGGAAAGCATCCTCTTCACCACCGGCCTGACGCTGCTCGGCATGGTCTATGTCTATCTGCCCTTCATGCTGTTCCCGATGACGCTCGGCGTCTCCATGGTGCCGCAGCAGGTCCGCGACGCCGCCTTCGACCTCGGCGCGACGCGCTGGCAGGTGTTCAAGGAGGTCGACCTGCCGCTGGCCATGCCGGGTATCGTCATCGGCTTTCTCTTGACCTTCGTGCTGGCGGTCGGCGCCATCGCCGAAGCCAAGGTCCTGGGCGGGCAGCGCATCATCCCGATCGCGCATGACATCGAGATCGCCTTCACCTATGCGCAGAACTGGCCGCTGGGCGCCGCGCTCTCCGTGCTTCTGATGCTGGTCGTGGGCACCTTCGTGCTGATCGTGCTGCGCCGCTTCGATCTCGATTCCATATTGGGCCGGAGGTGAACGTGGAGAGCACCGGCGATCGCATGCGGCGGGCCCTTCTCTGGGCATGGGCGCTCGCCGTCATCGTCTTCATGTACCTGCCGACGGTCAGCCTCCTGCTCGCCTCGAGCACCGACAGCCGCTACTTCATGTTTCCCATCCAGAGATGGGGCTTCGGCTGGTGGCAGAAGACATTCGCGTCGCTGGAGGTGCACCAGCTGTTCGAGACGTCGCTGCTCATCGCGCTTTGCGTGACGGTCATCGCCGTCGTCATCGCGCTGTTCGGCGCGTTGGCCTTTGCGCGCTACGAGTGGAAGGGCCGCTCGCTTTATCAGAAGATCGTGCTTTTGCCGATCTTCTTTCCGCAGACCGTGCTCGGCCTGGCCTTGCTCCTGTGGTTCAACGCGCTGGGCTTCACCATGTCCTGGCAGACGGCGGTCTTTGCGCATCTGGTGTGGATCATACCCGTCTGCACGCTGGTGATTTCGATCCAGGTCTATTCGTTCGACCCGGCATTGGAAGAGGCGGCGTTCGATCTGGGCGCGACGCGGTGGCAGGTGTTCCGCGAGGTGACCCTGCCGGTGCTGTTCCCCGGCATATTTTCCGGCGCCCTGTTTGCCTTCCTGCTCTCCTGGGGCAATTTCCCCCTCTCGCTCTACACGACCGGCGCGGACACGACCCTGCCGGAATATCTCTACGCCAAGATGATCGCCGGCTACACGCCCGGCGTGCCTGTGCTGGGAACGGTATCGACCCTCGGCGCCGCGCTGCTGATGCTGTGCGGATACCTCGTCATCGTCGTCCTGCGCCGCCGCGGGACCGCCGAGCCCGACAACGACCAATAATGCGGAGGAATCGTGATGCTGGCAGAATCGATCAGAGGCAAATCAGTCATCGTAACGGGGGCGAGCAAGGGCATCGGCAAGGGCATTGCCCGCGTCTTCGCCAAGCACGGCGCGAAGGTTTTGGTGGTTGGTCGGGATCTGGCATCTGCAGAAGCGGCGGCGCGCGAACTCGTCGGCATGGGCCATACCGCGAGCGCCTTTTCCGCCGACGTGACCAAGCTCGACGACATGGAGGCAATGGCGAAGGCCGCTGTGGACCGCTATGGCGGCGTCGACGTGCTATGCGCCAATGCCGGCATGTTTCCCCAGGTCAAGATCGAGGAGATGAGCCCCGAGGCCTGGGACGAGGTCCAGGCGACGAACCTCAAGGGCACCTTCCTTTCGGTGAAGGCCTGCGTGCCGTATCTGAAGAAGAGTGGTGAGGGACGCATCGTCATCACCTCTTCGATCACCGGTCCGGTCACGGGATTCCCCGGCTGGAGCCACTATGGCGCGACCAAGGCCGGTCAGCTGGGCTTCATGCGCACCGCCTGCATGGAGCTGGCGAAATACGGCATCACCATCAACGCCGTCATGCCCGGCAATATCGTGACGGAAGGCCTGGAAGGCCTGGGGCCGGATTACATGAAGGGCATGGCGGCGTCCGTGCCTCTCGGCCATCTCGGCGAGGTCGAGGATATCGGCCATGCGGCGCTGTTCTTCGCCAGCCGCGAGGCCCGCTATATCACCGGCCAGACCATCATTGTCGATGGCGGCCAGATCCTGCCGGAATCCCCCGACGCGCTGTCGCAAATGTAGCGCGCCGCATCGGCATTCGACCGCCCGGGCTTCAGTGCTTGCGCTTGCGATAGGCGCTCGGACTGATCCCGGTCCAGCGGGTGAAGGCGCGCGTGAAGGCCGACAGCTCGGAATAGCCGAGCAGCAGCGCAATCTCGGTCAGCGGCAGCTGGCGCTGGTCGAGATAGGTCCGCGCCATGGTCTGCCGCGTCAGTTCGACCGCGTCCTTGTAGGTCATGCCCTGCTCGTTCAGGTCGCGCTGAATGCTGGCCGGGGTAACGCGCAGCTCGTGCGCGATCTGGTCGAGGCTCGGATAGCCATTGGGCAGATTGACCCGCACCGCAGTCTTCACCCGGTCGACGAGCCCTTGATCGCCTGCGCGACGCGAGCCCAGCGATTCCAGGCAAGTCTCCATCATGCTCATCAGCTGCAGGTCCCGCCCGGGCATGGCCCGGTCCAGCAGCTCCGGGCGAAACAGCAGCGCATTGGTCTGCTGGCTGAAATAGACCGGCGCATCGAATGCGGCTTCGTGCTCCTTCCAGAGCTCCGGCCGCGGGTGTTCGAAATGAACTTCCACCGGCGCCCATTTTGGCCCGCCACAGTCGCGGATCACGTTGGCGAACATGCCGAGCGACAGTTCGGCATCCTGTCGGCGCTCGACGATCTCCGAGGAATAGATCTGGTATTCCAGATGCATCAGGCCGTCGGGGCCCTGGGTCAGCCGCATCCATGACGATTCCTGATGGTGGTGGAACAGCCGCACCATGGTGTCGAGCGCCGCTCCCAGCGTCGGGGCGGAAATCGCCGCATAGCCCCACATGCCGAGATCGCGCGGCTGGAACTGCTGGCCGAACCAGAGGCCGAAATTGCCGGCGCGGGTCTGTTTGGCGGCCTCCTCGAACAGCCGGCAATAGGAAGCGAGCTTCACCTTCAAGGTGGGGGCGCCGGCCATATCTGGCGCAATACCGGAATTGCCGAAGATCGAATCCACGTCCCCGCGATGGGCTTCGATGAAGTCGACGATACCGGTCGCTGCCGCCGCAAGCACGATGGGCGCACTGTGCCGCGGATCCGGGGAAGTTCGTTCCAGCAGAGCGGATGTCATTGCGAACGTCCAGCCTAAGCAGTGGATACGACAAAATGATTGCACGGTCAGCCCATGGGCTCAAGCAGGAACGAACCACTGGTCCGGTTGGGCAGGTGTCTTTATGAATCCGGCCGCATCGGGCATCACAGCTGTCAAGATCGCCGCCTCAAGGGTCAAGCTACGGCGCGGACGGCAGTCTAGCGTGCCGCATCGAGGAAGGCGTGCCCGAAGATCGGCGGCGGCAGAATGCTTCATCCGGGAGATAGAACAAGCATGAGCAACGCACTCACCACGGAAGGGCTGCGAGAGGCGATCGATGAACTGGCCGCCGCTGCCCTGCCGCGTTGGGGGATCGAGGGCGCCGACCTCACATTGATCAATCACTCCGAGAACTGGACCTATCGGGTGACGCCGCCGGACGCCGCACGGCCGGTCATTCTGCGCGTTCATCGCGATGCCTACCACACCACCGACGGCATCCGCAGCGAACTCGCCTGGATGCGCGCCCTGCAGAGCGAGGCCGGGGTCAAGACGCCTCAGGCCATCACGGCGAGCGACGGCGCCGACATCCAGTGGGTGGAGCATCCGGCCGGCGGGATTGCCCGCAACTGCGTGCTGTTCGAGTTCATCGATGGCGCGGAGCCCTCCCATGACAATCTTGCGCCCTCGTTCCGGCAACTCGGCGAGGTGACGGCGCGCTGCCACAATCACAGCCAGACATGGCAGCGGCCGCCCTATTTCGAGCGACTGTGCTGGGATTTCGAGCATTCCTTCGGGGCACGCGCCAATTGGGGCCGCTGGCAGGACGGTCCCGACTGCACGCCGGACCGCGAGAGGCTGCTGCAGCGCGCCGTGGACCTGATGCAGCGGCGGCTCGAGCGCTTCGGCAAGGGCCGCGAGCGCTATGGCCTGATCCACGCGGATTTCCGGCTCGCCAATCTGCTCGTCCACAACGGCGACGTGCGCGTCATAGATTTCGACGATTGCGGCTTGGGTTGGTTCCTCTACGACGCCGCGACCGCGGTCAGCTTCTTCGAGGATCGGGCCGATGTGCCGGAGCTGATGGAGGCATGGAAGGACGGCTACCGCCGCTGCCGCACGCTACCGAAAGAAGACGAAGACGAGTTGTGGACCTTCATATTGATGCGCCGGATGACGCTGTTCGCCTGGATGGGATCGCACAGCGAGACCGAGCTCGCCCGGACCGAGGGCCCCGGCTACAGCACTGGGACCTGCGAGCTCGCCGAACGCTATCTCAGCCAGTATTCATGAGTGGAGCCGAAGCCGACCATGGCCGATCAGACCCTCCAGAGCCCGGAAAAGCGCGAGTTCCTCGCCAAGTCGAAGACGTTCTGGAACCCGGGCAAGACCCAGGCCTGGCAGGATATGGGCGTCGATCTCGTCATCGACCGGCGCGAAGGATACCTTCTGTGGGACATGGACGGCAGGCGGCTGATCGACCTCCATCTCAACGGCGGCACCTACAATATCGGCCACCGGCATCCCGAACTGATCGAGGTTCTCAATCGGGGCACGCAGCGCTTCGACATGGGCAACCACCATTTCCCCTCCCAGGCACGCACGGCGCTGGCCGAGAGATTGGCTGAGATCTGCGGGGGCGACCTGCGTTACACCATGTATGCGTCAGGCGGTGCCGAGGCGATCGACATCGCGCTGAAAACCGCGCGCCACGCCACGCAGCGGCGCAAGATCGTCTCCATCATCAACGCCTATCACGGACATACCGGTCTTGCGGTTGCCGCGGGTGCCGACCGGTTCAAGAAGATCTTCCTCTCCGACCAGCCGGAAGACTTCGTCCATGTGCCGTTCAACGATCTCACCGCCATGGAAGACGCGCTGAAGGGCAAGGACGTTGCGGCGCTCATCATGGAGACCATCCCGGCCACCTATGGCTTTCCGATCCCGCTGCCCGGCTATCTCCAGGAGGTGAAGGCGCTCTGCGAGCGCTACGGCGCGCTTTACATCGCCGATGAGGTGCAGACCGGTCTCATGCGATGCGGCGAGATGTGGGGCTATCAGCGCTACGGGATCACGCCGGACATGATCGTCACCGGCAAGGGCATATCGGGTGGCATGTACCCGATCGCCTGCGTCGTGGTGCGCGAGAAATACGCGGGATGGCTCACCCAGGACGGCTTCGCGCACATGTCGACCATGGGGGGCGCCGAACTCGGCTGCCTCGTTGCCATGAAGACGCTGGAAATCCTGCAGCGCCCGACCGTCAGACCCATGGTCAACTACATCTCGGAAACCTTCCGCAACGGCCTCCACGAAATCATGAAGCTCTACCCGGACTTCTTTGTGGGGATCCGCCAGTGCGGCGTCGTCATGGGGTTGGAGTTCGACTTCCCCGAAGGTGCCAAGCCGGTGATGAAGCATCTCTACGAGAACGGCGTCTGGGCAATCTTCTCGACGCTCGACCCCCGTGTCCTTCAATTCAAGCCTGGCGTGTTGATGACCGCTGATCTTTGCGAAGAGGTGCTCGAACGCGTCGATCGCAGTGTCGGCCTTGCCCACGCCGAATGCCTCGGCCGCGGGCGCAGCAGGAACCGCGCAGCATGACCGCGATCGTCGAAGAGATCCTTGCCGGCGACAAACGCGCGAGCGGCGCGGCCGACCTCATGCTGCAGACCGCGGAATGGGCGGCTGCCGCTTTCGCCCGCTTCGATCGCTCGCGTGTGGACAGCATTGCGCGGGCCGCGGCGGATGTGGCCTATGCGCATGCCGGCGAGCTTGCGGAGGCGGCGGTCAGGGAGACGGGATTTGGCGTCGTCGAACACAAGACGCTGAAGAACGAGCTCACCTCGCGCGGACTTTACGAGCTTTATGCGAAACACGATTTCTGCTCGCCCCGAATCCTGGCCGATCAGAAGATGGTCGAGCTGCCGCGTCCGGCGGGCATCGTCTTTGCGCTGACGCCATCCACCAATCCCGTCTGCACCGTCTATTACAAGGTGCTGATGGCGCTGGTCACCCGCAACGCCATCGTCGTCTCGCCGCATCCGATGGCGAAAGCCTGCTCGACTCGCGCTGCGAAACTCATGGCCGAGGCGGCCGAAGCGGCCGGCGCGCCCGCCGGCATCATCCAGGTGATCGACCAGCCCAGCCTGCCGCTGATCGAGCATATAATGAAGTCGCCGCGTATCGGGGTGATCCTGGCCACCGGCGGCACGCCGATGGTGCGCGCCGCCTATAGTTCGGGCAATCCCGCGATCGGTGTCGGGCCGGGCAACGCGCCCGCGCTGGTCGACGACACTGCCGACCCGGCGGAAGCGGCCAAACGTATCGTTGCCTCGAAGAGCTTCGACAATTCGATCCTCTGCACCAATGAGAGCGTCGTCATTGCTGTCGAGCAAATCGCCGACCGTCTGCTGCAGGGCATGAAATCGGCGGGCGCCCATGTGGCGAAGCCCGAAGAGGTGGCGGCGCTGCGCGAATTGCTGTTCGGCCGCGGCAGCTTCAATGTCGGGGTGCTGGGCAAGTCGGCTGTCGAGATCGGCGCCATGATCGGCTTGCGCCTGCCGGGCAACACCAAGATCATCCTCGCTGAGATCGATCGCGTCGGCATGGACGAGCCGCTTTCGAAGGAGAAACTCTGCCCGGTGCTCGGCTTTCTCAGCGTTCCCCATGCGCAGGCCGGCATCGCCCAGGCGCGCTCGCTCATTCGTCTGTCCGGCGCGGGCCATTCCGCCGCGATCCATAGCCGGAACAGCGCGACGATCCTCGCCTATGGCGCAGCCGTGAAGGCGCTGCGCGTGGTCGTCAACGCACCGTGCAGCCAGGGTGCCGCCGGCTATGGCACTCATCTCGCGCCCGCCTTCACCATCGGCACCGGCTATTTCGGCTCGTCGTCGATCGGGGAGAATGTCGGGCCGCAACACCTGATCAACTGGACCCGCATCGCCTATAGCGATGATCCCAGGGAGGCCTTCGGCGATTTCACGCAGCTCGACGCCTGGGCGGGCGGGCCGGCCCTGGCGCTTGGCCGCGAGGCGCCGATTTCGCTCGGGCGCCTGCAGGAGGGCAGCGAACAGGTACGCAACGCTGTCTCTCGCGACGCCGTTCCGGCGCAGCCATCCGGCGCGGGGGCCATGAATGACATCTCCATCCTCCGCGAGGAGATCCGCCGCATGGTCCTCGAAGAACTCCGCGACGCCCTGCGGTCATGAGAAAGACAGCCTGACATCATGGCCGAGCTCCGCTCCTTCATCTTCATCGACCAGCTTCAGCCGCAGACGCTGTGCTACATGGCGAGCGGCATGCGCGGCCGCTTGCCGCGCACCAGTATGGCGGCGCAGATCATCGAGGTTGCCCCGGGTCTCGACATCGAGGCGCTCACCGATGTGGCGCTGAAATACGCCGATGTCAGTGGCGGCATGCTGGTGGTCGAGCGCCAGTACGGCTATCTCGAATTCCATTCGCGCTCGACGGCGGCGGTGAAATCGGCCGCGAATGCTGTTCTCGACATGCTCGACGAGAGATCCGGCCGGGCCATCGCCCCCCAGATCCTGGCATCGAAGATCGTCACGCGGATCGATCACGGCCATGCCTTTCTCATCAACCGCAACAAGTCGGGATCGATGGTCCTGCCGGGAGAGTCGCTTTTCGTGCTGGAGATGCAGCCCGCCTCCTACGCGGTGCTCGCGACCAACGAGGCCGAGAAGACCGCCGATATCAAGGTGATCGACTATCGCATGTTCGGGGCGACCGGACGGGTCTACCTGTCCGGTGCGGAATCCGACGTGCGCATGGGCGCCGAGGCCGCGCTCGCGGCGCTGAAGGGTTGACGGACATGCTCGACAAAGACGCCATCCGCAGCCTCATCCGCGAGGTGATTTCGGAGGAAGTGAAGCACCTGAGGCAGGGTCGCTTGCCCGCCCTACCCGCGCCTCGATCGGTGCGGATTTCCAGCGATGCCGATCTCGCCAGCTTCGCCCGCGAGGTGCTGAGGCTTGCGACCGACCCCGAGATACGTGCCGCGATCGAGGCCGGGCGGTATCCGTTCCGCCTTGCGGCAGACCCCTCGGCCACCACGGCTCCGGCCGTTTCCGCCGGCCAAAGCCATCGCATCGACGTCGGGATCGTGACGGAAGCGGTGATCGGCAGGCTGCCGGCCGAGGTCAAGCGTCTGCAACTTGGACCGGGCGTCAGCATCACGCCCCTGGGCCGCGACAAGGCGAAGTCGCGCAACATCAGCGTTGAGAGGACCAGGCAATGATACGGGGTCGGGTCGTGGGCCGCTACTGGGCCACAAAGCGCATCGAGCACATCCCGTCCGGAGCCTTTCTCGAGGTGGAAAGCGCCGGCGGCGGGCTCATCGTCGCATTCGACGTCCTCGGCTGCGGTGAGGGCGAGGAGGTCCTGATCGTCACCGGCTCGACTGCCGCCTCATGGCTGGGCGGCGGCAAGATCCCCATCGACGCGCTGATCATCGGCTCCCTCGACGAGATGCCGAAATCGCAATCCCAACCGAAATCCAAATCCAAGTAACTCTGGACGCACCAAGGAGACACCCATGTCGAATGCAATCGGAATGATCGAGACCAAAGGTTTCGTCGCGGCCCTCGCCGCGGCTGACGCCATGGTGAAGGCGGCCAACGTGACCGTCGTCGGCCGCGAGCAGGTCGGCGACGGCCTCGTCGCCGTCATCATCAATGGCGATGTCGGTGCGGTGAAGGCTGCCGCCGAGGCGGGTGCGGAGGCTGCGTCCAGCGTCGGCACGCTGGTCTCGGTGCATGTCATTCCACGCCCTCATCCCGATCTCGGCAAGCATTTCACAACCGCGACCGGCGCATGACGCGAGGCTAGTCGAGATTTGCGCTGGAAGCCAGGATGACCCAACTTCGCGTCTACCTGCTGGTCAAGGACCTCGGTCGCCAGTTTGCGGCCTATATGTCGACGCCGACACGGGCGCGCGGCTATCCGCCCATGCAAGGCGAGCACTCGCTGATCATCGAGGTGGCGCCGGCCCTGGCCATTCACCGCATCTGCGACCTCGCCCTCAAGCAGATGCCCGACATGGAGCCGGGCCTGCTCTATACCGAGCGCCAATACGGCATCCTCGAACTGCATTCGCCCGACCTTGCCCAGCTCGAGCAGGCCGGCAAGGCCATTCTCGATGGCATAGGCTGCAAGGCCGAGGACCAGCTGAAGCCCCGCACGCTCTATGCCGATATCCTCGACGACGTGTCGGATCAGCATGCGATCATCCTCAATAGGACGCGCGAGGCATCGATGCTGCTGCCCGGAAAATCGCTGCTGGTCTATGAGCTCGAGCCGGCGCTCTTTGCGACCGTCGCCGCCAACGAAGCGGAGCGGGCAGCACCTGGGATCACGCTGGTCGATGTCCAGATGATCGGCGCCAGCGGACGGCTGTTTCTCGCCGGCACGCACGAGGAGTGCGAGCGTGCCCGCGACCGCATCGACAAGGTGCTGGGCAGTGTCATCGGCCGGACCAGAAAGGATTGAAGGCATGATCCTGAAAGACCGGGTAGCCATCGTGACCGGTGCCGGATCCGGCATCGGTCGAGGCAGCGCCGAAATTCTCGGGCGCGAGGGTGCAGCGGTGGTGGTTGCCGACCGCGACGGCGAAAAGGCGGCTGAAACCGCGCGCGAACTGGAGCGGGCGGGCGCTCGGTCCCTGGCAGTCGTCACCGACGTGTCGGACGACCGCCAGCTCGAAGCGCTGGTGGCCCGCTGCATGGAAACCTTCGCGCGGATAGACATTCTGCACTCGCATGTCGGGATCCAGGTGGAAGGCTCGCTCGAACAGGCCGATACGGAGGGCATGGACAGATCCTGGCGGCTGAACGTGCGCCAGCATTTCCGGCTGGCGCAGCTGGCGGTCCCCCACATGAAGGCGCAAGGCGGCGGCTCGATCATCATAACGGCGTCGAATTCGGGCGTGCTGTATGACCGCGAGATGATCGCCTATGCGACCACGAAGCATGCGGTCGTGGCCATGACGAAACAGATCGCGCTCGACTATGCCCGCCACAACATCCGGGTGAATGCGCTTTGCCCAGGCTGGGTCGACACGCCGTTCAACGAGCCGTTCATGCGCCAGATGGGCGAACGCGCCGCGCTCGAGGACTATGTCCGCCACAAGATTCCGATGGGCCGCTTCGCCAGCGTCGACGAGATCGCGGAAGCGGTGCTGTTTCTCGCATCCGACCGCTCATCCTTCATGACCGGCCAGGCTCTGGTCATCGACGGCGGCGAGTGCCTCGGCTGACTGACGTCGCGCGTTGCCAGGCGACGAGCGCTGGGCACCACGTTTCTTCCACCACTCCCGGAGCAAAAAAGAGAGGGGCCCGCGGGATGGCGGGCCCTCGAGGTTTACGCTCGCAGGGAGGGCGTTGGCGCGTTGGCTCGGCTCACCATTGGATTTGGCCTGAGAGGGAGAGGTAGTGGTTTGTCTGGCGCGAGGCANCCGCCCGGCCGGCCATGGACGCCGCGCCGGCACCCTCGCCGCGCGCCATGCGCCCACCGGCACCGCCACCCCCTGGGACGCGTCCACCCCGCAGCCCCGGCCTGATCGTGCTGCCGCAGCCCTTGCCCGGGCTGCCCCCCGTTGCTCCGCCGCCGGGGGGTCCTCAGCGCCTGCCGCCAAATCCGGGCGGTCGGCCTGCGGATATGTTCGGCCAGGGCGGCGGCGAGCCCCTCATCTCCAAATATGTCGCCGCCCGCGCCGCGCAGAAGGCTGTACCCGGCAAGCTGCTCGATGTACGGCTTTCGAAGCGCGGCGCGCCGGTTTATCTTGTGAAGCTCCGCGACGACTCGCAAATCCGTGTGGTGGTGATTGACGCCCGCACAGGGCAGGTTTTGGGTTACTGAGCAGATGAGACTACTGGTCGTAGAGGATGATCCCGATCTCAACCGACAGCTGGTGATGGCGCTGAGCGATGCCGGCTACGCGGTCGACTCCGCCGCCGATGGCGAGGAAGGACATTACCTCGGCGACAACGAGCCTTACGACGCCGTGGTGCTGGATCTCGGGCTGCCGGTGCTCGACGGGGTGAGCGTGCTGGAGAAATGGCGCCGCGACGGGCGCAACATGCCCGTGCTCATCCTCACGGCGCGCGACCGCTGGAGCGACAAAGTCGCCGGCTTCGATGCCGGCGCCGACGACTATGTCGCCAAGCCGTTCCACATGGAAGAGGTGCTGGCCCGCATCCGGGCGCTGCTCAGACGCAATGCCGGCCACGCCACTGACGAGATCACCTGCGGGCCTTTGACGGTCGACACCCGTGGCGCCCGGGTGATCGTGAACGGCAACCCGGTGAAGGTAACCTCCCTCGAATACCGCCTGCTCGCCTACCTCATGCATCACAAGGGCAGGGTGGTGTCGCGCACGGAGCTGGTCGAGCACCTCTATGACCAGGACTTCGACCGCGACTCCAACACCATCGAGGTGTTTGTCGGCCGGCTGCGCAAGAAGATCGGCACCGATATGATCAGGACCGTCCGCGGGCTCGGCTATTGCCTGGCAGAGCCGGACAATGCCGTTTAGCACGCCTTCGCGGGACAAGGGCACGGGCGCGGATCGCCGATGGCGATGCGCCTGAACTCGCTGACCTTCCGCCTCATCGCCTCGGCGGCCCTGGTCAGCCTCATCATCATTCTCGCCGCCGGCATCCTCCTGCAATCGCTGTTCCAGAACGCGGTCGAACGGAACTTCGACGCCCGCCTGCAAGCCGTGCTCGACGGGCTGCTGGCCTCCGTCGAGCTGACCGAAGACGGCAAGCTCACCCTGCGTGAGACGCTCGCCGACAGCCGCTTCGGCCTGCCGCTTTCCGGCTGGTATTGGCAAGTCAGCGCCGTCAACAATCCCGAGCAGAGCCTGCCCTCCGATTCCCTCCTCGAACAGCGCCTGGAAATCCCGCCCGGCGCCCTCGACCAGCGCGATGAAAACGGGCTTGCCCGTTTCTATCTCAGCGATGCGGACGGGCACCGGCTGCGCGCGATCGAGCAGCGGTACCGGCTGTTCGGCTCGGACGAGCCTTATTCCTTTGTCGTTGCCGGTAATTTCGACGAATTGCGCAGCGAAATCTCCGCCTTCACCAACACGCTCGTGCTGGTGTTGAGCCTGCTCGGGTTAGGGCTGGTGGCCGCCATTTTCGTGCAGGTCCGCTACGGCCTGCGGCCGATGCGCAAGCTGCAAGGCGAGATCGGCGCCATACGCGCCGGCTTCGCCAACCGCATTACCGGCTCATTTCCCGTGGAGATCCAGGATATTGCCCAGGAGCTGAATGCCCTGATCCAGTCGAACACCGAGGTGATCGAGCGCGCCCGCACCCAGGTCGGCAATCTTGCCCATGCGCTCAAGACACCGCTCAGCGTGATGACCAACGAGGCCAATGCCACGCCCGGCCCGCTCTCGGCCAAGGTGCTGGAACAGCTCGGCGTGATGCGCGACCAGGTGAACCTCTATCTCGACCGGGCGCGGCTGGCCGCTCGCGCCCAAAGCCTGGGGGCGGTGACCGAGATCGCACCGGTGATCGAGGCGCTGGTCAGGACGCTGCACCGGATCAATGCCGACCGCACGATCGATGTGAAGGTCGACTGCCCGAAGTCCCTCAGGTTCCGCGGCGAGCGACAGGATCTCGAGGAGATGATCGGCAACCTGCTGGACAATGCGTTCAAGTGGACCCGCTCGGCGATCGCAGTGAAGGCTTTCCCGCTGCCGCCGCGCTCGGGCGAGCGCGGCAATTGGCTTCTCGTCGAGGTGCATGACGACGGACCGGGCCTGCCGCCCGAACGCCGCGCCGATGCCCTCAAGCGCGGCTACCGGCTGGATGAAACCAAGCCCGGCTCCGGCCTTGGCCTTTCCATTGTCTCGGAGGCGGCCGGCATGTATGGCGGCAGCCTCAGCCTCGAGACATCTCCTCTTGGCGGCCTGCTCGTGGTGCTGCGCTTGCCGGCGGCGGGCTGAGTGCAGGGATCATCCCTGCCTTCGAGGGGAGGGAGCGCGCACGCGCCGTTCCTCGTGGCCCTGGATCACCGGCTCAAGCCCGGTGATGACGTAAAAGCTTGATGTTGTTACTCAACGTCATGCTCCGGCTTGACCGGAGCATCCAGGAGCCTCGCGGCACACCCTTTCCCATGAAGCCCTGGATCACCGGCTCAAGGCCGGTGACGACGTAAAAGCTTGATGTTGTTACTCAACGTCATGCTCCGGCTTGACCGGAGCATCCAGGAGCCTCGCGGCACACCCTTTCCCGTGAAGCCCTGGATCACCGGCTCAAGGCCGGTGATGACGTACATAACTGATACTATTCCGCGGCCTGCCCCGAGACGGCCTTGTCCAGGCTCGGAACGCCGCGCTCGCGATAGGGGGTGCGGCCGAAAAACGCGCGGTAGCACTTCGAGAAATGCGAAGGCGAGGAGAAGCCGCAGGCGAGCGCCACGTTGATGACAGACATGTCGGTCTGCAAGAGCAGCGAGCGGGCCTTGCGCAGCCTGAGCTCGAGATAATAGCGCTTGGGCGAGCGGTCGAGATAGCGGCGGAACAGCCGCTCCAGCTGGCGGGTGGAGAGCCCGGCTTGCCGCGCGAGCACCGTGGGGCTCAGCGGGTCCTCGAGGTTTTGCTCCATCTGCTCGATGATGCTGACCAGCTTCGGATGCCGCGTGCCGATGCGGGCCGGCAGCGACATGCGCTGGTGCTCGCTGTGGTGCCGCACCGGCGAATGCAGGATGGTCTCCGCCACCTCCGCCGCAAGGTCCGGCCCGTGCTGACGGCTGATCAGGGACAGCATCATGTCGAGGGCGGAGGTTCCGCCGGCGCTGGAGAACCGGTCGCGGTCGATCTCGAACAGGCTGCCTGTCACGTCAATATCGGGAAAGGCCTCGGAGAAACCCGGCAGGTTCTCCCAATGGATCGTGCAGCGATGGCCGTCGAACAGCCCGGCCTCGGCCAGAATATGGCTGGCCGTGCACAGCGCGCCGATGTCGTTGCCGCGCCGGCCCATCTTGCGCAGCCAGGAGACCAGCCGCTTGTCCGTATGCTGTTGCACGTCGAGCCCGCTGCACACCACGATCGTCGCATGGGCGGGAATGGCATCGAGCGTGCCGCTGACCGCGGTGACGAGCCCGTTCGACGCGGTCACCGGCTCGCCGTCCACCGAATACATGGACCAGTCATAGAGCTGCCGCTCGGCCGCGCGATTGGCCAGGCGTAGCGGTTCGATCGCGGAGGTCACCGGCATCATGGAGAATTCCGGAACCAGGATGAACGCGAACCGTTGCGGCAGATCGTAAGGCGGTTGTCCAAACATCGCTCGTCCGAACCCAAATCAGGCCGCTGCATCATGCGGCGGGGCTGCCCGAACGTCTCGGCGCCGCGCTAGGCCAGGCGCGACGCACTGGCCCTTAGGAACATACGCCGGGCACGCAAGATAACAACCCGCCTGATCATTAGCACAGCCACGCGCGCCTTGCCTTGGGATTTTCAGAATGACGTCTGAATTCTATCGGCCAGGGCCGTCGCAATCTCGTGCGGCGAAGTCGCTTTGAGAGGGGTGCCTGCTTTCGGAAGCGACTACATACTGCTAAGCAATTGAACCGTTCCGCCAGGACTCGCCCGTGATGGCCAGCTTGCTTGCCACTCTGCGCAATAGACCGAACCCCGCCCGTGACTTCCTCGAGAATTTCACGGTCGAGATCACGCCGAAGCACGCCGACAAGGTGGCGATGCTCGGCGACGCCATGGAGCCGGGGGCAAGCGTCTACATCGCCCTGATCGATCCCAACGAGGTTCCCCAGCAGGTCGAGACGGCCAAGCTGCTGGCCGCCAGGGGGCTCAACCCCGTCCCGCACGTGCCGGCGCGGCTGATCAGCGACGCGGCGTCCCTCGATGACCGCATGGCGCGCTTTGCCGGCGAGGCGGGGGTGACCCAGGTGCTGGCCATTGGCGGTGGGCTTGCGCCGGTGGGGATGTTCGACTCGACCATGAGCCTGCTGCGCACCGGGATTTTCGAGAAGCACGGCATCCGCAAGCTCGGGCTTGCCGGCCACCCGGAAGGCAATGCGGACATCACCAAGGCCCACGGGGAAGCGGTGCTGCTCGAGGCCTTGCTGCAGAAGCAGGCCTATGCGGCCGAGCACGGGATGGAGGCCTACCTCGCCACCCAATTCCTGTTCGCGGCGGAGCCGGTGGAGCGCTGGGCGGAAGCGCTGCGTACGAATGGCGTCACGCTGCCGATCTATGTGGGCATCCCCGGACCGGCCACGGTCAAGACCTTGGTGAAATATGCGCTGCTCTGCGGCGTCGGCCCGTCGGCGCGCATGATCCGCAAGCAGGCGCTGAACGTGACCAAGCTGCTGACGGTCGCAACCCCCGACGAGCTGGTGGCCGATCTCGGCCTGATACAGCAGACCCGGCCGGAGCTCGGCATCGCCGGGGCGCATCTCTATCCCTTCGGCGGCTATGACAAGCTGTTCGGCTGGGTCGACGAGGTCCGTTCGCGCTAGCGGGCTAAACCGGCGGGGCCGGCTGCTCGCCATAGAGCGTCAGCGCCGCGTTGCGATGGCCGGTCTTGAGCAGCCATTCCCAGGCATAATCCGCATAGGAGCGGAACACGAACAGGTCGATGACGTCGGGATCGGTGTCGACCACGTGGATGAGCGCCGCGATCTCCGCAAACAGCACCCGCTTGACATAGCCCGCCTTGATCTCCGGGCCGAGCAGGTCGAGCGAGCAGCCCTTCATCAGCACTGTCCGCGCATTCGGGCCGGTGAGGCGGATGATGCAGCGCATGTCGCTGACATCGCAGACCAGGGAATGCACGCCGGCAAGCCTTGCCCGCAGCGCTTCCGCCAAGCTCGGGATCTCGGCGCGCGGGGCGAGCACCAGCCATTGGTCGATCGAAAGCCAGAGGATGGTCAGGTCGCCATGCCGGGCGGAGCTGCGCGGCGCAAGCGGCAGGTCGACACCCAGGCCATCGCGCACCGCCGCCATGAAGGCCGCATCGTCGGCATGACCGCGTAAATCGATCATGCCGAGATCGGCAATCTCGCTCAGCCCAATCGCCAGATCGCCGGGCGAGATCCTGTCCTGAAGCGGGCTTGTGAAAACCGGGTCAGACATTCTGCCGCGCTCCCTCCTTGTCGTAGAACACCGGCTCGACCACCTTGGCGCGGACCACCTTGCCATCGCCTAAGGGGAAGCTGATCACCTGCCCCATGCGTTCACGCCCGTTCCGGATCAGGGCGAGGGCGATGGAGCGGCCGAGGGTCGGACTCCAATAGGTGGAGGTGACCTGGCCGATCATGTCCATCGGCGGCTGCGGCAGCACCGTCTCCACCGCATAGGCGCCGTCCGGCAGCACCACCTGCGGGTCTTCGGTCAAAAGCCCCACCAGCTGCTTGCGCCCCTCCGCCTTGAGATCGGCGAGCTCGAGCGCACGCTTGCCCAGGAAGTCCGGTTTCTTCTTGGAAACCGCCCAGCCGAGGCCGAGATCGAGCGGGGTGACCGTGCCGTCGGTCTCGTCGCCGATGGCGATGAAGCCCTTCTCGGCGCGCAGCACGTGCAGGGCTTCCGTGCCGTAAGGGCCGATGCCGAACTCCGCCCCGGCAGCCAGCAGCGCATCCCAAAGGCCGCGGCCGTAATGCGCCGGCGTGGCGATCTCGAAGGACAGCTCGCCGGAGAACGAGATGCGATAGAGCCGCACGGGATAGCCGCCGAGCGTTCCCGCGGCATAACCCATGAAGGGCAGGGCTTCGGGGGACAGGTCGATGTCCGTGCCGAGCTTCTCAAGGATGGTGCGGGCCTTGGCCCCGGCCAGCGCGAACTGCGCCCACTGCTCCGTCACATTGGTGACGAACACCTTATAGTGCGGCCATTCCGTCTGCAGCCATTCCTCCAGCCAGGCGGCCACCCGGTCGGCCCCGCCGGAGGTGGTGTGCACGAGGAAATGGTCCTCGGCGAGCCGGACGGTGACCCCGTCGTCGAACAGGAAGCCGGCCTCGGTGAGCATGAGACCATAGCGGGCGCGGCCGACCTTCAGGGTGGAAAAGGTGTTGGTGTAGATGCGGTCGAGGAATTCGGCCGCATCGGGGCCCTTCACCTCGATCTTGCCGAGGGTCGAGGCATCGAGCAGCCCCACCTTCTCGCGCACCGTGCGGATCTCGCGGTTGACCGCGTCATGCCGGCTCTCGCCCGGCTTGGGATAGCAATAGGGCCGGCGCCAATGGCCTACCGGCTCGAAGCTCGCCTCTTGGGCGCGGTGCCAGCCATAGACCGGCGTGCGGCGCACCGGCAGGAACAGCTGCTTGGTGTGGCTGCCGGCAATCGCCCCGAAGGTGACCGGCGTATAGGGCGGCCGGAAGGTGGTGGTGCCGATCTGCCCGATCGGCTTGTGGGTCGCGCCGGAGACAACGCCCAGGCCCAAGAGGTGGCTGGTCTTGCCCTGGTCGGTCGCCATGCTCCAGGTGGTATAGCGCTTCACGTGCTCGACCGACTGGTAACCTTCGCGCAAGGCAAGCTCCAGGTCGGCGGCGGTGACATCGTTCTGGTGGTCGATGAAATGCTTGTTGCCCTCGTTATACGAGCCGGTGGCCGGCACGAACCACACGGGCTCGAGTGAGCCGATGGGCTGGGGCTCCGCCTTGGCGCGGGCGACCCGCTCGCGGGCGACCGGTGCGCCATCCCGGCCCGATACCGCCTCACCCGCCGCATAGGCCTCGTCCAGGATTGCCGCCGGGTCGAAGGTGCCATTCACAGCACCCACCGCCCGCATGCGCGCCGCGGTCACGTCGGGCATAAACGTGGCGCTCTGCTCGTCGAACCTGACCTTGCCGCCATTGTGGCACCAGAGATTGACCACAGGGTTCCAGCCGCCCGCCACCAGCACGAAATCCGCCGGGATCACCTCTTCCGACGACACGCGGCCCTGGCCGGCGCGGTAGGGGCTGACCACCACCTCTGTGATGGAAAGGCCGCCCAAGCTGGTCTTGATGTTCGAAACCGCCGCGGCCGGCGCGATGGCCACCCCTGCCGCGCGCAGCTCTTCGGCGAGCGGGCCCGCCGCCTCGGCGCGCGCATCCACCAGCCGCGCGATCGGCACGCCCGCCCTGGCATAGGCGAGCGCCGTGCGATAGCCATCGTCATTGTTGGTGAAGATCACGCCGCGCTGGCCCGGCGCAACGCTGTAGCGGCTGAGCAGGGCACGACCGGCGGTCGACAGCATGACGCCCGGGCGATCGTTATTGGCGAAGGCAATCGGCCGCTCGAAGGCGCCGGTCGCCAGGATGATCTCCCGGGCCCTGAGCTTCCATAGCCGCAGGCGCGGCTTGCCCGAGGCGGCAGCGCCCGGCTCATGGTCCGCCACCCGCTCCAGCAGCGCGACGAAATTGTCGTGGTAATGGCCCCAGGCCGTCGTGCGGGTCATCACCTGCACATTCGGCGCCTTGGCGAGCGCGCCGGCCTTGTCCCGCACCCAGTCCAGTGCGGGGCGGCCATCGATCGTGCCGCCGAACAGATCGGCGACGCCGCCGAAGCGCGGGTTTTCATCGACGATGAAGACATGCGCCCCGCGCGAGGCTGCAGCCTCTGCCGCGGCGATGCCCGCGATGCCTGCCCCCACCACCAGCACGTCGCAACGGGCATGCACTTGCTCGTAGATGTCCGGGTCGGGGCCCGTCGGCGCCTTGCCGAGGCCCGCGGCCCGGCGGATCAGCGGCTCATAGAGCATTTCCCAGAACCGCTGCGGCCATTTGAAGGTCTTGTAGTAGAAGCCGGCCGGCAGGATGCGGGAAAACAGGCTGCTCACCTGGCCGATGTCCAAGGTGAGATTGGGCCAGCGGTTCTGGCTGACGGCGGTGAGGCCGTCATAGAGCTCGACCTGCGTCGCCCTGAGATTGGGCTCGTGCCGCGCGCCCACGCCGATGCCGACCAGCGCATTGGGCTCATCCGCGCCGAGGCCCATGATCCCGCGCGGCCGGTGATACTTGAAGCTGCGCCCCACGAGGCGCTCGCCATTGGCCAGCAGGGCCGAGGCGAGCGTGTCGCCGGCAAAGCCGGTCATGCGCCGGCCGTCGAAGGTGAAGATCTGCCTGCGGCTGCGGTCGATGAGCCGGCCGTGATCGGGGGACGCCGGCAGACGGTAGGGCTGGCCGGTCACCGCGCGCCTCCATCGCCGGCTTGGCTCTCATCGAAAACGCCGTACCAGGGATTGGTCGGCGGGATCTCGGCGATGATCTCGCGCGGCGGCTTCTCGGTAATGGGATAATAGGCCTTGATCGACATGGTCACCGTGTCGCGGGCCATGTGGAACCATTTCCCGCAGCCCCGGTCGCAGCGCCAGCGTTCGAAATGCAGGCCCTTCGGATTGAGCCTGACATAGAGATAGTCCCGCTGCGCCTCGTCACTCACGTCAGCCGGGTTGGCCGAGGCGGGCCGGGCAATATGCGCCTGGCCGCCATAGTGGAAATCGGTCTCGTCCCCGACATTGCCGCAGACGGGGCAGGTGATCAGCAGCATGGCAGGCCATCCCTTGCTATGGGTTGTGTGCGGCTTACGGCAGATCGGCTGGCCCTGACCGTCATCACCCGGCTCGGCCGGGTGATCCAGGGGCGCCGGGGGAGGGGGTGTGCCGTGGTGCCCTGGATGCCCCGGACGAGCCGGGGCATGACGGATTCTGTCAGCGTCATTACCCGGCTTGACCGGGTGATCCAGGGGCGCCGGGGGAAGGGGTGTGCCGTGCTGCCCTGGATGCCCCGGACGAGCCGGGGCATGACGGATTCTGTCAGCGTCATCACCCGGCTTGACCGGGTGATCCAGGGACCGGAGGGGAAGGGGTGTGCCGTGTTGCCCTGGATGCCCCGGTCATGCCGGGGCATGACGACATTCGTAGAGTTATTCATGCTTGCTGCAACCCAACATCGAGGCCTCAGTGGGCCACCGCCGCCGCCACGCTCTCGTCGATCAGGCGGCCTTGCAGGAAACGGTCGAGACCGAAGGGGCCGGCGATCGGGTGAGGGCGGTCATTGGCGATGGTGTCGGCGAACACGAAGCCGGAACCCGGGATGGCCTTGAACCCGCCGGTGCCCCAGCCGCAATTCACATAGAGGCCCTTCACGTCGGTCTTGCCGATGATGGGCGAGCGGTCGCCGGTCATGTCCACGATGCCGCCCCAGGAGCGCATCATGCGCAGCCGGGAGATGATGGGGAAGGTCTCGACCAGGGCTGTGATGGTGTGCTCCAGCGCCGGCAGTGTGCCCCTCTGCGAATAGTTGTTATAGGGGTCCGCCCCGCCGCCGATCACCAGCTCGCCCTTGTCGGACTGGCTGATATAGCCGTGCACCGTGTTGGCCATGACCACCACGTCGATCACCGGCTTTATGGGCTCGGAGACCAATGCCTGCAGGCAGACGCTTTCGAGCGGCATGTTGACCCCCGCCGACTGCATGAGCGGCGAGGTGTTGCCGGCGGTGACGACAGCCACTTTCTTGGCGCGGATCGTGCCGCGGCTGGTCTCGACACCCGCCACCCCGTCTCCCTCGCGCAGGATGCGGAACACCTCGCAATTCTGGATGATGTCGAGGCCGCGCGCATCCGCCCCGCGCGCATAGCCCCAGGCCACCGCGTCATGCCGGCCGGTGCCGCCGCGCGGCTGGTAATAGGCGCCGAGAACGGGATAGCGCGCATTGGGGCTGTCGTTGATGATCGGCACCAGGCGCTTGACCTCGGCCGGATCGATCATGCGCGCCTCGATGCCCGCCAGGCGGTTGGCATGGCTCGTCCGCTTGAGCGCCCTGAGCTCGTGCTCGGTCTGGCACAACATGAGCAGGCCGCGGGGCGAGAACATCACGTTGAAGTTCAGCTCCTGCGACAAGTCCTCATAGAGCTTGCGCGACAGCTCGTAGATGGCCATGGACTCGTCCTGCAGGTAGTTCGAGCGGATGATGGTGGTGTTGCGCCCCGTGTTGCCGCCGCCGAGCCAGCCCTTCTCCAGCACCGCCACATTGGTGACCTTATGCTCCTTGGCGAGGTAATAGGCCGTGGCGAGCCCATGGCCGCCCGCCCCGACGATCACGACATCATATTCGGGCCGCGGCTCCGGACTGCGCCAGGCGCGCGGCCAGTCCTTGTGATAGTTCAGCGCATTGCGCGCCAACGTGAATATCGAGTAGAGCTTCATGGCCTATCGCGATGGTGCTGCCGGGCCCGCCCGACGCGCAAAGCTGTGAGGCGGCCTGTGATGACCGCCCGCATGGTGGGCGACCATAGCACCGGCCGGCATCAAGACACGCAGCTTTGCGACGCCGAGCGCGTAAACTGCGACACCATAAAGTGGATCGAGGCGCCAGGCCAGCATGCGCCCGGCACAGGAGAAACATGGGCCTCTGGATCATCCTCGCCGCTCTGACGGCGCTGGCCATAGCCGCCGTGATCTGGCCGCTGGTTGCCGCCCGCAAAGGCCGGCAGCCGGCCATGAGCCAGGATGCAGCGGTTTACCGCGACCAGCTTGCGGAGCTCGATCGCGAACGGGCCCGCGGGCAGATCGGCGAGAAGGAGGCCGAGGCGGCGCGCAACGAGATCGCCCGCCGCCTGATCGCCGCCACCAAGGCCGGCACCGCAGATGCGGCGGGCGCGGGCGCGCGCGAGCCCAAGCCGGTGATCCTGGCGGCGCTGATCGGTATTCCCGCCTTGAGCCTCGCCGTCTATCTCGCCCTCGGCCAGCCGCTGATGCCGGGCGTGCCCCATGCGGAGCGCATGGCCCATGCGCTGGAAAACCAGGACTATCCGGCGCTCATCGCCCAGGTGGAAGAGCGCCTTGCCGCCAAGCCCGACGACGTTCAGGGCTGGCGGGTGCTTGCGCCGATCTATGTGCGGCAGGGCCGCTATGCGGACGCGGCCAAGGCCTATGGGCGCATCATGATGCTGGAGGGCGAGCGGCCCGATCTGCTCGCCAGCTATGCGGAAGCGCTGATCCTCGCCAATGGCGGGCTCGTCTCCGAGCAGGCCCGGCAGGCGGTCGACCGCGCGCTCGCGCTGGATGCGAAACTGCCCAAGGCCCGCTTCTACAAGGGCCTGGCAGCCAAGCAGGACGGCGACACCGCACAAGCGCTGAGCATCTGGCGGGCGCTACTGAAGGACGCGCCGGCCGATGCGCCCTGGCGCTCGGTGGTCGAAACCAATGTCGCTGCGCTCGCCGGGACCCCGGCGGCGCCCGCCTTGTCGCAGGACCAGGTGGAAGCGGTGACGTCGCAAGGTCCGGCGGCACAGCAGCAGATGATCCGCGGCATGGTCGAGGGGCTGCAGGCGCGGCTTGATCGCGACGGTGGCCCTGTGGACGACTGGCTGAAGCTGGCCCGGGCGCGCGTCGTCCTGGGCGAGAACGATGCGGCCAGGGCGGTGCTGACCAAGGCCGCCGAGCAATTTCGCGGCGACAATGCGGCACTGGCACGCATAGACGAAGCGCGCCGGGTTCTGCATCTAACGGACTGATTTGAAGCCGATCCGTGGTCGCGAGCGCGACAAGGCACAGTGGGCGCATGGCACTTTCGCGAAAACAGAGGCGCGGAGCCTTCATCCTCACCGGCATCGCCATTCTTGGGCTGGCGGTCGGGCTGGTGCTGTTTGCGCTCAGCGACACGATCGTGTTCTTCTATACCCCGAGCGAGGCGGCCGAGAAGGTGCAGCCGGGCCAGCGCTTCAGGCTGGGCGGCCTGGTGGCCGCCGGCAGCGTGCAGCGCATGCCCGACGGCCGGGTTCACTTCACCGTGACCGACCAGCAGCACACGATGACGGTCAGCTATGCCGGCATCCTGCCCGACCTGTTCCGGGAGGGGCAGGGCGTCGTCGCCGAGGGCGTGCTCGACGGGCACGGTGCGTTCATCGCCGACACGGTGCTGGCCAAGCACGACGAGAACTATATGCCGCGCGAGGTGGCCGACGCCCTGAAGCGGAAGGGCGTCTGGCAGCACAACGAGGCGAAATCGGAATAGGCTGGAGAATGCAGGCCGCAACGGGCGGACCAGGCGCATGATCATCGAGGCCGGGCACTTCGCCTTGGTGCTGGCGATGGTGGTGGCTTTGTACCAAGCCGCCGTCCCGCTCTATGGCGCCCATGTCGGCAACGACCGAATGATGCGGGTCGCCGCAACGGCCGCCGTCGCGCAGCTGATCCTCGTGGCAGCAGCGTTTGCGGCGCTGATCCACGCCTTCGTGGTCTCCGACTTTTCGGTGAAGCTGGTCTGGGCCAATTCCCACTCCGCCAAGCCGCTGCTCTACAAGATTTCCGGCGTGTGGGCGAACCACGAGGGCTCCATGGTCCTGTGGGTCCTGATCCTTGCCGGGTTCGGTGCGGCCATTGCCTTGGGCGGGCGGAACCTGCCGCTATCCCTGAAAGCCCGCACCCTCGGGGTGCAGGGCCTGATCGGCGCCGCTTTCCTCATGTTCACGCTGGCCACCAGCAACCCCTTCGAGCGGCTGATGCCGCCGCCCGTCAACGGAAACGGCATCAACCCGCTGCTGCAGGACCCGGCGCTCGCCTTCCACCCGCCCTTCCTCTATGCGGGCTATGTCGGCCTCTCCAGCGTGTTCTCCTTCGCCTCCGCCGCCCTGATCGAGGGCAAGGTGGACGCGGCCTGGGCGCGCTGGGTGCGGCCATGGACGCTCGCCGCCTGGATGTTCCTGACCGTCGGCATCGCCATGGGCTCCTGGTGGGCCTATTACGAGCTGGGCTGGGGCGGCTGGTGGTTCTGGGATCCGGTGGAGAATGCCTCGCTCATGCCCTGGCTCGTCGCCACGGCCCTCTTGCATTCGGCCATCGTGGTGGAAAAGCGCGACGCCCTGAAGGTCTGGACCATCTTGCTCGCGGTGCTGGCCTTCTCGCTGAGCCTGCTCGGCACCTTCCTCGTGCGCTCAGGCGTCTTGACGTCCGTTCATGCCTTTGCGGTCGACCCCGAGCGCGGGGTGTTCATCCTGCTCATCCTCTGCCTGTTCATCGGCGGCGCGCTGACCCTGTTCACGATCCGCGCGCCGCAGCTCAAGCAGGGCGGTCTGTTCGCCCCGGTGAGCCGGGAAAGCGCGCTGGTCGTGAACAATCTGCTGCTCGCCTCGGCCACCACCGCGGTATTGATCGGCACGCTCTATCCCCTGGTGCTGGAGGTGGTGACCGGCGCCAAGATCTCGGTGGGCCCGCCCTTCTTCAACCTGACCTTCGCGCCGCTCATGCTGCCGCTGCTGCTGCTGGTGCCGATCGGGCCCATGCTCGCCTGGAAGCGGGCCGATGCCTGGGGCGCGGTGCAGCGCCTGTGGGCCGCGGCATTGATCGCGGTTGTCGCCGGCACCATCGCCTATGGCCTCAAGTCGGGCGGGCCGCTGCTCGCGCCGCTCGGCATCGCCCTGGGCGTCTGGCTCATTGCCGGCGCCGTCGCGGAGCTCGCCTATCGGGCGAAGGTCGGCGAGGTGCCCTTGCCGACCGCATTGCGGCGTTTGGCCGGCCTGCCGCGATCGACCTTCGGCACGGCGCTGGCCCATGCCGGCGTCGGCGTGCTGGTCCTCGGCATCGTCGGAGTGACCGCCTGGCGGCAGGAGCAGGTGCTGGTAATGGCACCGGGGCAGGTCGCCGATATCGCCGGCGCCACGATCACCTTCCAGGGCGTGGTGCCCGTGAGCGGACCGAACTGGCGCGACGAGCAGGGCCGCTTCGCCGTGGCCTCAGGCGGCCGCGAGGTCACCGTGCTGACCCCCGCCAAGCGCACCTTCGCGCCGAGCGGGCAGACCACGTCGGAGGTGGGGATCTATCCCTTCTGGTCCGGCGATCTCTACATCGCCATGGGCGAGGCCGCGCCCGGCGCCCAGGGGGAGGGCGGCGGCGGGGCGGGGCGGGTGGTGCGCCTCTATTTCAACCCGCTGGTGCCGCTGATCTGGATCGGCGCCGGCCTCATGTTCCTGGGTGGGGCCATCTCGCTCTCCGACCGCCGCTACCGGGTGGGTGCGCCGTCACGCCGCACCGCCACCCTCGGCACCAGCCCCGCCGGAGCAGAACCGTGAGAGCCCTGCGCATCGCTCTCGCCGTTCTCTTCACGCTGTGTGCCGCGACCATGGTCCACGCCGTGCAGCCGGACGAGATCCTGCCCGATCCCAAGCTCGAGGCGCGGGCGCGGGCGCTTTCGGCGGAGCTGCGTTGCCTGGTGTGCCAGAACCAGTCGATCGACGACTCCGACGCGCCGCTCGCCCGCGATCTGCGCCTCATGATCCGCGAGCGCCTCGCCGCCGGCGACAGCGATGCCGCGATCATCGATTATGTGGTCTCGCGCTATGGCGAGTTCGTTCTGCTGCGGCCTCGCTTCGAGCCGGCCACATGGGCGCTGTGGCTGACCCCCTTCGCCGTCCTGCTCGTGGGAACCGCCTATTTGGCATGGCGACGCCGGCGGATGGGCTCTGCACCTCTGGAGCCGCCTCTGAGCGCGCAGGAACAGGCCGAGCTGGCCGCGGCCCTGCGCAAAGAGGCGAAGGACCCCGCACCTTAACAATTTTTAATCTTCCAGCAAGGCGGCCGTAACGCGCGCTTTCCATTCTCCAGGCTGACAATTCAACCATTCGCCTGTGGAGATGGAGATGAACGATACGAAGACCCGTAAGCGGAACAAGCTCATCGCGCTTGCCCTTGCAGGGCTGCTGGGCGCGACGACGCTGAGCGGGCCTGTCTTGGAGCATGCCTTTGCCGAGAACCTGACCAACCAGGTCACCGGCCAGCATGCGCCGACCGAGGGCTTTGCGGACATCGTCGAGAAGGTCATGCCGGCGGTGGTCGCCGTGCGCATCGAAGGCCGCCAGACCGTGCAGCTGTCGCGCGATAGCCTGCCCGACATTCCCGGCCTGCCCAAGGACAGCCCGTTCTACGAATTCTTCCGGAACTTGCCGCGCATGCCCGAGGGCCGGCAGCCCGAGCATTCCGTCGGCCTCGGCTCTGGCTTCATCATCTCCGAAGACGGCTATGTCGTGACCAACAACCATGTGGTCGACAAGGCGGACAAGGTCGTCGTCACCACCAATGACGGCAAGGATCATACCGCCAAGGTGATTGGCACCGATCCCAAGACCGACCTGGCGGTGCTGAAGATCGAGGGCGACAAGACCTTCTCCTACGTGCAGTTCGCCAAGTCGGAAGGCCGCGTCGGCGACTGGGTGGTGGCTGTGGGCAACCCGTTCGGCCTCGGCGGCACGGTGACCACCGGCATCATCTCGGCCCGTGGACGCGAGATCGGCGCCGGCCCCTATGACGACTTCCTGCAGATCGACGCCCCCATCAACCGGGGCAATTCCGGTGGCCCGACCTTCAACCTCAACGGCGAGGTGGTCGGTGTGAACACCGCGATCTACTCGCCCTCGGGCGGCAGCGTCGGCATCGGCTTCGCCATTCCGGCCAGCATCGCGAGCCGCGTGGTGGACAGCCTGATCGAGAAGGGCCACGTGACCCGCGGCTGGCTCGGTGTCGCCATCCAGCCGGTCAGCGAGGACATCGCCGAGAGCCTCGGCGCCAAGAGCACCGACGGCGCGCTCATTGCCGAGGTGAACGACGGCTCGCCCGCGGCCAAGGGCGGTCTCCAGGTCGGCGATCTGGTGCTCGGCGTGAACGACCAGGCGATCAAGTCCCCGCGCGAGCTTTCGCGCGCCGTTGCGGGGATCGAGCCGGGCACCGACGCCAAGCTGCGGGTGCTGAGGAACGGCGAGGAGCAGACGATCACCGTAGACATCGGCAAGATGCCGGAGGATCAGCAGGTGGCCTCCGTCTCGCCCGATGCACCCTCCGGCGAGAGCAGCCTGAGCCGCTTCGGCTTCAGCGTGGCCCCGGCCGATGACGGCACCGGCGTGACCATCGTCGACGTCGATCCGAATGGCGCCGCGGCCGAGAAGGGCCTGCAGGAAGGCGACCGCATCGTGGAGGTGGGCGGCAAGCAGGTGAAGTCGCCGGCTGAGCTGCGCTCCGCGCTCGACACGGCCGGCAAGGACCGCAAGTCCGTCCTGCTTCTGGTGCGCCGCGGCGACAACCAGCTGTTCGTCGCGCTGCCGCTGAGCCGCAGCTAACACGCATGAAAATGGCAGATCCCGGAACCCGCCCCGGGATCTGTCGCCGCACGGAGCCCCAACCGCGCAGGTTCCCGTCGTTGCGGTGCTCCGTGCGGCAGCCAATTTGATCCAAGCCGTTAACAGGCGCTGTGAATTCTTTTGAAGGGGTGCTGGTGCCAAGATGGACCGGCATCGGATTGAACGCGGAGTGTGTCATGCCGGTTGTCGATGACAGGCAATCGCCTATCATGCCGCGCAGGTTCGAGGTTTCACCACGATTGCGAGCCATGCGAATTCTAATCATCGAGGATGACCACCAGGCGGCGTCCTACTTGCTGAAGGGCCTGAAGGAGCACGGCCACGTGGCCGATCACGCCGCGGATGGCGAAGAGGGGCTGGAGCTCGCCCGCCGGAAGCTGCACGACGTGCTCGTGATCGACCGCATGCTGCCCGGCATGGACGGGCTTTCCGTCGTGGAGACCTTGCGCAGGGAAGGCATCCGCACCCCGGTGCTCATCCTTTCGGCCCTGGGCGAAGTGGATGACAAGGTGCAGGGCCTGCGCTCCGGGGGCGATGACTATCTCGGCAAGCCCTATGCATTTTCCGAGCTGCTGGCCCGGGTGGAGAGCCTCGCGCGCCGCATCGAGCCGGAACGGACGCGGACGCGGCTGACCGTCGGCGACCTGGAGATGGACCTGCTCAAGCGCACCGTCACCCGCGCCGGGGAGAACATCCAGCTGCAGCCGCGCGAATTCAAGCTGCTGGAATATCTCATGCAGAATGCCGGCCGGGTGGTGACCCGCACCATGCTGCTCGAGCACGTCTGGGACTACCACTTCGACCCGCAGACGAATGTGATCGACGTCCACATCTCTCGGCTGCGCGCCAAGATCGACAAGGGGCATAGCCAGCCGCTGCTGCACACCATCCGCGGCTCCGGATACACCATCCGTGCCGGCAACTGAGGACAGCTGGCCCACGCGCTGGGGCAAGCTGCTCCGCACCTCCACCTTCAGGCTCGCCGCCGCCTATCTCCTGCTCTTCGCGATCTCGTCGGCGGCGATCCTGTCCTATGTCTATTGGGACACCGCCGGCCTGCTCGCCCGCCAGACCGACCAGACCATTGCCGCGGAGGTCACCTCCTTCGCCGAGCAGTACCGCAACGGCGGCATCACCGCCTTGGCCCGCAGCATCAACAACCGCAGCGAAAACGCCGACGACAGCATCTATCTGCTGGTCAACGTGTTCGGCCGCCGCATTGCCGGCAACCTGCAGGGCATGCCGGTGAGCGCGCTGGGCAGCTCGCCCAACTGGATCGAGTTCCCCTATGCGGTCCAGACGGCGGATGGAATGGAGAAGCATCAGGCACGCGCCTTCCACATCCGCCTCGACATGGGCTACACCCTGCTGGTCGGCCGGGACATCCAGGAGCGGCGCCAGTTCACGGAGATCATCCGGCGCACCCTGTTCTGGGCGCTCGGCCTGACCTTGCTGCTCGGGCTCGGCGGCGGGCTGCTGATGAGCCGGAATTTCCTCAAGCGGGTCGACTCCATCGCCGAGACCAGCCGCACCATCATGGAGGGCGACCTTGCCGGCCGCATGCCCGTCTCCGGCACCGGCGACGAGCTCGACAGGCTCGCCATCAGCCTGAACCAGATGCTCGAGCAGATCGAGCGGCTGATGATCGGCATGCGCGAGGTGTCGAGCAACGTGGCCCACGATCTGAAGACGCCCCTGACCCGTCTGCGCGCCCAAGCCGAGGACGCGCTGCGCGACGGCTCGCCCGAGCGCTACCGCAAGGCGCTGGAGGAGACCCTGGAGGAGGCGGACAGCCTGCTGCGCATTTTCAACGCGCTTCTGAGCATCGCCCGGGCGGAAGCCGGCCAGTCGCGGGAAGGGGTCGGGCCCATGGATGCCGCTGATCTCGCCGGCGACATGGCGGAACTCTACGGGCCGCTGATCGAGGACGACGGCGGACGCTTCACAGCGGAAATCGACAAGCCGCTGCCGGTGAAGGCCGACCGGCAGCTGCTCGCGCAGGCGCTCAACAATCTGTTCGACAATGTGCTGAAATACGGCCGGCCCGAAGACGGCAGGACGCCTGTGGTCACGCTCTCCGCCCGCCGCGAGGGCGCAGACGTGGTGATTGCGGTCGCCGACAATGGCCCGGGCGTGCCTGAGGATCAGCGCGGGCGGGTGGTGGAGCGGTTCGTTCGGTTGGACGCCAGCCGGTCCAAGCCAGGCAGCGGCCTGGGGCTGAGCCTGGTGGCGAGTGTGATGAAGCTGCACGGCGGCAAGCTCGAACTTCGCGACAACCAGCCCGGCCTGATTGCGGAACTGAGGCTGCCGGCGCTTGCGGGAACGGCAGATAAGGCTTAAGCCGGCCCCATCCTGTTCCTGATCGTGCGGCAAAATGCTCGACCCACTTCCAAAGACGCTCATCACCCGACCCGGCCCGGAGGGGGAAGGGCTCGCCGCGCCGTTTCTCGCCGATATCGCCAAGGCGGCGGGAGAGGGGGATGAGGGGGCCGTCCGGCTCATCCACTGCATCGAGGCTGACGCCCGGCAGCGGGCGCTGCTCGCAGGGATCATCGCCGGCTCGCCCTTCCTGCGCAGCCTGATTCTGCGCGATCTAGCGCTTGCGGCCGACCTGCTCGCGAGCGGCGATCTCACCCAGCGTGCGGAGGGCATGCTGGCCGATCTCTGCGATAGGCTGGGCCGGCAGGGCGCCGCCGCCGCGAACGACACCGAGCTCAAGCGCCTCCTGCGCCAGGCCCGCAAACGGGCCGCCCTGATCATCGCCCTGGCCGATCTCTCGGGCGGCTGGAGCGTTGGCCAGGTCACGGCGGGGCTGACCCGCTTTGCCGATGCGGCGCTCAATGCGGCGGTCGACTGGCTGCTAGCGGATGCCGGCCGGCGTGGCCAGCTCACGCTGCATGATCCGGCACGGCCCAGCTCGGGCAGCGGCTTCATTCTCCTCGCCATGGGCAAATATGGCGCCGGCGAGCTCAACTACTCCAGCGATATCGATCTGATCGTCTTCTACGACCCGGCGGTCGCGCCGCTTGGGCCGACGGTGGAGCCGGCCACCTTCTTCGTCAAGCTGACCAAGCGGCTGGTCAACCTGCTGCAGGACATCACCGCCGACGGCTACGTGTTCCGGGTGGACCTGCGCCTGCGGCCCGATCCGCGCGCCACCAGCGCGGCGATCGCCGTGGAGGCGGCGGCGATCTACTACGAGCATATGGGCCAGAACTGGGAGCGGGCCGCCATGATCAAGGCCCGGCCCGCCGCCGGCGACATCGCGGCGGGAAACGAGATGCTGGCCAGGCTCTCACCCTTCATCTGGCGCAAATACCTGGATTTTGCCGCCATACTCGACGTGCAGTCCCTGAAGCGGCAGATCCAGGCGGTGCGCGGCCATGGCGCGGTTGCTGTTCACGGCCACAACATCAAGCTCGGCCGCGGCGGCATCCGGGAGATCGAGTTCTTCGTCCAGACCCAGCAGCTCATTGCCGGCGGACGCAATCCGCAGCTGCGCGGGCGCGAAACCCTTCCCATGCTCGACGCCCTTGCCGAGGCGGAATGGATCACCCCCGAGACGGCCGCCGAGCTCAAATCCGCCTATCTCTATCTCCGGGCGATCGAGCACCGCATCCAGATGGTGGCGGACGAGCAGAGCCATACTCTGCCGGCGGCGGGCGAGGCCTTCACTCGCTTTGCCCATTTCGCCGGCTATGCCGACGTGCACGCCTGCGAAGACGACCTGGAGCGGGTACTCCGCTGCGTCGAGAAGCATTACGCCGCGCTGTTCGAGGAATCGCCGGCCCTGGGCACCGAGGCGGGAAGCCTGGTCTTCACGGGCGGCGATGATGATCCGGAGACGCTGGAGGCGCTGCGCAAGCTTGGCTTCAGGGGCGTGTCCGAGATTGCGGCCACGATCCGCAGCTGGCATTTCGGCCGCTACCATGCAACCCGCAGCGCCCGTGCCCGCGAGCGGCTCACCGAGATCATGCCGGTGCTGCTCAGCGCGCTCGCCCGCTCCGGCGACCCCGATGCCGCCTTCATCGCCTTCGACCGGTTCCTCGCCGGGCTCCCTGCCGGCGTGCAGCTCTTCTCGCTGCTGTGGGCCAATCCTCATCTTCTGAACCTGATCGCCGACATCATGGGCACCGCCCCGCGGCTTGCGGCCATTCTCAGCCATCGGCCGCGGACATTCGACGCGGTGCTCGACCCCGGCTTCTTCGGCCCGCTGCCGGGCGAACAGGAATTGCGGCAGCTGGTGGATGCAGCCTTGGGCGGCGCCCGCAGCTATGAGGAGTTTCTCGACCAGGCCCGCGCCGTCGGCAACGAGCAGCTGTTCCGCATCGGCGTGCGCATCCTGGCGGACTCGGTGAACGTGGAGGAAGCCGGCAGCGCCTATGCCCGCCTTGCGGACATCCTGGTGGACCGGCTGCTTGCCGCATCCGCGGAGGATCTGGCCCGCCGCCACGGCCGCATTTCCGGCGGCGAGGTGGCGCTCATCGCGATGGGCAAATGGGGCGGCCGGGAGATGACCGCCACGTCCGACCTCGACATGATCCTGATCTACGACATGGACGAGGGGGTGGACCAGTCGGACGGGCCCAAGCCGCTCACGCCGGCCCAGTACTATGCGCGGCTGTCGCAACGGCTGATCGCCGCCCTCTCGGCCCCGAGTGCCGAGGGGGTGCTCTATGCGGTGGACATGCGCCTGCGCCCCTCCGGCAATGCCGGGCCCGTCGCCACCCATATCCAGCGCTTCGAGACCTATCAGCAGGGCGAGGCGTGGACTTGGGAGCGCATGGCCCTGACCAGGGCGCGCGTGATCCACGGCACGCCCAGGCTCAAGGCACGGATCGAAAGGGCGGTCCGCCAGGCGCTGGCCAGCAAGCGCGATCCGCAAGCGCTGCGCGCCGACGTGCGCGACATGCGTCGCCGTCTCGAGGCGGAGTTCGGCAGGGGCGGGGCCTGGGACCTCAAGCAGACGCCGGGCGGGCTCGTGGATATCGAGTTCATCGCCCAGTATCTCCAGCTCGTCCATGCCGCGGACGATCCGGCCATCCTGGACCAGAACACCCAGGCGGCGCTCGCCAAGCTGGCCGCCGACGGCCTGATCGACCCCGAGGCGGAGCGCGTTCTCTCCGGTGCCAACCGCTTCTACCAGCGCTTGACCCAGCTGCTCAGAGTATGCGTGACCGGCCGGTTCGAGGCGCAGACCGCGCCGGAGGGGCTGAAGCGGCTATTGGCGCGGGCCGGCGAGCTGCCGGACTTCCGCACCCTGGACGGCTATCTTCCCGAGCTGCAAGCAGACGTGCGGCGCCAGTTCATCCGGCTGGTGGGGGACGTTTAGGGCCTGTTGAGAGGTCAGCTTGGGCGGCACGTTAGATGCTTTCTCTTTGGCCCCTGGATTGCCGGGTCAGGCCCGGCAATGACGCCATGTTATTGAAATTGTTGGGAACCGTCATGCCGGCCTTGAGCCGGCATCCAGGGCAACACGGCAAGTGCTTTCTTGAATCGTCGTGCCCGAAGCCCGGCGGAATCCGCTTACTCGAAAATGCTGCAGCAAGAATGGTCAGGCGACGTTTTCCTGAGGCTGCCGCGCCAAATTCTGCTGCTTGGCAGTCTTGGGCAACAGCACGGTGACGGTCGTGCCGCGCCCCTCGATGCTGTCGATCCTGAGGGCGCCGCCATGCAGCTCCACCAGCGATTTCGAGATGGCGAGCCCCAGCCCGGACCCGCTCTTCGTCTTGGTGAGCTGATTTTCCACCTGCTCGAACGGCCGCCCGAGCTTCTCGATCGCATTCTGCGGGATGCCGATGCCGCTATCGGCGATGACGACGGCAATCTGCCCGTCGCGCTCCTCCGCCCGGATGGTGATGCAGCCGCCGGACGGCGTGAACTTGACCGCATTGGCCAGGAGGTTGATGGCCACCTGCTTGATCGCGCGCTTGTCGCATTGCGCGGGCAGCCGCTCGGGCAGGCTGCGGACGATCGAGATCTTTTCCTCGGCCGCCCGGGTCGAAACGATGCGCAGCGACTCCTCCAGAATGTCCACCACGTCGCAGGCCTTGATCTCGAGCTGCATGCGGCCCGCTTCGATCTTGGACATGTCGAGAATGTCGCTGATCACATCGAGCAGATACTGCCCGCTGCGGTGGATGTCGGTGGCATATTCCGTATAGCGCTGCGTGCCGATCGGCCCCAGCATCTGCCGCTCCATCACTTCGCTGAAGCCGATGATGGCGTTGAGCGGCGTGCGCAGCTCGTGGCTCATATTGGCCAGGAATTCGGATTTCGACCGGTTGGCGGCTTCGGCCCGGGCCTTCTCCTGGGCGTATTTCTCCGCAAGTTCCGCCAAACGCTGCGACTGCTGCTCCAGCGTCAGGCGCGACTTCTGCAGGTCGCGCACCGTGTTCATCAGCTCGCGCTCGGAGTCCATCAGCCGCTCCTCGTGCTGCTTGAGGGAGCTGATGTCGGTGCCGACCGAGACGAACCCGCCATCCTTGGTCCGCCGCTCGTTGATCTGCAGCCAGCGGCTGTCCTCCAGCTGCACTTCGAACGTGCTGCCTTCGGCGGGGTCGATATTTCCCACCGGCAGGCGCTGGCGCACCACCGGCTGCTTGGCCGCCTTCGCCACCATCTCATACGGGGTGCCCGCCACGCAGACGCTGGCCGGCAGGTTGTGGAACTGCTGATACTTGCTGTTGCACATCACCAGCCGGTTGTCCGCATCCCACAGCACGAAGGCTTCCGAGATGTTCTCGATCGCATCACGCAGGCGCAGCTCGGCCTCCTGGTTGGCCTTGTCCGCCAGCTTCTGCTCGGTGATGTCGATGGCGATGCCGATGAGATGCGGGCCGACCTCGCCGGGGGCGCTGGCAAGCTCCGCCCGCACCCTGAGCCATACCCAATGCCCGTCCGCATGGCGCATGCGGAATTCCTGGTCCACCGCCTTGCGGCCCGAGCTCAACAGATCGTCCACCAGCCGGTCCATCTGCTTGTCGTCGGGATGCAGGAGATCGGCGACGACCGCATAGGACAGGAGGTCGCCGCGCGGCTCGAGCCCGAGAATGTCGAACATGGATTGCGACCAGAAGATGTGGCCGCGGGCAATGTCCCAGTCCCACAACCCGCAGCGGGCCCGGTCCAGGGCCTTGTCGAGCCGCTCGGTGGCGATCGCGAGCGTCGAATCCGCCTCAGCCGCCCGCGCCGATTGCCAATGGAACGCCGCTCCGATCAGCGCCACCACGGAGGCCGTGGCGATGAACAGGGAGATCAGCCGCAGAGCGCTCGAGCGCCAGCCCGCCAGCATTGCCTCCTGCGACTGGATCACCGCGACCACCGCCGGGAACGGGTCGAGATCGCGCAGCGTGACGAACACCTTGTCCCCGCCCGGCAGGTCGACCGGCACCATGTCGTCGCCGAGATTGCCGGTCTCGTACAGAACGGAGCGCGGGAAGAGATCGCCGAGCTGCCGGCCCTTCAGCGTGCCAAGCTCCGGTGAGACCGCGATGATCTCCCCCGCACCGGTGGCGAGCGCGAAGACGCGGCCCTCGGTGGTGGCATGCTGGGCAAGGTAGCGCTTGAGATCGCTGTCGCCCAGCCGGCGGGGCATGCCGGTCTTGTTCAGCTCCTCCTGCAGCGCAGGCTGGAGCAGGGAATGGATCAGGTCGGCCTGCAGCACCGACACTCGCTTGTGCTCGGCGATCACCGTGTCGCGGGCATCCAGCAGGTGAACCGCGATCGCACCGGCCAGGGTGATCATGAACAGCGCGATGAGGCTGGTCACCAGCAGCCGCAGGGCACCTTCCGAAATGGCGAGGCCGGTCCACCGGTTTGCGACGAAAGGAAAGCGCAGAGCGCGCTCCTTTACGAACAGCTCCCCTATATGCGCCCTAGCCAAATCGGATCCTCACAGCCGTCCCGAGCAGCCCCTTATGCCTCGAGCGCCCACCTTGCGAATCACTCGTCCTATTGATTCGAAAGGCAGCTGATTTGTCCAGTCTCGGTCCGCGAACCAGCCGCGCAAACATGGGCTTGACATTGCCCTTGCCTGGGTTCGCGCGCGATGCCGGCATTCGGCGGACGAGAAAGATCTGGGGATTAGGATCTCTTGCCGCAACCTTGAATTGCAGCTTTCGATCACATAACCACGCATCCCGCCTCAAAGGGAAGGCAAAGGCGGGCATCGTCGCCCTTGGCCCCTGGATTGCCGCGTCAAGCGCGGCAATGACGGAGGTGGCTGAGATTGCTGAAAGCCGTCATGCCGGCCTTGAGCCGGCATCCAGGGCCACACGGCACAAGCTTTCCTCCTTGGCCCCTGGATTGCCGTCAAGCGCGGCAATGACGGAGGTGGTTGGGAGGGAAAGCAAGGCGGGGATCCCCGCCCCGGATCTCCGCCCGGCCTATTTGGCGATCATCGAGATGATCTCGGTGAGGTCCCGCGATAGAGCCGGTGCGGCCTGCACCCGGGCGATCTCGCGGCCGGCCAGCGCCTGCCGTTGCGGCTCGAGCATGCGCCAGCTCTTGAAATTGCCCGCCAAGCGCGCGGCCACCTGCGGGTTGATCGGGTCGAGCGCCAGCAGCACGTCGGCGAGAAGCTGATAGCCCTCGCCCGAGCGGTCGTTGAACGCCACCGGATTGGACCCGGCAAACGTGCCGATGAGCGCCCGCACCTTGTTCGGCTTGCGCAGCGAGAAGGCAGAGTGGTCCATCAGCGCCCGCACCCGGTGCGGGGTCGACGGAAACGGCCCGAGCGCGTGCAAGCTGAGCCACTTGTCCACAAGCAGGTGGTCATCCGCCGCACGATCATAGAACGCGGCAAGCGCGTGCTCCCGCTCCGGCCGGTCGAGACGCGCCAGCACCGCGAGCGCCGAGAAGATCTCGGTCATGTTGCGCCCCGCCTCGAACTGGCCGAGCGCCAGCGCCGCGCCGGAGGCAGGATCTCCCGCCGCGAGCAGGGTGAGCGCCGCCGCCCTGAGGCTGCGCCGCCCGGCGCTGTCCGGATCGGGAGAATAGGGGCCGGGAACGTCGCCCTGCTCATAGGCCTCGCGCAGATCCTCGCCGAGGGTTCGCCCGATGAAGCCGCCGAGATGCTGGCGGGCAGCGTGAATGGCCACCGGCTCGACATTGCGGCCGATCTCGCTGGCAAGGTCGGCCTCGCTCGGCAGGGTCAGAAGCTCCGCCTGCAGGGCCGGCGTGAGCGACTGGTCGCGCAGCGACCGCCGCAGCGCCTCCGCATAGTCCGGCGCGTCCCACAGCCGCCGGCCTTCGATGCAGGCCTGCGCGAGCGCTATCAGCAGGCGCTTCGCATAGATCTGGCCCGCTTCCCAGCGGTTGAACTCGTCGGGATCATGGCCCATCAGGAACAGCCAGTCGGCGTCCGAGAGGTCCGTCTTCACCCGCACCGGCGCGGAGAAGCCGCGGTTGACGGACAAGACCGGCCGCTCGTCCAATCCCTTGAAGGTCCAACTCTGCTGCGGCTCGGCAAGTTCGAGCACCCCGGCCTCGGCGCCCGCGGTCGCGCCCTGAAGCGGCAGGTCCCTGCCACCGGCGCCCACGAGGCCGAAGGCGAGGGGGATCAGCAGCGGCTGCTTGTCGCCCTGGCCGGGGGTCGGCGGGGTCACCTGCGCAGCCTGGATCGAAAGCCGGCCTGCCGCAGGCTCGAACCGCGTCGCGATGGTGACGTGGGGCGTGCCGGCCTGCTCATACCATGTCATGAACTGCTGGAGGTTGCGGCCGGAAGCCTCCTCCATGCAAGCCAGAAACTGCTCGACCGTGGCCGCCTGGCCATCATGGCGGTCGAAATAGAGATCCATGCCGCGGCGGAAGGCGTCCGCCCCGATCAGATTGCGCATCATGCGCACGATCTCGGCGCCCTTCTCGTAGACCGTGGCCGTATAGAAGTTGTTGATCTCCATATATTGCGACGGCCGCACCGGATGGGCGAGCGGCCCCGCATCCTCCGGGAACTGCTGGTTGCGCAGCAGACGCACATCCGCAATGCGCTTGGCCGTGCCCGAGCGGGTCGCAATGGTGAATTCCTGGTCGCGGAAGACCGTCAGGCCCTCCTTCAGACAGAGCTGGAACCAGTCACGGCAAGTGACTCTGTTGCCGGTCCAATTGTGGAAATACTCATGGGCGATGATGCTTTCGATATGGGCATAATCCGCGTCCGTCGCCGTATCGGGCCGCGCCAGGATGTACTTGTCGTTGAAGACGTTGAGCCCCTTGTTCTCCATCGCCCCCATATTGAAGTCCGGCACGGCCACGATCATGAACACGTCCAGATCGTATTCGCGCCCGAAAGCCTCTTCGTCCCAGCGCATGGCCCGCTTGAGACTGTCCATCGCCCAGCCGCAGCGGTCCTCCTTCCCCGGCTCCACATAGATGCGCAAGCTCACCTCGCGGCCGGAGGCGGTGATGAAACGGTCCTCCACCTGGGCGAGGTCGCCGGCTACGAGGGCGAAGAGATAGCTGGGCTTGGGAAAGGGGTCGTGCCAGACGGCATAGTGCCGGCCGTCGTCGAGAGCGCCAGCCTCCACGGGATTGCCGTTGGACAGCAGCACGGGCGCATCCGCAGCCGCAGCCTCGATCCGCGTGGTGAAGGTCGCGAGCACGTCCGGCCGGTCGATATAGTAGGTGATGCGGCGGAAGCCCTCCGCCTCGCATTGGGTGCAATAGACGCCGTTCGACCGGTAGAGCCCGGAGAGCTCGGTATTGGCGTCCGGATCGCAACTGGTCTCGATCTCCAGCGTGAACGGGCGGGAGGGCGGCTCATGGATCACCAGCCGCTCGTCGGTCAGGCTGTATTGGCCCGGACCGAGCGGCTGCCCGTCGAGGGTGACCGCATGCAGGACGAGCCTCTCGCCATCGAGCGCGAGCGGACCCGCCTCGGGGCCGGCCGCCGGATTGGGCCGGATGTCCAGGCGGGAATGGACGCGCGTCTCCCGCGGATGGAGGCTGATGCCAAGCGAGACGCGCTCCACCAGGTAACGCGGCGGCTCATAGTCCGCCAGGCGGACAACGGGTGGCGTTTCGGTATGCGTGGCTGCCTCCCTGGGATGGACCGGGCTCAACCCGGTCCATCCTGGTTAGCAGCGGGGCAGGGCCGCTGTCCATAGCGGCCGAGAGCCCACCCCCTCAGCCTGTCACGAAATGAGCGCCGCTGGCGTAGCTGACCTGGGCATGCAGAGCGTGGTCGTGATCGGGGTCGTTCGGAAGCTCGCCCGTGCCGACGAACTTCTGCAGATCCTGCGGGGTCACTTCGCGAATATCCCGATCATAATCGGTGATGGCGACCGCATGCCTGCCGGTGTCTGCGACCCGGACAAAATCCAGCCGATCGCTGTCGTGCTGGAAAGTGACCGCCACCGGCTGACCTGCAGCCTTGCCTGTGACCGTGATGGTATCGGCAGTGAACCTGGGCAGGCTGAAGTCCTTCAGATCCGCGTTGGGCAGGATCACCGTGCCGAGCTTGCGGGTGACATCCACCCAATGCTGTGATCCGACATCGCCCCGCTGCGCCGCAATGATATGGCCGTCATTGACGAATGTCGCCGTAGCACCGCCAGGAAGGACGGGAACGGCCGGCTTGGCCGTCGGACATCCCGACTTCGCTCTGATCGCCTCGGCGAGCTGCCGAATGCTGTCGCTGCTGTTGTCGCATTGAGACACGTGCACCTCCGACTTACAAACGATTCAGTACGCGCACATGCAACCTGAAGTTGTCAAATTCGAGGCATTTGCCCACTCAACGCGCAAGTTGTTAACTCTGCCTGACGCAACCATTTCGCAGAAGCAACGTTTAAGCGCCGAAGAGGTGGACCTTATTCAAGCTTGTGCTTATTCATCCGCGAAGCGGCAATGTTGCCGCTTTGGCTCGTTATCGGGAGTTGACTGATGACAATGATCCGGAAGTGTACCCTTGCCGCTGCCCTCACCCTGCCGCTGCTGCTTGCCGGCCATGGGGCTGAGGCGCAGGGCCGTGTCGAAAGCGGCATGCTCACGTGCAACGTCGCGGGTGGCGCCGGTTTCATCTTCGGCTCTTCCAAGGCCTTGACCTGCACGTTCGATGGACCGGGCTACCGCGAGGTCTATACCGGCACGATCGACAAATTCGGTATCGATCTCGGCTTCACCGGCGAGTCGATCATCGCCTGGGGCGTGTTCGCGCCGACCCGCAATCCGGGCCCGGGCGCCCTGGCGGGAAGCTATGGCGGCGTCTCCGGACAGGCGACTGCCGGTGTCGGCCTCGGCGCCAACGTGCTGGTGGGCGGTTCGAACGATTCGATCACGCTGCAGCCGGTCAGCGTGCAGGCGCAGACCGGGCTCAACGTCGCCGCCGGCATCACGTCCCTCACCCTGCACCCCGCACAGTAATCGCCGGGCTTGACGGCGCACGGGGATCAGCCATGCTGGTTCCCGTACCATGCTGCAGAAATCCTCGATCATTATTCGTGACAGCCTGAGCCTCGGGCAGGCGCGGCGCATCGCGCTGGCCGCCCAGGCCTTTGGCCGGCCGCGGCCCGACCGCCCGATCACGCGGCGCGACCTCTCCAAGACGCTGGATGCCTTGGGCCTCTTCCAGATCGACAGCGTCAACGTGCTGGTGCGCTCCCATTACCTGCCGGCCTTTTCGCGTCTGGGCGCCTATGACACGATGCTGCTGGACGATCTCGCCTATGGCCGCCGCCGTGCGCTTTTCGAATATTGGGGCCACGAGGCCTCGCTCATCCCGCTCTCCCTCCACCCGCTCCTGCGCTGGCGCATGCGGCTGGCGGCGGAAGGAAAAGGGATCTATGGCGGGCTCGCCCGCTTCGCAGAGGAACGGCGGAGCTATATCGCCGAAGTGAAGGCGGAGGTGGCAGCGCGAGGGCCTCTCGCGGCCGGCGAATTGGCGAGCGGATCGCGCGGGGAGGGCGGCTGGTGGGGCTGGAGCGAGGGAAAGCGCGCCCTCGAATTCCTGTTCTGGGCGGGCGAGATCACCACGAAGACGCGCCGCAGCTTCGAGCGGATCTATGACCTGACCGAGCGGGTGATCCCATCGGACATCTTGAACCTGCCGACGCCGTCCATGGACGAGGCGCACCGCGCATTGCTGCGTCTTGCGGCGCGTGCCCTAGGGCTCGGCACCGAGCGGGATCTGCGCGATTATTTCCGCCTGGATGTGGAGCCGGCGCGCCAGGCCCTGCACGAACTGGTGGAGGAGGGCGCCCTCGTGCCGGTGACGGTCGAGGGCTGGCGGCAGCCGGCGTTCCTCGACGCACAGGCGCGCCTGCCCCGGCGGGTGTCGGCGCAGGCGCTGCTCACCCCATTCGATCCGCTCGTCTGGGAGCGCCACCGGACCGAGCGCCTGTTCGATTTCCGCTACCGCCTGGAGCTCTACACCCCCGCCCACAAGCGCATCCACGGCTACTACGTGCTGCCCTTCCTGATGAACGACCGCTTGACGGCACGGGTCGATCTGAAAGCCGACCGGCCTGCGGGGCAGCTCCTGGTGCAGGGTCTGCATGTCGAGCCCAAGATGGACCAGGAGGAGGTCGCTGCGGGGCTGGGCGAAGAGCTCGGGCGGATGCGCCAGTGGCTGGGCTTGGGTGGGGTCGAGGTCAAGGCCAGGAACGAACTGGCGTCGCTCTTGCGAAAGGCCCTCGAAACTGGGGCGTAAAGGGTTCTTGGGAACGCGCTCCCGGCATCGGCATTGTACCTTCGGAGGTTGCGAAGGTGTAGAGGAGGTAAAAATGCCGATTATACTGTGGTGGCTGGGCGTTCCTCTCGGTATTGTCATTCTGCTGATGCTGTTTGGTGTCGTTTCGTTCTAGCGCAGCATGGCAGTGCGTCTCAATACGCCACTCTCGTCATTGCCGCGCTCGACGCGGCAATCCAGGGCTCCAGGAGGAAGCTTGTGCCGTGTGGCCCTGGATGCCCCGGTCGAGCCGGGGCATGACGATGTATAGGAATTTCAGCTACTTAAGTCATTGCCGCGCTTGACGCGGCAATCCAGGGCCGAGGGCGGCGATGCCTGCTTTTGGCTTCCCTCCCCTTACGAGGGGAGGGAATGTAATGGGCAGGGGCCTCCTCCACCGGCTCGGCGCCTAGGCGCGGCCGGCATGACGGGGCGGGCTCGACGCAGCACCCAGAGCTTGGTTGCGTTCGTCCACTATTTCCTGAATCGTTCGATCCAGGACTCGAACCGCTTCAAATATTTTTCCAGAAACGCACGCGTGTCTTCCTTGGTCACGTCGTGATCCGCATCGAACAGCCCTTCCGAATAGGTGAGATAGACCTCCGGCTGGCCGAGCAGGTGTACGCCCAGGATGCGCAGGACATGGCTGAGCTGCGCCTGTGCGGCCGCCGTGCCGATGGGCGACATGCTCGTGCCGACGACCGAGCCCGGCTTGCCGGACCACGAGTTGTGGCCGTAGGGGCGGCTGCCCCAGTCGATGGCGTTCTTCAGCAGTGCGGGAAACGACCTGTTATATTCGGGCGTGACGAACAGCACCCCGTCCGCCGCCCTGATCTCCTCGCGCAGGGTGATGACCGACTGCGGCGGGTTCTGCTCGATGTCCTCGTTGAACATGGGGATTTCGCTCAAGTCCACGAAGCGGAAGTCGAGCGAAGGCCTGGCCAGCTTGGCCAGCGCAAGGGCGAACTTCTTGTTGATCGAGTCCTTCCTCAGGCTTCCGACAAACACCGCAATTCTGGTCATGGCGGGATGATCTCCTGGTAAAGTTTTGTGCCTCGGGCTAAATAAGGAACTGCTCGTAAACTGCGCAAGAAGGCACATTCATGACACGCAGGAACATGCATTTGCCCGACAGCTGCCATGCCATCAGCGATGTGCTGAACCGGATCGGCGATAAATGGTCGGTGCTGGTGGTGAACCACCTGGGCGACGGCCCCGTGCGCTTCAACGAGCTGCGCCGCAGGATCGGGGGCATTTCCCAGCGCATGCTCACGCTCACCCTGCGCGGGCTGGAGCGCGACGGCCTGATCACCCGGGAGGTCTACCCGAGCATACCCCCACGGGTCGATTATGCCTTGACGCCGCTCGGCCGGGATCTGCTGGAGCCGGTCGGCGCGCTAACCCGTTGGGCTTTGGAGAACCAGCCGAAAATCGAGGCGGCCCGCCGTCGCTATGACGCAGGCGGCAAGAGCGAGGCGGCTTGAGGCAGGAGCGCCGCGTCATGGCGCTGGCGTTCTCCTTGTGGCCCTGGATCACCGGCTCAAGGCCGGTGATGACGAAAGGATTTGAGGGCGCGTAAACACCCTGATGCCGCAGCTCAGAGCAGCGGGTTGGCCGGCGTCGTCACGGTGACTTCGAACAGCATCAGGCCGAGCGTGATCAGGGCAAGCCCGCCCAGCACCGCGAGGCCGGAGCTCACCGCCCGGTAGATCCTGTCGGAACCGCCTGCCAGCCGCAGCGCAAGGCCGCGGGACGAGACCGCCAGCAAGGCGATGGCCGACACGGTGATCGCCGTGCCCAGGGCCATGGCGAAGGTCGCACCGATCCCCACGAGGTAAATGCCCACGCTGCTGGCGAACAGCAGCACGATCAGCGCACCGGAGCAGGGGCGGATGCCCACCGCCAGGCTGATGGCGAGAGCGCGCTTGAGCGACCAGTCGCCCTCGGTCTCGGTCGGCCCAGGCATGTGGCTGTGGCCACAGCCGCAATCGGGCCCGTGCTGATGCTGGTGGTCATGCTGGTGGTGGTGATCATGGTCCAGCGCGGCGGCCGGCATGCGCCCGCCGGCGCCCGCCGCCGCCAGGGCGGGTTGGGGGGAAGGCAGCAAGCCCTTCACCGCCCGCCACAGCATCACCGCGCCCATGGCGGCGATCAGCAAGTAGCTGGCAAGCTCCATGTAGTGGCTCATGACGCGGGCGGTACCGAAGGCCGCGCGCGCGAAGAGCAGCACGCCGCTGACCAGGATGATCGCGGACAGCGCCTGGAACAGCGAGCTCAGGAACGCGAGCTGAATGCCGCGCTTGAGCTGCCGCTCGTTGGCCAAGAGATAGGCGGAGATCACCGCCTTGCCATGGCCTGGCCCGGCCGCATGGAACACGCCATAGAGGAAGCTCACCAGGGCGAGGCTCCAGCCGGCGGCAAAGCTCCATCGCTCGCGCAGCACCTTCAGCGCCTCCGTCATGTCGCGGTAGAAGCTCTGCTGGGTCTTGCGCAGCCAGATCTCCGCCCGCTGGAAGGTGCCGAGCTGGCGAACGGAGGGATCATCGGTCGCGGATGGCGGCGCCGCCAATTGCCCCGGCCGCAGCGGATGCGCGCCGGCGCCATCGCCGGCTGCGGCGGGGGTGCTGGGATGCACCAGGAAAATGGTGGCGAGCAGCAGAAGGGCCGAGGCGATCAGTCTAAGCATGCGATTCTTGCGTCAGCTGCCGGGAAGAGCCTTGAGCAATTCAGAGGCATTATACTCGAACATCTTGACGTAAGTTGGGGCAGGGCCGTCTTCATCCGACAAGGCGTCGGAATAGAGATTGCCGCCGACCTTGGCACCGGTTTCCCGCACGATCTGGTCGATCAGCCGGGTATTGGTGATGTTTTCGACGAACACCGCGCGGATATTGTCGCGCTTGATCTGGTCGATGATGCGGGCGATGTCGGCGGCCGAGGGCTCCGCCTCGGTGGACATGCCAACCGGGGCGATGAAGCTGATGCCATAGGCCCGCCCGAAATAGCCGAACGCGTCGTGGGAGGTGACCACCCGCCGCTCGGCTTCGGGAATGGCGGCGAATTGCTTCTTCAGCCGCGCATCGAGGGCCTGCAGCGTGCTGACATAGGCCTCGGCGTTCCGCCGATAGGTCTCCCCATTGGCCGGATCGGCCTTTTCCAGCGCCGCGGCGATGTTCCGGGCATAGATCACCCCATTGGCAAGGTCCTGCCAGGCGTGCGGGTCGATATCGCCGTGGTGATGATGGTGATCATGCCCCTCGTCATGATCATCGTCGGCTTCGGCATGGGCCTGCTTGGCGCCGGTGGCCTTCTGCGCTGCATCGTCATGATCATGATCGTGGTCATGATCATGGTGGTGACCGTCGTCGTCATCCGCCGCAAACCGACGCGGGGCGATGCCGTTGGATGCGACGACCTCCATGCCCTTGAAGCCGGACGATTTGGTCAGCCGCGGCAGCCAGGACTCGAAGTCGAGGCCGTTGACGATCAGCACCTTGGCCGCGCCCACGGCCTTGGCATCGGCCGGGGTCGGCTCGTAGACATGCGCGTCGCCATTGGGGCCCACCAGGGTCTTGACCGCGACGTGGTCGCCGCCGATCTCCCGGGCGATGTCGCCAAGAATGGAGAAGCTGGCGACCACCGGCAGCGGCGCATCATCAGCGAGCGCTGGGGCACCGGCGGCAAGCATCGGCAGCAGGGCAGCAGCGGCCAGGAGGGTACGTCTTGTCAGCATGGTCTGTTTCCTCATGCTAGGCGGGGCGCGCGGGCCAGCCGCCAGGCGGATGCCGCGAGGCTGCCGTAGCGCCCGAGAAGGATGGAGCCGAGATAGAACCCCCCGGCAATCAGGATGATGGAGGGCGAAGCCGGCAGGCTGTAGTGATAGGAGAGCAGGAGGCCGGCCATGCTCGAGAGAAGCGCGATGACGACCGCCACCAGCATCTGGCCGATGACCGTCTCCGCCCAGAACCGCGCCGCCGCCGCCGGCAGCATCATCAACCCGACCACCATGAGAGTGCCGAGGGCATGGAAGCCGCCGACCAGGTTGAGCACCACGAGGGTCAGGAAGACGGCGTGGATCACCAGCCCGCCCCCGCCGACCACGCGCAAGAAGCCAGGGTCGAGGCATTCCACGATGAGTGGGCGGTAGATCACCGCAAGGCTGACCAGCGTCGCCGTGGAGATGCCGCCGATCAGGATCAGGGCCGGGTCATCCAGTGCCAGAACCGTGCCGAACAGCACATGCAGCAGGTCCACATTCGAGCCGCGGATCGAGACCAGCAGCACGCCCACCCCGAGCGACACGAGGTAGAAGGCCGCAAAGCTCGCATCCTCGCGGATCAGGGTGAAGCGCGAAACGAGGCCCGACAGCAACGCCACCGCGATGCCGGTGATGAGCCCGCCAAGGGTCATGGCGAAAAGCGAAAGCCCCGCCACCAGGAACCCGACCGCCGCGCCGGGCAGGATCGCATGCGCCATGGCATCGCCGATCAGGCTCATGCGGCGCAACACCAGCAGCACGCCAATGGGCGCCGAACCCAGGCTCAAGGCCACGCAGCCGGCCAGCGCCCGGCGCATGAAGCCGTAATCGAGAAACGGGTCGAGCAGCAGGCCCGCGAGGCTCATCACGCCACCTTGCGCAGGCTTGCGGAGACTTCCTCCTCCCACGCTTCGCACATGCGCCGTGCGCTCAGGAGGTTCTCCGGGGTGAGCACCTTCGGGGTATCAGCCCAGTCGACCGGATCGCGCGCCAAAAGCAGCGCTTCCGGGAAATGCTCGCGGACCAGGTCCAAGTCGTGCAGCACCGCAATCACCGTGCGCTGCTCTCCGTGCCAGCGATGGATCAGGTCGAGCAGATCGGCCGTGGTCTTGCTGTCGATGGCGGTGAATGGCTCGTCCAGCAGCAACAGCTTGGCATCCTGCAGCAGCATGCGCGCGAACAGGGCGCGCTGCAGCTGGCCGCCCGACAGAGTGCCGATGGTCCGGTGCTGCAGCCCGTCGAGCCCCACCGCCTGGATCGCCTGCATCACCCGTTCCATCTCGCGGCCGGCAATGCGCCGGAACATGCCGGCGACCGACCAGGTGCCCAGGGCGACCAGGTCGAGCACGGTGATCGGGAAGCTGCGGTCGATATCGGCCGATTGCGGGAGATAGGCGATCTCGCGGCGCTTCACGCCCTCGATCTCGATGCGCCCCTTGATGGGCCGAAGCGAACCGATGATGCCCTTGAGCAAGGTGGACTTGCCGGCGCCGTTCGGACCGACCACCGCGGTGAGCGACCCCGGGGCGAACGTGCCCGTGACCCCGCGCACCGCCGGCTGGCGGCCATAGGCGAGGGTCACATCCACGAGCTTGAGTGCGGGCCCGGCCATGTCACCACCAATCCAACGCCCAGGCGATCAGCGCCCAGGACGCAAGGCTTGCCGCCGCTGCGACCAGCAGACGGTCCCAGATGGAGCTGCGCAGAGCCGAAACCCGCGCCGTCTTTTCGCTATGATATAACATTTCACCTTCCTCATACTCCTCTGCCGCGGCAATCTCAAGGGGAAGGGCGGGATGCCGCGGCCCATGCCCACTATCAGGCCGCGTCCGCCGGCCCCCAGTGCGGGAACGGGTCCGGCAGGTGCCTGTAGCGGGCGAAATCCACCGTTCCCCGCGTGACCGGGCCGACCAGGCACTCGTCGAGGGCGGCCCGGATGGCGGCCTCGTCCATACCTTGCCCGATGAACACGAGCTCCTGCCGCCGGTCGCCCCAGCCGGGCACCCAATGCTTGCGCAATGTCGCCCGCCATTCTGGATGGTCGGGCCAGCGCTCCCTGGGCACGGCACTCCACCACCGGCCCATGGGCTCCGTGCGGCAGATGGCCCCGGCAATGCTGAGCTCCGCGACCCAGGCGGGGCGGGTGGCGATCCAGAAATGGCCCTTGGCGCGGATCAGCCCGGGCCATGTCTGCTTCAGGAACGCGGCGAACTTCGCGGGATGGAACGGCCGCCGCGCCCGATAGACGAAGCTCGATATGCCGTATTCCTCGGTCTCCGGCGTGTGCTCGGCAAAGCCATGGAGTTCCTTGAACCAGGTGGGATGCTGTTGCGCCTCCTCATAGTCGAAGAGGCCGGTATTCAGCACCGACATGAGCGGTACGCGAGAAAAGTCCGTCTCATGAATGCGGGCATCCGCATTGAGGCCGCGAATGATCGCGCGAACCTTGGCCAGGTCCTCTGCGGAGACGTCCGAGACCTTGTTCAGCACGATCACATTGGCGAACTCGATCTGGTCCACCAGCAGATCGACAAGGGTGCGCTCGTCATTCTCGCCCGCGACCTCGCCGCGGTCGCGCAGGCGCTCGAAACTGCTGAAGCTCTCGAGCAGGTTCACCGCGTCCACCACCGTGACCATCGTGTCCAGCCGCGCGATGTCGGAGAGGGAGAAACCGTCCTCGTCGCGGAATTCGAACGTGGCCGCAATCGGCAGCGGCTCGGCGATGCCGGTGCCTTCGATCACCAGGTAGTCGAACCGCGCTTCCGCGGCGAGCCGCTTGACCTCCGCCAGAAGGTCGCCGCGCAAGGTGCAGCAGATGCAGCCATTGGTCATTTCCACAAGCTGCTCCTCGGTGCGCGACAAGTCGCTGCCGTTGCGCACGAGATCGGCGTCGATATTCACCTCGCTCATGTCGTTGACGATCACCGCCACGCGCAGTTGCTGCCGATTGTTGAGGATGTGATTGAGCAAAGTGGTCTTTCCCGCGCCGAGAAAGCCGGACAGAACGGTGACGGGCAGACGGTCGTCGGACATGAGCACCTCATGAGGCTACCGGCGCCAATGGCGCCACCTGTGTTTCCGACTTGATATGTTATAACATTACATTTATCAACCTCCTAAGGTTTCGAGTCGCGTAGGGGGCGTACATGATGAAATTCTCTCGGCAGATTTTGCTCGGCAGCGTCGCCATGGCGGCGCTGTTCTCGGTTGGCGGGCGGGTAGCGGCGCAGGTGGTGGAACTGCCGCCGATCACGGTCACCACCGCGAGCCCCATCATGCCCGTGCCGGAAGCTGACCGGCCGGGGGCGGAGCAGGAGGAAGCGCCGGGCGCGCCCGCGCTGCCGGAGGCCTACCCCCTCACGAGTTTCGTGCCGATGACGGTGGTCACCGCCCAGGAGATCGAGCAGCGGCCCGGCTTCACCCTGGGCGACGTGCTGTTCACCGAGCCCGGCATCATCTCATCCACCTTCGCGCCGGGGGCGAGCCGGCCCATCATCCGTGGTCTCGACAATTACCGCGTGCGCATCCAGGAGAACGGCATCGGCGCCCACGACGTCTCGGCGCTCGGCGAGGACCACGGCGTGCCGATCGACCCGCTGGCCACCCGGCAGATCGAGGTGATCCGCGGGCCGGCGACGCTGAGATGGGGCTCGGAGGCCATTGGCGGCGTGGTGAACGCCACCAACAACCGCATCCCGGTGAACATCGCGCCCGGCACCTTCGACGCGGTGCTGAACGGCGCCTTTTCCAGCGTGGATGAGGGACTGGAAGGCGCATTGCTGCTGGACCAGCGCAGCACCACCGCCGCTATCCATGCGGATGCCTTCGGACGCAAGGCGAAGAGCTATGACACGCCGGACGGCATCCAGAAGAACAGCGCGGTCGAGACCAACGGCCAGTCCCTCGGCATGGCCTATTTCTTCGGACGTGGCTTCATCGGTTCGGCGCTCACACGCTTCGCCAGCATCTATGAAATTCCCGGCGGCGAAGAAGCGGAGCTCAAGACCAAGATCGACATGGAGCAGCTCAAATGGACGGGGAAGGGCGAGTACTATCCGGTCGGCGGCTTTCTCGACGCGGTGCGCCTCTGGTTCGGCATATCGCGCTATGCCCATGACGAGATCGGCCTGCCGCACGATCACGGCCATGATCATGACCACGATCACGACCACGACCATCACGCGGCCCATGATGATGACCATCGTCACGACCATGGTCACGATCACGATCATGACCATGACCACGGTCAGGAGGAGCCGCATGTGCATGGCACCTTCGAGAACCGGGAATATGAGGGCCGCATCGAGACGCAGCATCGGCCGTTCGCAACCGGCCTCGGTGACGTGACCGGCGCCTGGGGGCTTCAGGTCGACCATCGCAACCTCTCGACCAAAGGGGAGGCGCGCGCCTTCATCGCGCCCGCCGAGACCACGCAGATCGCCGGCTATATCTTCGAGGAGCTCAGCCTCACGCCGGCGACGCGGCTGCAGGTGGCCGGCCGGTTGGAGGGCGTGCGAGTGGACGGCCGCGCGCCGATCGTGCCGCCCGATTACGTGCCGCCGCCCGATGAGCTCGAAACCCATGCGGCCACGCGCAATTTCCTGCCCGGCAGCGTCAGCATCGGCTTGCTGCATGAGCTGCCTTTCCGCGTGGTGGGCCGCCTGACCGCCCAATATGTGGAGCGGGCGCCGGCCGCACCGGAGCTGTTCTCCAAAGGCGCCCACCATGCCTCCGGCACGTTCGAGATCGGCAACCCTGACCTCGATGAAGAGGGGGCGATAACCGCCGAGGTGGGCTTCGCCAAAGCCCTTGGCGCCTTCCGGTTCGACGCCAGCGCCTACTACACCCGATTCGATGGCTTCATCTACAAGCGGCTCACCGGTCTCACCTGTGATGAGGACTTCGCCTCCTGCGGCGAGCCGGATGGCGAGTTCGACCAGGTGGTCTATGACCAACGCAATGCCGAGTTCTATGGCGTGGAGCTCAAGGCCCAATACGATCTGCTGGAGATCGGCGGCGGCACCTTCGGCATTGCCGGACAGTATGATTTCGTCCACGCCACCTTCTCGAATGGCGAATATGTCCCGCGCATGCCCCCGCACCGGCTGGGCGGCGGCCTCTACTGGAGCGATGGCCAATGGCGCGCCCGGGCCGACCTGCTCCACGCCTTCAAGCAAGACCAGACCAGCGATTTCGAGACCGATACGCCCGCCTACGATCTGCTCAATGTGGAGGTGAGCTATACCGGCCAGCTCGGCGGCAACGCCACCGCGCCTTGGGTCACTGTCGGCATAACCGGCAGCAACTTGCTCAATGACCGCATCCGCAACTCCGCCTCGTTCAAGAAGAACGAGGTGCTGCTGCCCGGCGCCAGCGCCAAGCTGTTCGCCTCGGTGAAGTTTTAGTCCCACCCGTCGAAACGGTCTCAGCATCAACGGCTTGCCACGACAATGTGAATCAAAATTGTAAGAAGCATTCAACTTACCAGAAGTTGTAACGGCGCCTGCCAATCGCTCGGGCAAGCCAGCACACTCGTGTCATACGACTGAAAGCAAAGCCGCGCATGCTCCGTTAACGGAGGAGGGCACCATGCGCGACAAACGAGGCAACACCATTCTGTTGCTCCAGGACTTCAGCCTGGAGCGGCTTATCCACAACAGCCGGCTGTTCGCAAACCGCTTCAGGGTCGTGTCCTATCCCAGGTCAGGCCGCACATGGCTCAGGGTGATGCTGCATGACCTCAGACTTGATCCACGCTTCACGCACGCGGCCTCGAAACCGGGGCTTGCGCTCACGCCCGCGCAGATGTTGGCCTATAATCGGCGCCTCCATGACCAGCGTATCCTGCATCTCGTGCGGGAACCGCGTGATGTGATGGTGTCCTACTACCATCACCTCACGGCAAGTGGCCGTTGGCAGGGATCCCTCAAGGACATGATTCGCGACGAGCGCCACGGCTTTGCGCGCATTCTGGCCTTCGACCAAGCGGTGCGGAGGGATCGCGCCAACTACCGGAGCTACCTAGAGATGAGTTATGAGGCCATGCGCGCCGACCCGGTGGCGGGGCTTACGGCCGTCACACGGTTCCTCGGCGCGCGCCATCTTCCGGAACCTCGGATCCGCCAGGTGGTCGCGGCGTATGAATTTTCCAAGATGAAGGAAAAGGAGAGGTCCGGCGAGCTTGCAAAGCGTTTTGGCGCGCGGTTTGTGTCCGGCACCGACAGCGACTCGGCCATGACGGTCCGTCGAGGGGTGATCGGCGGCTATGCCGACATGCTCGACGACGAGGACCTGGCCTATTGCGATGCGCTGCTCGAGCGCTATGGGCAGACGACAGGCGCGCAGGCGCCGCGCCCTGCGCTTCAGAGAAAACTGGCGGCGGCGGCCGGCTAAAGCCGCTCGATCAACGCCATGGCGGCTGCCGGCGCCTTCGGCTTGAAGCCATTGATCATGTAGATGAACACGTCCCGCCGGCCGCGGTCCGACCAGGCTTCAGCGCGCTTGGCAAAGCCGTCGAGAGCATCCGAAGAATAGCCGAGGGCCTCGTCTTCCGACGCCTGCTGCAGGCGCGCATAGATGAAGGACGCCGGGCTCTCCGCGAAATTGGGATAGGTGGCGTGGTCGGTGAGCACCACCGCCACGTCATGAGCGCGCAGCAAATCCACACATTCCGGCACCATGAAGCTGTCATGCCTCAGCTCCACCACATGCCGGAGCGCCACCCCGCCTACCTCCTTCGGCAAGAGCTTGAGAAACGCGTCGAAATCTGCAGCATCGAACCGCTTGGTCGCGGGGAGCTGCCAGTTGACCGGCCCCAGCTTATCGCCGAGCTCCGTCACCCCGCTGGCGAAGAACCGGTCGATCGATTCGCCCGCCTCCGCGAGCACCCGCCGGTTCGTGGCAAAGCGCGGTCCCTTCACCGAGAACACGAACCCGTCCGGCGCCTCATCGCGCCATTTCCGGAAGCTCTCAGGCTTCTGCGAGCCGTAATAGGTGCCGTTGATCTCGATGGAGGTGAGCTTGCGGCTGGCATATTCGAGCTCGCGCCGCTGCGGCAGGTCGGCCGGATAGAAGGTGCCCCGCCACGGCTCATAGGTCCAGCCGCCGATGCCGACGCGGATCCTGGGGTGCGACGCTGCCTGCATCACCTCAACTCCTGACGCGATCCTGGATGCAGCCGGAGCCTATCACAGAGCGCATTCAGGCTCCACGGTGACCGGCTCGTAGAGCTCGCCGAGGGCCTTGCGCAGGCTGTCGCCGCCGCCGGCGAGCTGAGATTCGAGCTGCGCATGGGTGCGGAGCCAGATCGGGGCTGCGGCGGCCAATAACCTATGGCCGGCCAGCGTGAGCGACAAAAGCCTGCTGCGCCGATCCTTGGGGTCGACTGCGATCGACACGAGGCCGCGCCGCTCCAATGGCTTTAGGGCCGCGGTCAGGGTGGTGCGGTCCATGGCGAGGAGGCTCGCCACCTCGCGCATCTTGGGCGGCGAGGGACGGTTCAGCGACATCAGCAACGAGAATTGGCCGCTGGTCAGGTCGAGCGAGCGGAACGCCTCGTCGAAGCGCCGTGCCAGCGCCCGCGCCGCGCGCTGCACATGGAGGCAGAGGCAGGTATCGCGTACGTGGATCGTTGTCTGCAATGGGACGGTTTGTGCGTTTGACATAACCAAATAATGTTGATATCAACACAAAAAGTCAAGGGCAAAGCCGCAGGATCGTGCGAAAAGTTGAGGAGAGGAGGCGAGAGATGCTGCAAGACCATCCCATCGTAACGCGCGAGGCGTGGCTCGCCGCGCGCAAGGCGCTCCTCGAGAAGGAGAAAGAACACACGAAGGCGCGCGACCAACTGAACGAGCAACGCCGGGCGCTGCCCTGGGTGAAGGTGGAGAAGGCCTATGTCTTCGACACGCCCGCGGGCAAGAAGAGCCTGGGCGATCTGTTCGACGGCAAGACCCAGCTCATCGTCAACCACTTCATGCTGGGCCCCGACTGGGAGGCGGGCTGCGTAGGCTGCTCCTTCGGCGCTGATCACATCGACGCCGCGCTGGTTCACGTTCAGCAGGCGGATGCATCCTTTGTCGCCATATCCCGCGCGCCACTGCCTCAGATCGAGGCGTATAAGCAGCGCATGGGCTGGCGTTTCCCCTGGGTGTCCTCCTATGACAGCGACTTCAACTACGACTTCCATGTCTCGTTCCGGAAGGAAGACCTGGCCAAGGGCAAAGTGTTCTACAATTTCCGGGAGCTTGACACCGCCGACAGCGCGATCCCCGAGGAATTGCCCGGCCTGAGCGTGTTTTATCGGGATCACCGCGGCATTTTCCATACATACTCCACCTACGCGCGCGGATATGAAGAAGTGCTCACCGCCTTCATGATCCTCGACCGTGTCCCGAAGGGCCGCAACGAGAGCTCGATCATGAACTGGGTCAAGCGCCACGACGAATACGAATCCGCACAGCCGCACGCCTGCTGCTGCGCCTCATGAGAATGTCTAAGTCTCGGATTAATCTAACAGCAGTAGAACGCAGGGAGCGAACTCATGTCCGATGCGCACGGCAAATTCGTCTGGTACGAGCTCCTGACCACCGACCGCGATGCGGCGGCCGGTTTCTACGGCAAGGTCATTGGCTGGAGCAACGAACCCTTCGGCAATCCGGAGATCGGCTATCACATATTCAAGACGGGCAACGAGTTCAAGACGGGCAACGAGCCGATCGGCGGTGTGATGACCATGCCGGCGGAAGCCTGCAACGAGGGTGCCCGCCCCGGCTGGATCGGCTTCATCGCGGTTGATGATGTGGATGCCACCGCCAAGCGGATCGGGGATGCGGGCGGCGCGGTTCATCGGGCGCCGGAGGACATTCCGGATGTGGGCCGCTTCGCGATCGTCGCCGATCCGCAGGGCGCGGTCTTCGCCCTGTTCAAGGGGCGGGACTGTGATCACCCGGCGGCTCCCAGTCCCGGCACGCCCGGCTACACCGGGTGGCATGAACTGATGGCAGGCGATTGGGAGACGGTATTCCCGTTCTATGCCGACCTGTTCGGCTGGACCAAGGGGGACGCCATGGACATGGGCGAGATGGGCACCTACCAGCTGTTCGCCTGGAAGGGACAGCCGATCGGCGGCATGATGACCAAGTTCAAGGAAATGCCGGCGCCGTATTGGGGCTTCTATTTCAACGTCCCCGACATCCGCAAGGCGCTGGAAACCGTCACCGGGACTGGCGGCCAGGTGCTCAACGGGCCGATGCAGGTGCCGGGCGGCAGCTGGATCATCCAGTGCCAGGACCCGCAAGGGGTGATGTTCTCCCTGGTGCAGCCCGCCCCTATGTGATTGGGCGGGCTTGCCCAAGCGCATCACCGGAATGCGATCAGCCGAGGGTTTGCACCAAGGCGCGGCCAAGCTCGGCAAAGGCCGCGTTGCGGTCTTGCATGGAAGCTTGGACTTCGGTCATGTAGATTGCCGCGATGACGGGCTTCTGCGGGTCGCGCCGCGGCGGCCAGATCACCGCGACGATGCTCCGCGAGCCATGGCCCCCCGCGCCGGTCCTGTCGCCGATGCGCCAGCCTGCCGGCAGGCCGGCGCGAAGCATCGGACCGCTGACCTCGTTGCCGATCAGCCAGTCCTCGAGCTGCTGGCGGGAGCGCGGCGAAAGCACGTCACCCACAAGGAGGTTTTGGAAGCTCGCCGCAATCGCCTTTGGCGTCGTGGTGTCGCGGAGATCGCCGGGGGTCGCCTCGTTGAGCTCGGTTTCCCAGCGATCGAGCCTGGTCACGTCGTCCCCGATGGACCGCATGAAGGATGTAAGCCCCTGCGGGCCGCCCAAACTGCCAAGCACCATATTGGCAGCGCTGTTGTCGCTCATCGACATGGTTGCATCGCACAGTTCGAACAGTGTCATGCCCTTCCCGCCGACCCGCTTCTCCGTGACCGGAGAATAGGTGACGAGGTCCTTCGCATCGAAGGTGATCGACTTGGTGAGATCCTCCTCGCCGGCATCGACGCGGGCGAGAGTCGCGGCGCATGCGAATGCCTTAAACGTGCTGTTGAGCGGAAAGCGCTCGTTGGCGCGACGGGACCATTGTCTCCCCGTTGCGGTATCGATGACCACCGCACCCAGACGCCCGCCGAGCCGCTTCTCGATGTCATCTAGCTTCTGGGACAGGGGATCGTCGGATTCGGCGGCCGCAGCTCCGCGCGCGTTGCGCGCGAGCAGCCCGGCCGCAAACATTGAAGCCGCTGCGATTGAGAATGTCCGTCTCGTCAATGTATCCACGATCAACTCCACCAAATGCTGATCCCCGGGGCCGACTGGGCAAGGTCCCCCGGCGAGCCAATCTGGCCCAGGCTTCGGACTTTTTCTGGACGGAGGCGGTGTCGAATTGGAGCGACGCGGGGGTGCCCCGCGTCGCGGATACCGCGTCAGTGGCTCTTGTGATCGTGGCCGCTGGCAGCAGCGCCCGGCCCCTCGACCAAAAACTCGACGGCCACGGTTCCTGCCTTCTCGAAGGTGAGCGTGCCGGGGAACGTTTCGCCCCGCTTCAGCGGCTGCTTCAGTCCCAGCAGCATCAGGTGATGGCCGCCGGGCTTGAGCGCCACGTCTTGGCCGGCGGGGATTTCGAGCCCTTGCGGCAGCGCGCGCATGGTCATGACCCCGTCCTTCATGCTCATCGCGTGGATCTCGACCGATGTGGCGACCTCCGCGCTGGCGGAAACCAGGCGATCGGCAGCCTCGCCCTGGTTGCGGATCGTGACGTAGCCGGCCCCGACCTTGGCGGCCGTGGCGCGCGACCAAGGCTGATCGACCACCAGGGGGCCGACCTTGTATTCGTGGGACCAGCTCGCGCTCGGCGCGAGCACCGTGAGCGCCGCGAGACAGGCGGCAGTGGCGGTTGACCTTGCAAGGCCGCAGAAGGTTTGAACAGCAGACACCATAGAAACTCCATTTTCGCGAGCTCGCCGCGGCGAGCGGCAGCCCGTCGTCTTGCTGGCAGAAGGTGACAAGGCAGCTTTGCTCAGCGTGCGGCCGGGGGAGCGCGCGGCCTGCCCGGACTTCGCTCGCGCGGCGAAATCGGGATTTCGGTGGCGACAGCGTTCAGCCGCCCCACGGCAACCTGTTGCGGCCGACCCAAGGATCCGATCGGGGAGAGCAGCGGAGCCGTGGTAACCGAAAGGCCGCAGCCCGCGAGACAGCAGCTGGGCAGCGGCCACGACCTGTCGTCGTTGGCGGGAGACGGTAACGGGCCCGTGCTGCTGGTACAGATCGGCGCCACATGCTCGGGCGCCCCCAGAGCCGCCGCGCCCAAGGCGAAGGCCGTGATCAGCGTCTGGACGAGCAGCAGGTAGGCAGCACACACCGCCACCCACCGCGTCCGTCCTGCCTGCAGCATTTTCACGGGATCTCTTCCATCATCCTGCCGTCGCTAGCATGCTTGTCCCGCCCCGCAAATGCCGGACGAGGCGCTGCGCCGCGATGTCGCGCGGTCGGGTCGGCGACGCCGTCGCATCGATGCTTGAAGACAAATGTGTATGCACTTGACGCTGCCGGGCTTGCCCTTATCATCGCTTCCTCGCACAATGAGGGGTCACAAGACCAGGGAGAAGGAGGGGGTGTGATGGGAATCTCAAGGCGCGATCTGTTGCAGAGGAGCGCTGGCCTCGGCGCGTTGTTGGCGACGACGGCCGGCGGCCTGAGGATCAGCGTGGCGCAGGAGGCGGAGGAGATCCGCTTCGGCACGTTATGCCCGATCACCCGCGCGGGCAGCATCTTCGGCCCGGGCGCGCAGAAGGCCATGGAATTCGCCGCCGCTGATGTCAACGAGCTTGGCGGGCTGCTCGGCGGCCGCAAGATCCGCCTCTACAGCGAAGACAGCCAGTCCGACCCGGATGCCGGCGTGCGTGCCGCCAAGAAGCTCATCGAGGTCAACCAGGTACAGACCGTGCTCGGCACCTGGTCGAGCGGCGTGACCATGGCGGTCGCCCCGATCGTCATGGAGAGCAAGGTCGTGAACATGAACTTCTCCGGCACGACCGACCTGCGCGACATGAAGAAGGACGAGTGGATCTGGCCCGTGGCCGGCTCCAACCTCGCCTATGGCGAGATGATGGGCACCTACGCCATCCAGCAGGGCTACAAGAACGCCTCCTTCATGGCCTTCAACAACCCGTCCGGCCTCACCCTCGGCGAGGAGTTCAAGCGGGTGTTCGAAGCCGCCGGCGGAACCTGCAACGTCATCGTCTACAACCCCAACCAGCCCAGCTACCGGGCAGAGCTGACCAAGGCCCTGTCCACCAATCCGGAGGTGATCGCCCTGGGCTCCTACCTGCCCGACACCACCATCATCCTCAAGGAGTGGTATGCGCTTGGCGAGCCGACCAAGTGGATCGGCCCGATCTGGGCGGTCTCGCCCGCTCTGGTCGATGCGGTGGGCGCCGAGGCGGCCGAAGGCATCGTGTCGATCGGTGCCGTGCCCAATTTCGACTCGCCCGCCTATGCCGCGTTCAAGGAGCGCTACGAGAAGGCGACGGGCCAGCCGGTGCTCGCCAATCCATTCTCGGCCATGGGCTATGACATGGTGGTGACCTGCGCGCTCGCCATCGAAGCGGCCAAGAGCGCGGTCGCCGAGGAGTTCCGCAAGAAGATCCGCGCGGTGGCGAGCCCGCCCGGCAAGAAGGTCTACACCATCAAGGAAGCGCTCGATGCGATCCGCGCCGGCGAGGAGATCGACTATGAAGGCGTCGGCGGCAACATGAACTTCGACGAGACCGGCGAGGCCAAACCCTATTTCGGCTACTGGATTGCCGAGAACGGCAAGCTCGACTTCAAGGGCCCGGTCAAAGGCTAGCACGTCGCAGCAGAACGGCCCGGGAATTCATGTTTCCGGGCCTTTGGCGGCGGATGTACCCTGGCGCATCCGCATGCGCCCGTGCAGTGATCAAGCCGAGTATACTCCTTGCAGCTGTTCATCCAGACGGTGATCGATGGCATCTCCACCGGCGCAATCATCGCGCTGGTGGCGGTCGGCCTGTCGCTGGTGTTCCGGATTTCCCGCTTCGTCAATGTGGCGCATGTGGACCTCGCCACCATCGGCGCCTATGTGACCCTGCTGTTCGCCTCGAGCCTCGCCACGCCGTTTCCGCTTGCCGCGCTCATCGGCATCGCCGCAGTCGCGGCCACTGGCTTTGGGGCCTACAAGCTCGTCTACCGCAGGCTGCGCAGCGAGCGCGCCATCACCCTGATCATCGCCTCGGTGGGCGTATCCTTCTTCCTGCGCTACCTCGTGACCTTCATCTGGAGCAGCAATCAGCAGGCTTTCGACCTGCCGCTGCTCAGGGCCTATCGCTTCGCGGGCTTCCGTATCTCGCCCTATGATCTGATGATCATCCTGGCGACGCTGGCCGTGTTTGCCGCCCTCCATATCACGCTGCGCTACACGGCATTCGGCCGGTCCTTACGCGCGGTCTCGGACAATCCGAGCCTCGCCCGTGTGGCAGGCGTTGCCTCGGAGCGGGTGGTGAGCCTGATGTGGCTGATCGGTGCCGGCCTTGCCGGGCTCGGCGGCATCCTGCTCGGCATCAAGGCGGTGCTCACTCCTTATCTCGGCTGGCAGCTTCTGCTGCCCGCCTTCGCCGCCGTCATTCTCGGCGGCGTCGGCAGCGTCACGGGCACCCTAGCCGGTGCCCTCATCATCGGCATTGTCGGCGAGCTTGCCGCGATCTACTGGCTGCCCACCTACCGGGTCGCCGCGGTGTTCGCCATGATCGTGCTGGTGCTGCTCATCCGGCCGCAAGGCCTGTTCGGTGCGAAGGCGGTGGCGAAATGATCAGCTATCTCATCGCCATCGCCATCATCGGCCTGATCTATGTGCTGCTCGGCCTGGCGCTGAACCTGCAATGGGGCCAGACCGGGCTCATCAATTTCGGCCATGTGGCTTCCTTCGCCATCGGTGCCTATACATCGGGCCTGTTATCGCTGACCGGCCTGCCAATCCCGCTGGCCATGGCAGCGGGCGCGCTTCTGGCGGGCCTGGCGGCCTGGCCGCTCGGACGCCTCACCGTCACCCTCAAGGAAGACTACCTCGCCATAACCGCCATCGGCTTCAGCGAGGTGGTGCGCAGCGTGCTCGAAAACGAGATGTGGCTCACCCGCGGGCCCTCCGGCGTGCCCGGCATTCCCAGCCTGTTCGCCGGACTGCCCGCCACGGAGCGGGGCGCCGCCATCCTCGCCGCTCTGGTGATCGCCGCGGCCATCGTCTTCCTGCTGCTGGAACGACTGACCCGTGCCCCCTTCGGCCGCGCGCTCCGCGCCATCCGCGACAACGAGATGGCGGCCGCGGCGCTGGGCAAGAACATCGTCAGCTTCAAGACGCGCTCGCTGGTCCTGGGCGCTGCCATTGCCGGCCTTGCCGGCGCCTTCTATGCCCATTACCTCACCTTCGTCTCGCCGGAACAGTTCACCCCGGAGGTGACCTTCAACGTGTGGATCGCCGTGATCGTCGGCGGCAGCGGCAGCAATCTCGGCACGATTCTCGGTACCTTCCTGCTCATCCTGTTCCTGGAAGGCACGCGCTTCCTCAACGACCTCGGCCTTGCCCTCGATGGATCGCAGCTCGGCGCCCTGCGCTTCATGCTCATCGGTGCCGCGCTCGTCCTGTGCATGCTGTTCAGGCCCTCCGGCCTGCTGCCGCCATCCACCCGGAGCGGCTAGCCCATGCTGAAGGTCGACGGCATCCACAAGAGCTTCGGCGGCCTCAAGGTGCTGCAGGACGTCTCGCTTACGGCGCAGCCCGGCACCATCACCGGCATCATCGGCCCGAACGGGGCGGGCAAGAGCACCCTGTTCAGCGTGATCAGCGGCTTCATCCGCCCGGACGCGGGCAGCGTGAGCCTCGATGGCGAGCGGATCGACCGGCTCAGGCCCGATGTCATCGCCGAGCGTGGCCTTGTCCGCACCTTCCAGGTGCCGCGCGAGTTCGGCGATCTGAGCGTACTCGACAATCTGCGCGTGGCCGGCTCGCACATGGCTGACGAAGGCATCGTGGCCGCGCTGCTGTTCTGGCGCCGCACTGCCCAGGCGGAGGCCCGGGTGACGGCGCGCGCCCGCGAGATGCTCGAGCGCCTGAACCTGACGGGAGTTGCCGGCAATGCCGCCCGCGCGCTCTCCGGCGGCCAGAAGAAGCTCCTGGAGCTGGGCCGCACCCTCATGGTGGGCCCGCGCGTGCTGCTGGTCGACGAGCCCTTCGCCGGCGTGGCGCCCGCCTTGCGCGACCAGCTGCTTACGCATCTTAAGACCTTGCGCGCCGAGGGCATCTGCGTTCTCGTCATCGAGCACGACATCGAAGCCGTGATGGAGATCAGCGACCGCATCTGCGTGATGGTGGAAGGCACGATCCTGATCGAGGGAACACCGGGCGAGGTGCAGCGCGACCCGCGCGTGCTCAGCGCCTATCTCGGGAGCGCGCCCGCATGAGCCTGCTCAAAGTGCGCGATCTCGTGGCCGGTTACGGCGACACCAACATCCTGCAAGGGGTCTCGCTGGAGGCGGATGCGGGCAAGATCGTGACGCTCATCGGCCCGAACGGCGCCGGCAAATCCACCGTGCTCAAGGCCATCATGGGCCTGCTCAAGCCGCGCGGCGGCAGCGTGCGCCTCGCCGGCCAGGAACTCGCCGGCCGCGAGGTGGAGGAGATTGTCGCCGCCGGCGTGGGTTACGTGCCCCAGGTCGAGAACATCTTCCCGAGCCTCACCGTGGCCGAGCATTTCCGCATCATGCAGGCATCCCCGCCGGCCGACGAGCTCGCCCGGATCCTGAGCTTCTTCCCGCAACTCGAGCCACGACTCGGAAAAATGGCCTCCGTGCTGTCCGGCGGCGAGCGCCAAATGCTGGCCATCGCCCGCGCCCTGATCCTGAAGCCGCGCCTGCTCCTGCTGGACGAACCCTCGGCCGCGCTCGCCCCGCAGGTCGTCTCGGCCGTGTTCGAACGCATCGTGGCGATCGCCCGCTCAGGCATCGCCGTGCTGCTGGTCGAGCAGAACGTGAAGGTGGCGCTGCCCCTGTCCGACTACGCCTATGCGCTGCAGGTGGGGCGCAACGTGCTGTCCGCGCCCGGCCCGGAGCTGCTGGAGCATCCCGGGCTGAACGACGTCTATCTCGGCAAGGCACCTGTGCCCGGAGAGAGCAGCGCATCTGGCGGGGCAGGGTAGGGCTATCGGCCGTCTGCGCCCGTGTTTCCGTGACTCGCCCGGATGCGCAGGACCTGCACCCGCTCGGGCAGCGCGATCAGGAACTCCGCATCGCGGTCGAGATGATGGATCTTGGTGGGATCCCCTCCCGTGAACCGCGACATGGCCTCGATGCTCTCCCAATAGGAGATGGTGACGAACTCGCTCTCATCCCCCCGGTCCTCCCGCAGGCACTGCACCCCCAGGGCCTTTTCGATCAGCGGTTTGACCCCGACCTCGTAGTTGTAGGCCTCGTATTCGTCTGCCCGTTCGCGGCGGGTGCGGCCCCGCCAGATGCGGGCGATCATCGGCTTGCCGGCCCGTTCGGTCATGCTCGTCCTCCTCACGGCAATGATCCCTATCAACTGCGCGGGCCATCGCAGGTTGCGGGGTGTTCGGCCGATCGACTCTCTCCGCCCGCGCCCGCGCTTTCCGATCTGCCATCTGAACCCTTCGTCGCGGCCGACGTTGATACCGGAGCTCCAGCATGGACGGATCGCGTATGGCACATCGGAGATTTCTTCTGGCCCTCGCACTCGTGGTTGGCCTTTCACCGGCCGCCCAGGCGGATGTCACCATGACAATCTTCAACGCCGGTCGATATGGCCCCCACCTGACCGACGAGGGCAAGCATGAATACTACCTGTTCACGGCGGACCAACAGGGCACGAGCACGCAGCTGCCGGTCTCGAACTGCTACGACGCCTGCGCCGAAGTCTGGCCGCCGGTGATCGCGGACGATGGCGTGAAGACCGACGGCCCAGTTGACCGGAGCCTGATCGGCAGAATGGAGAGGCGGGACGGCTCGGTCCAGCTCACCTTCAACGGCTGGCCGCTCTATCGCTACGTGAAGAAGACCGGAGGCGGCGGCGCCCAGACCGGCAGGGAAAGCGAGCTGAGCGGCCACGGCAAGCAGGAATTCGGCGGAACCTGGTATCTGGTCTCGCCCGAAGGCATGCCGGTCTCCGAGCAGTAGCCGGGAGACGTCGCCGAGCCCGCAGCGTTCTCAGCTCGACATCGCTTCGCCCGACAGGGGAACCCGCGAGCCGAAAGTGCGGTTGGGTGGTGATGAGATCTTCATGCGAGGAGGGCGGAGATGCGGTTTATTCCGACAAAGATACATGGCGCTTTGGATTACGTGCTGGGCATCGTCCTGATCGTGTCGCCTTGGCTGTTTGGTTTCGCCAATGGAGGCGCAGCGCAATGGATCCCGATCCTGCTGGGTGCGGGGGTCATCGTCTACAGCCTCTTCACCGACTATGAGCTGGGCGTGGTCTCTGCGATCCCCATGACGGCCCATCTCGGGCTGGACGTCGTCGGCGGGCTGTTTCTGGCCATATCCCCCTGGCTTTTCGGTTTCGCGGACCAGGTGCTCTGGCCGCATCTGATATTCGGCATCCTGGAGGTTGGAGCGGGCCTGATGACCAGCACGACCCCCTACCAGTCGGCACAAGAGATAGGACACCGCATGTAGGAGGAAGCGCGGCGCTTCCCGTGCAGCTCGACGATGTCTCCGCCGGGCATCGGCCCGGCGGTGCATCGGCCCGGCGGTCCCAAGCCGGAGCTTCACCTGACGTCCGCTTCCTCCCGCTCGACGATCCGGCGCATCGCGCGGCGGTTGTGCTTGCGCTTGACCCGATCCCAGGCCCAGTCGATGCCGAGATAGAGGGCCACTGACGCGGACACGGCCAGCATTCCATATAGCACCATTGCTGCTCCTCGATGCTGAGGCCCCGATAATCCCATAGGCGGACATCGTGCCCTTTTTGGGGAGCAACTCGGGCATCCTCCGGGCAGGCGGTGAAATCCACCACAGCCATATCGGCCTTTTGCGCCCTTCTCCCGCGATCCCGAGGCGGGCTGTGGCGAAAGGGGTTGCGAGCGCCGTTGCCTCTCAGAAAGGGGTTGAGAAGTCTTGCTGGCTTGGGTCGATATGCCCGTGGCCGTCCAGTGCGAGCGCGGCGGCGTGCTCCGCCGAACCGCCCTCGCCATGCGCTGCGGGAAGGGACGGTTCCATGCTCGGCTCCGCCGTGGCGCCGGCACGCGAGCCCGACTGGGCTGCGGTCTTGGCGACGTCCATCAAGTGCTGCAGTTCAGGCGCAAGCTCTGCGCGCCAGAGCTGGATCTCGTGCTCGGTGAGGGGAATCGCGCCGTCCTGCTGCGCTGCCTGGTGCGATGCAGACTGCAACGCGTTCAGGATTGAATCGATGGCCCTTGCCTCGAACCCTGGGATCTCATGAAGCTTTTGGTCCACGAACAGCTTGAGATAGTCGACGAGCCTTTGTTCGACTGCCTCGCCGATGAACTTGGGGGGAGTCGACGTCTCGATGGCCTGCTCGAAGATGCCGGTGAGCGGTGGAAAGGGGAGGAATTGCGGCTGGGCGGCCGCAGAATGCGCGGCCGGGAGAGTGGGGGCAGGCATTTCGCCCATGGGAAGATGCGTCCCGCTGGGCACTTCAGTCGGAAGAGGTTTCATGGCTCGCCACTGATATTGAACACGATGCGGTCTGTGCAATCTAAAGTTGTCAAACCTGTGGCGCGTGGGCTTCCCCAGATGCGTGGCGCCGGGCGGCGGGCATTCTCGCCAGATATGGAAAAAATGTAGGAAGATCTTGGTGATCGTCGCTTGACTTCATGACCGCCAATCGCCTACATGAGCGCCATCCGGACGGGCATAATCGTCCGGCCCGTCCTCGGGACGGGGGTGTAGCTCAGTTGGTTAGAGCGCCGGCCTGTCACGCCGGAGGCCGCGGGTTCGAGTCCCGTCACTCCCGCCATCTTTTCAATGACTTAGCGGAAGCGCGCTGAAAAGTTGATACTTTTCGGACCGGCGAGTTGATACTTTTCGTGCATTATTCGTTCTCGGAGCGAAGTTTTCGCCGACCTTTCTTCCTGGCTTGGGTCACCTCCCGAACAATGCCGTGCTTCACGGGCACGTAAGTCTCGAAGAGGCTGTTGGAAGCCGACAGGCTGTTACCCATGGCGCGCGACAACTGCTCCGCTTCGGCGCCGCCGGCAATCGCTTCGACAGCTCCGGAACGACGAAAGTCCAGGAGCTGCCTGTCTTCACCTTCCCCGAAAGTCAATGATCGAATCACTCTGAAATCGGCGGCAAATCGGTCTTTTGTGTACGGCGAAGGTGGACGGGGACGGCCGCCGCCAGCACCAACAGCCGTCAATCCGCGGGTCCGGAACACTGGCGCGTCATCGTGCAACGCGAAGCCCAACGTCTTCACATAGGCATCCAGTAGTTTGGCGGACCGCTTCGATAGAATTCCGCCAACCGACGCGCCTGTCTTGCCGCGCTCGGTGAAAAAGATACCGCCGACCTCCCGACAGGCGATTTGGCCGGCCGTGAGCGATCTGACGTCTCCCGGAGAGAACTGCGTGTCCCACATCACGGCCATAGCTGCTGCCAAACCGCGGTATCCCTCTCGCCAAGCCTGTTTTACAAGGCGAACGACCTCGCCTTCGGTCCAGGTGGCGGAGCGGCCCCTTTCAGCTCTGTTGCGTACAACGAGCGACGGATCCTCGTCTCGCTCGCAATACTTCATCGCCGCGGCCACCTTCCACAGCGCGCGCCAGATCTTCAGAGCGCGGTGCGCCTCCCGCAGTGATACAGTCTCTTCGATCGCCGCTCGCCAGGCACTGATATCCTCCATCTTGACGCTGCGTGGATCCACATCACCGAATACCAGCCTGATCCGCCTCCAACCACGCCACCAATCTTCCCGGGTTCTCGGTTTTTTCAGCCGCCACTCATTTGTGCGTCGGTAGCGTCGAAAGGCATCGCCTAAGGATTCGGCCGGGTAGATTGCCTTTTCCTCTGCCTCTTCCGAGGATGGGTTCTCGGCCGCGGTTGCGACCAGAGAACCTGCGAGGCCACGGCGGGCAGCTTGCCAACGCTGATTCCACTGGGCTGCGATCGCCCAGGCGGCCGGGCCGTCGGCCCCGCATCGCACAATCGTAAACCCAAGCGAGCGCATTCGAGCCGTCGGCCGCCAGTAGCCACGACCCTTCACCACCACGTAATAAGGGATCTTCACCTTACCCACGTGCTCTGAGCCTCGCGATGCGCCCGCCGACAACGTCGGCAGCATCGCGAGCAACAGGTTGAGCTGTCAAGACGCTCGCCTGCTCGGGAAACAGGTGCGGATGACGTCGGCGCCGCCAACGATCAATCGCCTCGAGATCGTACATGCCGGTGTCCATATCCGGTGCCGGGAAGCCGCGGGACAGCAGCCTTGGCAGCTGCGTCTCAAACTCCGGCAATGTCAGGCCCAGCCGGCGCGCTGCCTTTTCCGGGTGAATATCAGCGGGGTCGATGCGGTACCGGAGAGCCATGGCGTGAACTCCAGTTAGAACGGGATCTCATCATCAAGGTCGGCCAAGGCGCCCGGTGCGTGAGCCCGGCGGGCCGGTGCTTGGGCGGCGAAGGCGCGGTCGACTGCGCTCGTGCTCGTGCCGGCGGCGCGGCCGGGGTCCATGCCGCGGGTGGCCGGGTCATAACGGCCGCCGTCGTCCCGCTTGTCCAGCATGGTGATGGCGGCATTGAAACCCTGCAGCACCACCTCGGTTGAGTAGCGGTCGCTGCCGTCCTGGTGCTGCCATTTGCGCGTTTGCAGCTGGCCTTCCACATAGATCAGCGATCCCTTGCGGAGGTACTGCTCCGCCACCTTGGCCAGGGCTTCCGAGAACACCACCACATTGTGCCATTCGGTGCGTTCCTTCCGCTCGCCGGTGGCTTTGTCGCGCCAGTGTTCCGACGTGGCGAGGCTGAAGGAAGCAACCGGACGGCCATCCCTGGTGTGGCGAATTTCGGGATCCCTGCCCAAGCGGCCGATCAGCGTGACCTTGTTGAGTGATCCAGCCATGTGATCCTCAGCGTTTGGGTAGGATGAGGTTGAGGCTGAGCTTCGCCCCGCGAATGTATTCGAATCCCTCGACGCCCCGGCGCTCGACATCCAGGGGGATGAAGCCTCTCGTGCTGGCGAGTATCCGCGATCGACCGTTTGAGGACGGCTGAGCTCGGAGGCAATCGTCTGGTGTGGCCTTTATGACGATGATGATCGAGTCGCGGTCGTATTCGTAGCCGACAAGAATATTCTGGCCGCTGCCGATTACCGTGGCATCGCAATCCTGCAAGACGTGCTCGGGATCGAGGCTATAGGTCTTTGCCATCAGATCAGCCCCTTTTCTTGCGCCAGCCATTCCGGGCAGGTGAGGGTGTGGGTGCCGTCGCCTTGGGCGGCGAGTTCGACCAGTGCGAGCGGCACCCAGGCCTCGCGGATGCCGTCTTGCACCAGGGCAGCACGCTCAGTGGTGCGGCGGACCTGCACGGCAATGTCGATGAGGTCATGACGTTTAAGCATCGGCCGGTGCTCCCATGCCGGAATCGTCGTGCCGGCGGTAATCGGCGGTGCCGCTGCGCTCGGGCAGATCGGCCGGTGATTTCGCGTCGATCTTGGGCTTGCGGGCGCGTGATGCCGTGCGCTTGCTACGACCTGGCTGCTTGCTCGCCGCCGCCCTGTCCTTCGCCTTCGCCTTGCGTCTGGCGGGCTTCCGCTTCGGCTTTTCCTCGGCGGAGCTCACGGCCGCCTCGGGCTCGTTGATCGGCTTGTATTCGAGCAGCTTGATTTCGCGGCTGCCGACGATGGGCTCTTCCGGATCATGCTCGATCAGCAGGGGCCCCGACGGGGTGAAGCTTTCCCGCATTTCCATGTCGCGCTGCTCGGCCGCCTCGAACAGCGGCAGCATGCCGAGGGCGCCCATGTAGAGGTCGAGGATCGTCTCTTCCTCCTCGCGTTCACGGGGATCCTTTCTGCGCAGCGCCACCACCTTACGGAGGATCTTGGCATTGAAGCCCATGGCCTTAGCCTCGGCGTAGACTTCCTTGATGTCGCCGGCTGCGGCCTGCTTTTCCTCTTCCAGACGTTCGATGCGCTCGACATAGGAGCGTAGCTGCTTTTGCGCGGTGGAACCGATGGACATGGCGTTACCTCGTTCTGGTGTTTCGCTGGTCTCGCCCTGGACGCGGCCGCAGTGCGTCGAACGGCTGCGAGTTGAGCGCGGCGCCATAGCCGCGCAGGGGGCAGACGATCGCCCGGCCGCCATAGATTGTGCGGTCAATGACGGTGATCACGGCAGGAGCGTAGCCTTGGCCGTCAAGCCGCGGCACAAGGCACTCGTCTCCTACGCGCCATTTGCGTGGCGCTTGGATCGCCGCGCGCTTTTCCACTGGTGGTAAGCCGCGCGCGGCGCGGGCGCCGGCAAAGCTGATGATCCGTGCGCCCTGGCTCATGGCTCGCGGCTCCGAGGGCCAAGATTGAACCAGATCTCGAGCGGACCGAGATGCAAGGCGAGCTGAGGCGGGTCTTGCGGCCAGTGGTAGACGGTGAACCCCAAGCCCACGGATTGCCAGCCATAGTCCACCGAGATCGAAAACCACGGGGTGAGCCAGGTCGTGACCGTGTTCATGGCCGGGTTCACGCCTCCAGCATGGCGGGCAGGCGCGGCTCCATGGCCATGGCGCGGGCATAGGCGCTATCGCGATATCGCTTGGCGACTTGCTCGGTGATGCCGGCCTGATCGAAATCGTGCTGAGTGACGCGGCCCCGCTTCACGGCAGCCTCGACGATCACCGCGGCCATCAGGTTGAGCAGCGCAGTCTCGCGGATGGTGACGCGACCGATGCGGGCCGCGGACTTCGGCGCGTGGCTCAGGCCATGGGCGCGATCATAAGCGCGGGCTGCCTCCCAATGGCATGCGGTGGTGCGCACATCTGACTGCGCAAGCAAGTCTACTGCGGATAACTGAAAGATGAGGCTCACTTGTCCCCCTCCTGAATAGTAAGACTAAGGTCTTCTTGACTCATGTTGGGCTCGCCGCGTTGGCGGTGCGCGGCGCCGCTCCGGTTTCCGTCGCAAACAGCACGGCAGAGATCAAAATGGGGAGGTTTCGCTGGTGGCAGAAAAGCCAATAAGCCCGGTAGAGATGCAGAGCATCGCTGCTCAGCTCGCGGCGAAAATCCTTGGCGAGGCCTTCAAGGACATGGCCGTGGCCCTCAGCCGCTACGACGCCAGGGGAGCCCGCCAGCTGGTCACCGACATCGAGCTTCGCGTTGTCGACAGCCTGAAGCAGTTCGGCGCCCTGGCAGGTGAAGGCAAACGGGAGACCGTCTCCGTTCAGGTCGCAGCTGCCCAGATGGTTCGCGAGATTACGCAGGAAGCCAAGCAACGGATCATCGACGCCGACCACGGGAATTGATCCGGCCTGCGGCTGCGTGGGCTCAATCCGAGCCGGGCCGCTCTCATGATGAGGCATCGTGGTGCGCACATCTGACTGCGCAAGGGATTCAACGGCGGATAACCCCGGGATGACATGCATGGGTTCCTGCTCCGACTGTATTATGATGCGCTTTGCTTGACTGGACTTTGGACCACCCCGCGCGAAGGCACGCGGGGTGGTCCTGAACCCCCCTTTGGAAACAGCAAAGGAGAGCCCAATGGGTGATCACGGGGCCGGCATAGCCCAGGCAATTGGGAAATACACGGCATGGTATACCGCCCTAATGGCTGCCGGAGCCGCCATCGTTGTTCCCGCCATTACTGTGGGGAATGAGAGCATTTTCCTTATTGGGCTGGGGATGATCCTTGCCGGTATTGGCGAATTCATCAATCATCCTTATCGTGTAGCGATCCTGTCCAGTTTTGGGGAGCCGGTCTTGCGGGTGCACGGCCGTTCGCGTAAGCAGCGCCGCACCGGGCTCGTCCTCGACCTGATTGGAGGCTGCTTGGCCGGATGCGGCTTGCTCCGCGTCATCTTGATCTAATCTCTCAACCCAGATGCCTCTCGGCAGGTGCACCAGGTCGCCCGGCTTGGCGGCGCTGAGCAAGGCGCACGTGACCTCGAAGGGATCGGGTGACGGTTCCAGCAACGCGCGCCGGCATCTGCGCCAAATTCCGATGACTGCCCGCGCCAACCGCCTCAGGCGGCAGATGCGAACCGCCGGCTCGGGCGCGGGGCTCAGCCCGTAGGCGTGGTCAGTGGCGCGCGCCGTGACGCGGTCGCGAACGGTGATGCCGAGCTGCATGGCGACTATCCCCAAAGGATGGCGAGCATGGGCGGACAATATCCGCAATAGCGGAGTATGACAATAGAGAATATTTGCAATTGCGGATACGCTTGGGGCGTCCAGATGCATGAAGGGCAATGGCCCTGCCCGCGCTATAGCGGACGGTTCGGCCTCGGTGCCTTGACGGCTAATCGCAAAATGTGCCGTCGGGCCGAGCTAGCGAGTTGGTCCCGCTGTTCGGCCGACAGCTCAAGCCATCGCTTCCAAAATGGTCGATCTGCTCTGGGGTCGTGGAGGAGAAGGTAGCCGGGCTCGGTGTGGAGTGCGCGAGCAATAGCTTCTAGGCTGTGCTGGGTGTAGCCGACTTTGCCGGTCTCCATCATGGAAATGGTTGAACGGGAAAGTCCGGTGATCTCCGCGACGGTTTGCTGCTTTAGACCGCGGAATTCACGCCATTCCCTAATGTAGGTTGGATGAGCCATGTCAGTGTGGCTGACATCTTTCCGCTTTGAGCGTGAACGGCACTGGCGTAACTTAGTTGTCACATCGGAAGCGGGGGCACGCCAGGGATGGATACTAAGAAATGTTTCGTCGACAGTGTGCGGATTAGCTCTATCCACTCCTGTCCATTCCCAAATCCCACATTCGCGGGTGGCTTGTTTAGCTGCCGGGCAGTAGTGCGCTTGGGCCACACGAAGCGGTCAACTTGATAGCCGGCTGCCGATCAACAGCGATATCGGTTCGGAATCGCTTGATCTGATCCCCGGGGGCGGATTATGTCGCGCGGACAAATGACTATCGATGAACACGCTCGCACTTTCAAGCAAGCAACAGATAAACTGTCTATTGCCCAGAAGAAGATTCTACTTTCAATCATTAAAGATGGCTTCATTCTGTCTCAGCAGTCGAGCGCGCCAGATCAAGAAAAGCTTTCCTCTGCTTCGCAGACATCCCTGAATACAACCTAAGGAGCTCCTCGCCAGATTTGTCGAGCTCAATACCGTATATAATCCAAGAAACACTTACACCAATAACATCCGCTATACGCAGAAGGCGGTCTATTGTCGGTTCTTTTCCCGCATTCAAGACATCGTGAAGGTATCCCGGTCCGCACCCTGCAGCCAGAGACACGCTTCGCTTTGATCGTCCAGCACGCCTGAGAGCTTCCTCAAGCCGGTCCCGCCATCCCGTCTCCATGCCCGCAATATCGGTTAATGCGGGGACCAGTGCACGTCCTTGATAGCGGCTATTGACGTTCTCCGCTATTGCGGATAAACGTTCTGCCATGTCGTCGCATCTCCTTTCTAACATTCAAGACTTCCTGCAACGCACCGGCATGGGGAAATCCTATTTCGGTAAAGCAGCTTGCGGGAATTCCGAGCTGGTGTCCCGCTTGGAACGGGGCAGGACCGTGACCCTCGCCACCGCTGAGCGCGTCAATGCATTCATGGCGACTCGCCTAAGCATGCATGTCGTCAAATCCGCGCAGGTGGCCCGCGCCGTTATGGGGGCGGGCGCGGGCCGTGAGGACTGCATGGCGGGTTGTGACCGCGATGCACAGGAGACGCTACTCCAGACCGCCTGCCAGTTCACTGGTAATGAGCGGGAGGTTTTACCATGAGCCCGGTGCGGCCGCGTAAGGCTGGCTCGCCTTTCGCGGCTGTTGTTCGAATGATCGAGCAGAGCGGGGGCGTCGAGCGGGTCTCGGACTTCACCGGCCGTTCGCCTTCAACCGTCTATAAGTGGACGGACCCTGACCAGACGGATGGGCCGCCATTCGCGGTGGTGGCCCAGATTACAGAGCATTTCGGCGCGACTGCTGCGGTTGAGCACTTGGCACTGCGCGTCGGGGGAGCGTTCTGGCTGCTGCCCAAGGCGGATTTCTGCGACGCGTTGGCCAGCGCCACCGCGCAAACGGCTGCCGCCCATGCCGATGTGATGCGCGGCTGCGCCATGGCGCTCGATCCGAAGGGCGAAAGCGGGCAGCGGGTTTCGCCGCGTGAGGCCGCCAAGATGCTGCCCGAAATCGAGGAAGCCATCAAAGCGACGGCGGCGCTTTACGGACTCGCCATGGCGGTTGCCAGGGGGGAGGGCGCTTGATGATGCGCAGAGCCATTCGCGCGTTCGGCTGGCGGCTGATCGCGCGCATTCAGCAGCGCAAGCCCGATGTGATCATCGGCGGTGCCGAGCGGCCCTATCTCAGGCGCTGGTGGATCATCCCGCGCAATCGCTGGCTCAACGTCTATCTCCACCAGTTCCTGCGCGATGACGATGACCGCGCCTTGCATGACCACCCGTGGGTGAACTGCTCGATCCTGCTGGACGGAGCTTATCACGAGATCATGCCGGTCGTGGCCAGCAACCCCACCGGGCCGGTGCTGGTGCGCTATCGCACGGCTGGCTCGATTGTGGTGCGGCGGCCTGAGTCGGCGCATCGCATCGCGCTGGACAAGATCGATGGCGCGCCGGTGCCGTGCTGGTCTCTGTTCCTCACCGGGCCGGTGGTGCGCTCCTGGGGTTATTGGTGCCCGCGAGGCTGGCGGCACTGGCGCGTGTTCACCAATCCGGATGATGGCGGCGCCACTCGTGGCCGCGGTTGTGATTGAGGGCGCCATGCGGGAGCGCAACCCAATCGATGATGACCTGCTGCGGCGGCTGGTGGCGGAGGGCCTGAGCCTCAAGCTGATGCGACAGCACTTTCGCACCAGCCTCGAGATGGTTTCGCGGCGCATCCGCGAGCTTGGGCTCGTCAAGCCGAGGGATCTGGCACGGGTCGAGCGAAACGACCGCATCCGCGCCATGGCGGCCGACCAGCTCACCTGCGAGGCAGCCGCCGCGCTCCTGGGCCTGCGCCCGCGCAAGCTGCGGAACATCGCGCTGGCGCTGGGTGTCCACTTCCAGAACGCCACGCCAAGCCGCTCGCGGCCAAGGTCGCGCAAGATCCGGATTGTTTCTGTGGCTAGCCACCCGACGGTCGCGTCTCCTACCTCCCAGGACGCGGCCGAACTTCTCACCCCGCCCGCTTCCGTGGCGGGTGGGGTGAGCCTTCTCGAGCTGCAACCCGACGCCTGCAAGTGGCCGATCGGCCGGGATGGGCGCGGGCATGTGTTCTGTGGAGAGGCGGCGCAGGACGGGCGATCGTATTGCCCTGAGCATTGCGCCCACGCCTATGTGCCGGTGCAGCCACGCGTGGCTCGGCCACCAGTGGCTCGGCCCGCCAAGCTGCGGAGGGCTGCATGATGCTGCAGGTGACCCCGCGCAAACCCGCTGATCCGTCAGAGCCTCGCATCGGGCATCTCGCCTATTTCGATGCACCGAAGGCGAGCGCGCGGGAAAGCACGGCGGACCTGGTGATGGTGGTCGCCACGGGCCGCACGACGGTGCGGGTGCCGCTGACCCGGCATGAGCTGATTTCGGCCATCAAGATCATGGCGGAGGCGCTAGCCTGATGGCTGAGCCCAGCTGCTACCGGCGCAAGGAAGTGATCGGCGATTGCGTGCTGTACCTGGGGGACTGCCTTGAGGTCATGCCGACGCTGCGCACGGTGGATCACACGATAACGGACCCGCCCTACTCGGAGATTGTCCACCAAAACAGAGGCCGGCGGGGAAACGACCTCCGCCGGGATGGGGGACCAAACCTGCATGCACTTAGCTTCTCTTCAATTGAAGATATTCAGGAGCGAACAGCCCAACTCATTTGCAAGTCATGCTCTGGTTGGTTCCTTGCGTTTAGCGATATTTTCGCGCTTCCGAGATGGCGTGAGGCGGTTCTTAACGCAGGTGGCAAGAGCAAAAGCGTTTGCCTGTGGATAAAGCCTGATTGCGCGCCGCAGTTTAACGGGCAGAAGCCGGCGACCGCCTTTGAGTGCATTGGGGTTTTCTGGTGCGGCCGAAGCTTTAGTGTTTGGAGTGGCGGGGGCAGGCGGGGCTTATTCACTCACAGGACTAACGGTCCCAGCCGGCACGGTGCTCATCCGACAGAGAAGCCCGTCTCTCTCATTCGTGAGCTCATTCATCTATTCTCTGAGCGTGGCAACACAATCCTCGATCCGTTCATGGGCTCTGGAACCACTGGTGTTGCCTGCGCCAAGCTCGGCCGCAAGTTCATCGGCATTGAGATCGAGCCTACGTACTTCGACATCGCCTGCAAACGCATTGAGCAGGCCTATGCCCAGCCTGACATGTTCGTGGAGCCGCCTCGGAAGGCTGAACAGCTTTCGATACTCGGCACGGAGCGACGGGCATGACGGACTATTACCCGCCATTCCCATGCGAGGTGCCGGGCTGCACGGAGCACACGTGCATCGGCATCGGCTGGTCTGGCCTCCGTGGCAAGCGGGGCCGTTGGTACTGCTGGGAGCACTGGAAGGAACTTGAAGCGCGGCAGGCGCGGGAGGCGGAGGAGCGGGGCTCGCGCTCTGCGCCTGAAGCGCTGCCCAAACAGAAGCGGCTGGAGGGGCTATGACCACTCATCCGGGGGGTGAGGGCCGCGGCGGTTTGCTTGTTGCCGCGCTGGACTATGCGCGCCGGGGCTGGCCGGTGTTTCCGTGTTCGCCTTCGCAAAAGAAAAGCGAAAGCAAGCAGCCGCTGACGCCGAAGTCTTCGCCCGGCAAGAAGGATGGCGGCCTCTATCTTGCCACGACCGACGAGGAGCAGATTCGCGCTTGGTGGCAACGCTTTCCCCATGCGCTGATCGGCATGCCGACCGGGATTCGCTCCGGCCTGTTCGTGGTGGACCTCGACCCGCGGAAGTTTCCCGCGGACGAGATGCTGGCCGCGCTGGCCGCTTTCTGCGGCCAGGGCGCGCTGCCGCCGTGCCCGGTGGTGCGCACGCAATCGGGCGGGCTGCACCTGTGGTTTGCCTATCCCGAGATGCCGGACGGTGAGCGCCTGGGCAACCGGGCCAACCTGTTCGGCAAGCTCGCGCAGGTCGACGCTGCCATAGCCGAGCATGTGGATATCCGCGGCGAAGGCGGCTATGTGATCGTGCCGCCTTCGGTGATGGGGGATGGCGCGGCCTACGCTTGGGAGCAGGAGCCGGACGGGGCGCCCATCCCCGAAGCCCCGCCGCGGCTGCTGGACCTGGTGTTGCGGCGCGGCGCGTTCGCCCGGGGGCTCGCCCCCGAGGGGCTTGCTCCTGAGGGGCTTGCCCCGCACGGGCTTGCCCGTGGCGGCTCCCGAGATGGCCGGCCGCCGGCGATCGATGCTGCTCCACAGGCACAGGCGGACGAGGCGGTGCGCCGCTATGGGCTGGCCGCGCTCGACCGCGAGACACAGGAACTGGCCAGCTGCCCGAAGGGCCGGCGCGGCTTCACCCTGAACAAATGCGGCTATGTGCTGGGGCAGCTGGTGGCAGCCGGCGCCCTTTCGCACGCGGTGGTGATTGCCGCGCTGAAGGATGCCTGCGCCCGCAACGGCCTGCCGGCGGCGGACGGCTGGCGCCTGGTGAACGCCAATATCGAGCGATCGGTGCGGGAAGGCATGGCCTCGCCGCGCGACCTTTCCGAAGTCGAACGCAAGGCCCGGGCCCGCGCCGCGCGCGCGGCGCGCTCGCACCGAGGGCCGCCGGACTGGCATGAGGCTCTGCCGTTCGATCCAGACGACGATCCCGACCCCGGAACCCCGTTTGATGGCGCATGGCCAGACGATGGTGGCTACGGCGGCCCACCTGGTGGAGATGGCGATGATCTCGACCCGGAGAAGCTGGGCCGTTGTGCCGAGCAGCCGCAAAACGATACCGGCAATGGCCAGCGGCTACTCGAATGGTTCGGCGAAGACCTGCTGCAGGTGCGCGACGTGGGCTGGCATGCCTGGGCTGCGAGCCATTGGGAGGTCAAGGGCGGCGACGAATATGTGACCCGCTGCGCGCAGGAGGTGGCGGAGCGCATCGCCTATGAGGCGGACCTGATCAGCGCTTCGCCCGCGGAGCGCAGATTGATGGAGGCGGCCAAGCCGCTGCGGGACAAGCCCGAGAAGGACTGGACCGAGGATGAGCAAGCCCTGGTCCGATCGGCCGGCGAGATCCGCGACGCGGTGGAGAAGCGCCAGATTGCGCGGCGGCGGTTTGCGGTCTCCTCGGGCAACAACTCCCGGATCATGGGCATGATCAGCCAGGCACTGCCACACAAGACCGTGGCGCCGGAAGACCTCGACCCGGACCCGCTGAGGTTCAACGTGCAGAATGGCACGCTGGTGTTCCACAAGGTCGAGGATCCGGAAGGACCGGATCTCGATGAGCCGCGCTGGGACATGACGGTCGAGCTCAAGCCGCATGCCCGGGCCGACCTCATCACCAAGGTGGCGCCGGTGCGCTATGACAGGGCTGCGACTTGCCCAAGATGGATGGCGTTCCTCAACCGGTTCCTGCCGGATGCGGCGGTGCGCGAGTTCGTGCAGGTCTATTCGGGATACGGCCTCACCGGGCTCACCGGCGAGCAGGTGCTGGTGTTCATGTATGGCACCGGGGCCAATGGCAAGAGCACCTTCATCGAGGCCCTATGCCGGCTGATGGGCGCCTATGCGCAGTCGCTCAACCCCGAGGCTGTGACCGGCATGGGGCAGCGGCGGGGCGACCAGGCCACGCCCGAGCTGGCGCGCCTCACCGGTGCCCGGCTGGTGCGCGTCTCCGAGCTGCCGCGCGGCGAGCCCTTGCGCGAAGGGCTGATCAAGGCGCTGACCGGCGGCGAGCCCACCCAGGTGCGCCATCTGCACAAAGGGTTCTTCGACATGTATCCGACCTTCAAGGCGGTGATGTCGGGCAACGACCTGCCGCAGGTGGGCGGTGTCGACCATGGCATCTGGCGACGATTGCGGCTTATCCCGTGGACGGTGACCATCACCGATGCCGAGCGGCGGCCCATGGAGCAGGTGCTTGCCGAGTTCGAGGCGGAACGCGCGGGCATACTCAATTGGCTCATCGAGGGTTTGCGCAAATACATGACGCAGGGCCTGCACGCGCCGCCCGAGGTGCTGGCGGCAACACTGGCCTATCGCGAGGAGATGGACCCGGTTGGCGGCTTCACCACCGATTGCGTGGAACGGGTGCCTAAGAGCGCCAATGCCTCGGTGACGGCGCGGGAGATGTATGAGGCCTTCGTGGCCTGGTGCCACGCCAATGCGGTGCGGCCGTGGAAGGAAGCGACCTTCGGCCGGGTGATGCCGCAGAAGGGCTTCATAAAGACCAACGAGCGGATCCGACGCTATCTCGACGTGCGGTTGCATGACGTGCCGAAACGTAGGGAATCCGGCCCGCCGCAGCCGCCACACCCGGCCGATGCTGACGAGGATAGTGGCTGATCTTGCGAGGGTTGCGAGGGTTTTGCGAGGGTTTTGCAAGTCCTCGCGTGTCTGAAATGGCTTTGGCCGCAAGGTGTTAGGCCTGCTTTGCGAGGGTTGCGAGGGTTTACGCGCGCCGCACGTATGAAGATTGAGGGGAAAAGGGGGTTTTGGAAATGTTTTCACGTAACAGTATGGAAAAACCCTCGCAAGTCTCGCAAGAGACAAGTAAGCCATTAATTCAAAAGACAAAAAGACCTGCGAGGGTTGGTTTGCAACCATCGCAGATGCCTCGCAACCCTCGCACGTGCCAGATCAAGCCGGATCTGCGCCGGGAAACCGACGCCTGGAGCCTGCTGGTCTGGGCTTATAGGACCGAATGCGTGCGGGCTGCGGCAGGCGGAACGACAGATTGGGTGTTGAGCTCCGGTCGTTCGTCCCTGTGCATGGCTGAACGCCGTGGCGGGCTGATCAATGGCCATCTCGATGTGCACGAGGACGCGCTTGCCGTCGATGCTTGGGTGCGGACGTTGGCGCGCGCCGATTACTGGCTGATCGTGGACCATGCTGGACGCGGTGAGATGCCGAGCCGCGCCGTCAAGCTGCCCCCGCTCAAGTGCCGGCCGGTGATGCGGAAGACGCCCGCCGGTCCCAAGCCGAAGGTGGTCTATGATCCCGTGAGCAAGCGCCCGTTGTTCTGCCCGGTGGAGTTCACCGGCTATTCGGCCGATGAGATCGCCAAGGCGCATGCCGAGGCGGACGCGCGCGTCGACCGATTCGGGGACCTGCTGGTGGCGCTGTTCCTGGACCTGGACCATGACGGCCAGCCCCTGGGAAAATGGCTGGTTGTGGAGCCCTGGAAGGGATATTACGCGAGCAGGGAAGCTGCCGCTTGACAATTGCGGAAAAAAGTTGACACTGTCCGCATGCTAAGCGCGAAGCGCGTGTGGCGAACCCCTCCGGAGAGATCCGCGAGGGGTTTATGTTTTGGATCACCAAGCACAGGCGAGCTTAGGCCAGCATCCAGTGAATTGATGCGCTTGGTTTGGGGCTGCACTCCCGATATCAACAGAGCCGTCGGACTTTTGTCGTCACATCCAGCTCACTGAGTTGCAGTCGACTTGTATAACCTCTTCGGGTGTGCTTCTGAAGCAGCGTTCTTCCGTGGAGAAGCTTAATTGGGTTAGAGCAGAAAGCTGATCCAGCGTGAAGGATGTGTTGTACGTCTTGTTGTATTCATCAACTTGATTTTTATATTTCTCTTGATCTGAATTATTTATGGTTACGTCGTTCGAAGAATTCTCTTCGTATTCTAACCTTCTGATAATAAACGATCTCAAATTTTTTACATCTTTTATCGTGAAATTGTGGCCATGAAGTTGGTTGAATTCAGCCAACTGGTGTTCCTGGTTCGCATTGCGATCAATTTCCTGCATTACCCCATCTCGTCATTCAGGTGCGCAGGTTGATTGGATGTGAACTCGGGCAAAAACGGTCCCATTATCGAGCAAGAGAGTGATCGTATGCCGTTTTTCGCTTCCCTCCAGGCCCGGCCACGACGGTCTCGTACTTCCGACGCTACAATGGGCAAGCTATCCAACATAAAACCGATGCTTGGCACCATCGCTCCGCGCCTGCATCCGCCGCCGAAGGTCGCCGATCGGTTCTATCTGTCACGCGAGTGGCGGGCGCTGGTTGCGCGGCTGAAGCGCGAGCGGGGCAACTGGTGTGAACAATGCGGATCCAGTCACCGCATCATCGGTGACCATATCGTCGAGCGCAGGGACGGCGGCGCGGATTTGGATCCGGCCAACGTCATGCTGCTGTGCTTCACCTGCCATCAACGCAAGACGGCTCTAGCACGAGCGCGACGGGCGCGCGGGCAAATAGGGTAGGGTGGACCGCTTCTGCTCCATGCCTGTGCGATGGGTTGATCCGGTGACCGAAGGTCTGCGAGCGGACGATCTGGTATATCCTCAGGCATCGGAGCAATTTTCCTGAGGTAGGGGGGTGGTCAAAAGTTCGGAGCCGGCCCGGCCCTGAAACCGCAGCCCCCCTCATTCGGAGATTTTTTTCTGATGGCCACGGATTTTGACCTTCTGGGTGATCCGATTCCGGAGAACTGGGGCAAGCGTGGTCGGCCGCCGCATATGGCGACCGCGGAAAAACGTAGGCTGGTCATACAGTTACTGGCCTTCGACTGGTCGCTGGAGAAGATCGCGGCGGCGCTGAACTGCAGCCCGCCCACGCTGCGCAAGAATTATTTTCGGGAACTCAAGGCGAGGGCGGAGGCGCGGGCGCGGGTTGAGGCCAAGCTGCTCAACGCGCTCATGTGCCAGGCCGAGGCCGGCAACGTCACGGCGATCGATAAATACTTCAAGCGCCTGGACCGCAACGACCTCGACAGGCTGCCGAGGGTGAAGGCGCCCAAGCCGCCGAAGCTCGGCAAGAAGGAAGCGGCCATGCGCGATGCGCACACCGCGCATGAGCATACCGCCTGGGGCGAGCTGCTGAACTGATGCACTGGGATTTCTCCTGTCCCGATTGGGAAAGCCGACTGCGCGACGGGCGCCCGCTGGTGCCGGACCTGCCGCTGGATCAGGAGGAGGCGGGCCGCGCCGTGCGCGTGTTCAACAAGCTGCGGCTTCCCGACGTGCCGGGCCAGCCGGCCATGGCGGATGCGGCGGGGGACTGGTTCCGCGACATCGTGCGGGCGGTGTTCGGCTCGATCGATGAGGACAGCGTGCGCCGGGTGCGCGAAGTGTTCGCCCTGGTGCCGAAGAAGAACTCGAAGACCACCGGCGGCGGCGGGATCATGGTGACGGCCTTGATCCTCAACAAGCGACCGCGGGCGGAGTTCCTGCTGGTGGGGCCAACCCAGGAGATTGCCGACCTCGCCTTTCAGCAGGCCTCGGGCATGATCGAGGGCGACCCTGAAAGCTACCTGCAGAAGCGCTTCGCGGTGAAGGATCACCTGAAGACCATCATCGACCGCACCAACGGCGCGATGCTGAAGATCAAGACGTTCGACATGAAGGTGATGACCGGAGCCAAGCCCACGGGCGTGCTGGTGGACGAGCTGCATGTGATGAGCGCCATGTCTTACGCCTCGCGGGTCATCGGCCAGATTCGCGGCGGACTGCTGCCCCGGCCAGACGGCTTCCTGATCTTCATCACCACCCAGAGCGACGAGCCGCCGGCGGGCTGCTTCAAGGCGGAGCTGCAGCTGGCGCGCGGCATCCGCGATGGGCGGATCAAGGGCGATGCCGCCTCCATGCTGCCGATCCTCTACGAGTTCCCGGAGCGCATGCAGACCGACCCCGGCCGGCCGTGGGAGAATCCGGCGGCGTGGCCGATGGTGCTGCCGAACCTGGGGCTATCGATCACGCTGGACGCGCTCAAGACCGACTTTGCCCAGGCCAAGGAAAAGGGTGAGGACGAGCTGCGGCGCTGGGCGAGCCAGCACCTCAACGTGGAGATCGGGCTCGCGCTGCACACGGACCGCTGGCGCGGCGCGGATTATTGGCAAGGTGCGGCCGACACGTCGCTCACCCTGCACGCGCTGCTCGATCGCTCGGAGGTGGTGACGATCGGCAACGACGGCGGCGGGCTCGATGACCTGTTCGGGCTGGCGGTCTTGGGCCGCTGCAAGGTGACCCGAGATTGGCTGTTATGGACCCATGCCTGGGTGCAGAGCGACGTGCTTGAGCTGCGCAAGGACATTGCCGAGCGGCTGCGCGATTTCGAGCGCCAGGGCGACTTGACCATTTGCGAGCACCCGACCCAGGACATCGAGGAGATCGCCGATATTGCGGAAATGGTCTTCGGGACGGGTCTGCTGCCGAACGAAGACGCGGTCGGATTGGATCCCCAGTCCATATCTGCTTTGGTGGATGAGCTCGACCTTCGCCAGATGAAAGATCCGCTCGTACGCAGCGTTCCGCAAGGATACCGCCTGTCGTCAGCCGTCTGGGGTATGGAACGCAAGCTGAAGGACGGCACGCTCTGGCATTCGGGCTCGCCGATGATGGCCTGGTGCGTCGGAAACGCCAAGCCACAGCAAACCGGCAACGCGGTGATCATTACCAAACAGGCGGCCGGCAAGGCCAAGATCGACCCGCTGATGGCGTCGTTCAATGCGTTTCAGCTGATGAGCCGGAATCCTCAGGCTGTTGGCAAGTCGGTCTATGAAGACCGCGGCATTCTGATGGTGTAGCGGATGGGCATTCTCGATCTCTTCCGCCGCGCCGAGCCTAAGGCCGCGGTGCCGGAATTGCCGCCGATGCCGTTGGTGCCGGCATTGCCGCTGGTGCGCGCCATGGCTGGCGAGTGCGCCATGTTTCACGGGCTGGACGATCCGCGGTTCCTGGAGTTCATCCGCCATGGCGGCGGCGCGATGACCGAGGCGGGGATTTCGATCTCGCCCAAGATCGCCATGCGCAACACCACCGTGTTGCGCTGCGTCTCGCTGATCTCCTTCGCCATTGGCATGTTGCCCCTGCACCTGCAGCGGAAGAACACCAAGGAAAATGCCACCGATCACCCGCTGTTTCGCATCCTGCACCGGCGCCCGAATGCCTGGCAGACCGCCTTCGAGTTCCGCTCGCTGATGCAGCAACGGGCGTTGGGGGCAAGCGGCTCGGGCACCAAGGGTGATGCCTATGCGCTGATCGTGCGGAGCGGGTCGCGCATTCTTCAGCTGGTGCCCCTTGAGACCGATCGGGTAACTCCGCAGCAGAACAGCGACTGGTCGCTCGACTATGTCTATCAGCGGCCGACCGGCGGCACGGTGACCCTGCCGCAATCGGACATCTTCCACCTTCGCTACGGACTCTCGGAAGACGGCATCACCGGGCTGTCGCTCGTGAAGCAGGCAGCAGAAGCCATCGCGCTGGCCATACAGGCGGACACTGGTGCTGCGCGATTGTTCCGCAACGGCATGCTGGTCGGCGGCGCTTTGAAGCACAAGAACACGCTCTCTGCCGAAGCCTATGAACGGCTCAGGGAGAGCATGGCGGAGCGGGAAGGCGCGCAGAACGCGCACCGGTGGATGATCCTCGAAGAGGGCATGGAGGCGAACCCCTTTGCCCAGACCGGCCGCGACAGCCAGCACCTTGAGACGCGTGCACACCAGGTTGAAGAAATCTCCCGTCCATTCGGGGTGCCGAGGCCGCTGCTCAATGTGGATGAGACCTCATGGGGTTCGGGCATTGACGTGCTCGGGCAGTTCTTCGTGCGCTTCGCCCTAAACCCGTGGTTCGAGGCGTGGCAGCAGGCGATCGAGCGTTCGCTGCTGACCGAACGGGAAGCCGATCTCTACGAGGCCAAGTTCAATGCCGGCGGGCTCCTGCGCGGCTCGATGAAGGACCAGGCTGACTTCTTCGCCAAGGGCTTGGGTGCCGGCGGGCATCAGCCCTTCCTGGAAGTCGATGAAGTGCGCGACTGGCTGGACCTGCCACATAGCGACAACCTGCCGATGCCAATCACTCAACGCAATGGAGCGGGCAATGAGCCTTCGCAAGCTGCCTGAGATCAGGGCCGAGCGCCTGCCGACGATCTGCGCGTTCGAGCCGGACCCGAACGCGGTCGAGCGCTGGAATGCCGGCATCACGGCTGCCCAGACGGGGGACAATACCATCTCCATCCTCGATGTGATCGGCGAGGATTTCTGGAGCGGGGCCGGTGTCACGTCCAAGCGAGTGGCCGCCGCCCTGCGGTCGATCGGCGATGATGATGTGTTCGTGGACATCAACTCGCCTGGCGGTGATTTCTTCGAGGGAGTCGCGATCTACAACGCGCTCAGGGCGCATCCCAGGAAGGTGACGGTTCGCATCCTCGGCCTTGCCGCATCGGCGGCCTCGATCATCGCCATGGCAGGGGATGAGATCCAGATCGGCAAAGCCAGCTTCCTCATGGTGCACAATGCCTGGGTGATCGCGGTCGGCAATCGCCATGACCTGCGCGAGGCAGCCCAGCGGATGGAGCCGTTCGACGATGCCATGGCAACCGTCTATGCCGAGCGTGCCGGCGTGGAAAAGGCAAAGGCGTCCGAATGGATGGATGCGGAGGCATGGTTCAATGGCGAGCAGGCGGTTGCCGAGGGACTGGCGGATGCCTTCCTGCCGGCCGATCAGGTGAACGAGGACGGTGCTCGGGCGGAGGCCTTCCGCTCCATGAACGCCGTCCGGCGGGTGGACGCGCTGCTCGCCAGATCAGGAATTACGCGCAGTGAGCGCCGTAGCCTCATTGCCGAAATGAAGGGCGGCAAGCAGGACGCTGCCGCTTCCGTCATGCACGACGCTGACGATCTCAGGGCCGCTCTTGCGCGGCTTTCCCAAACAATCCGGTCATAGACCTAAGGAGCTTTCATGACCAAGCATATGAGCCCGCGCAAGCTGCGCGGCATCCTCGCCGTGCGCGCTGACGTAAGCGGCGACATCAAGGCGCTGATCGAGGCGGTGAACCGGGACTTCCACGTCTTCAAGGCCGCCATGGCGGAGAAGGACAAGGAGCTCGCCCGCAGGTTCGACGACGTGGTGACCACGGACAAGCTGGAGCGGATCAACGCCAGCGTCGGCGATATGCAGGCCGCTATCGACCAGGCCAACGCCAAGCTCGCCGCCATGGCGATCGGAGCCGGTGGCGTCGGGGAAGTGCGGGACAGGGAATATACCGAAGCCTTCCGGGCACACTTTCGCAAGGGCGATATCCAGGCCGCGCTGAACAAGGGGGCTGCTGCAGAAGGCGGCTATCTCGCACCCATCGAATGGGACCGGACCATCACCGACAAGCTGATCGAAGTCTCGCCGATGCGGCAGATATCTTCGGTGCAGACCATCTCGACCGCTGGCTTCACCAAGCTGTTCAACCTGCGGGGCACCGCATCGGGCTGGGTTGGCGAAACGGCAGCTCGGGGGCAGACCAATACAGCGACCTTCGGGCAGATGGAGTACCGGCCTGGCGAGATCTACGCCAATCCGGCGGCGACCCAGGGCATGCTGGATGATGCGGAGGTCAATCTCGAGCAGTGGCTGGCGAACGAGGTGGAGACCGAGTTTGCCTACCAGGAAGGGCTCGCTTTCATCGCCGGCAATGGAACCAACAAACCCTACGGCTTTCTGACCTTTGTCACTGGCGGCGCCCATGCGGCCACTAATCCGCTTGGTGCGATCCAGATCAAGACGGCCGCCTCGGCCACCGCGATCGATCCCGATGAGCTGATCGATATGGTCTACATGTTGCCGTCGGCATTCACTCAGAATGCTCACTGGGTGATGAACCGTACATCGCAAGGGACCATCCGCAAGCTGAAGGACGGCGACGGCAACTATCTCTGGCAACCATCGTTCGTCGCCGGCCAGCCGGCCACTATTCTCGGCTATCCCGTCACGGAGATGCCCGGCATGCCTGATCTGGCAGTCGACGCTCTGCCGCTCGCCTTTGGCGATTTCCGCCGTGGCTATCTCATCATCGACCGGGTGGGCATACGGGTTCTGCGCGATCCCTTCACCAACAAGCCATACGTCCACTTCTACACGACAAAGCGGGTTGGTGGTGGCGTGCTCAATCCGGAAACCATCAAGGTCATGAAGATGGCCGCTGCCTGATGTCACGGCAGGTCTGGCCGTCGATCTCGAACCGGAACGTTTGAACCAAACCGTGTGTCACGTAGCCAACGGGACACCTGACCAAGGATCGATCCGGGAAACTGACGATGATCTCCCCGGAGCCCTCGCAGTCGATGGCCCGCGTGGTGACGAGCAGGTTCCCGGATCGACTGAGGCTCGTCTGTCTGCCGCAGAGGTTCAGCGTCGCTGCGGTCACCTCGCGAGAGCCAATATCAATCTCGAAGGCATTCTCCGAGCGGCTGCACGCGAATAAGCACAGCGGCACCAGCCAGGCGGCCATTGCCCTTGTTGGAGGCATCCAATGACCGAAGAAAAGAAGCAAGCTGAAACGACCCCCGAATCACCCGCCAAGAACCGAAAAGCCAAAGTAGCGGCAAAGCAGCCGAAATTCACCCGTGAGGAGTTGAGGCAGCTCGGCCTCGATCCAGCCTGCTACGGTTACGCGAAGAAGTGAGCATGCACCGTCCGGTTCTAATCACGCCACCGGCAACAAGCCCGGTGAGTCTCGAAGAGGCAAAGGTCCATCTGCGCGTCGAGCACGGGCATGAGGATGGGCTGATCATCGGGCTCATTGCCACGGCGACCGAGCTTTTCGACGGCTGGACCGGCATTCTGGGCGGGCGCTGCCTGGTCGAACAGGTGTGGCGGCAGGACTTCGACGGCTTCGCCCGTGTCCTGCCGCTGCTGCTCGGCCCGGTGATCGGCATCACGTCCGCGACCTGGCGGAACGCGGCCGGGCAGATCGCGACAGTGAACAGCAGCGATTACGGCCTCAAGACCGACCCGGCGGGCCGGTCATATCTCCGGTTCAAAGACGGCTTCAGCTTTCCAAGCGATCTCTATGAGACCGGTGCGGTCGCGGTGACTTATTCGGCGGGGTACCCGACGGTTGGGGGTATGAGCACCATTCCGGTCGCCCTGAAACAGGCGATGCTGCAGCTTATCGCCTATTGGTACGACCATCGGGCGGCGGTGGTGGTGGGCACGACGCCAAGCGAGATGCCGTTTTCGGTTGCCGCGATGATCACGCCCTATCGTTGGCTCCGAGTCTAGGTTCCTCGCCATGATGCGGGCTGGACGACTGGACCGCCACATCACCATTCAGCGGCAGAATCCCAGCCAGCTCGAGTCGGGGCAGCAGGTCGAGAACTGGCAGACGGTCGCCTGTGTCTGGGCTCAAGTGGTCTATGGCCGCGGCTCCGAGCGGTTCGCTGCGCAGCAGATGATCGGCAAGGCAGTGGTGACCTTCCGCATTCGCTGGTCGCCCGAGGTGTCCGAGATCTCGGTCTTGCATTCGATCCTCTATGACGGCCGGCGCTTCGACATCACCGATATGCGGGAGATCGGCCGCCACGAGGGGATCGAGATCGATGCGACCGCGCGCAGCGAGGAGCCGTTGAGCGACCGCTAGTGCAGCGATGCATCCGGTGGTAGCGTTCGACAGCTGAACGTCCGCTTGCCACGACTGACGAAGGCATGAATGTCATTTCCAGAAGAACAATTGTGGGATGAGATCAATCAAGGCTGGACACTCATGTCCTTCACACAACGATGCTTGTGGGAGGCAATTAAACGCCCGCCAGAAGAATGGGAATTGCGAGGCTATGGCCGGTGCTGGGTCGTGGCACTGATTGGTTCAACGGTGATCTATTACAATCCGTTCGAGCACGGTTTTGGCCTTTCGCCTTGGTCCCGGTACGGGTTGATCGAGCGATACGAGGCGTCACAGTATCGGCTTGACGAGGCCGTCCAGCGGCAACTCGATATCATAAACACGGGATGTGATATCGGCCCGTTTGGAAGTCAGCCAACTCCTGGGGAATACCAGAAATCATAGTGTCGATTTGTGAGCACCTACTGCCGGAGGCACGGGCAGTGCAATCGCTCCGCAACTTGGAACACATTCTCTCGCCAGCCGACAAATTTTTGAGCCAATTCCTCTAAGGTTTTGCAGGCGATGTCAGCGCGCCCAGTAAGGGCCTCCAAGATGGAATAGCGAAGGAAATCGGGAACATACCCGCTCTTTCTCCCAACGTTCCTTCCCAGCCGGTTTTTCATAAATTCTCGATCACGCATGATGTCCAAATTTGGCAGCACATATCTCTGCATATCGGAGGAAATTTCGACAGGAGCCGCGGGGTTTCCAAAATCCCACCATGCAGGTCTACCAGTGCGCAGCTCACCGAACTGCATCCTCAATGTACAGTAAGGTTCATAAACAAACCCGGAGATCGAGTGTCCCCGGTAGATAGCCTCTACTTCAAGATCAAGAACGCCGCTGTTGATAAGGAAGCTGTCACCCGATTTGCTCGCCTGCAGGTCGACAACATCGATAAAGCCATCCATGCGGCGGTTCCACGTCGCCTTATGCCTTTTGAAGCCCAGCGGTTTCAAAAGCTGGTCTGCTTTGGTTATGATTTCGACTTTGCTCATGGCTCTCGTAGAAGTGCTTGTGATTTGCTGCCAATCGCCTTCGCGGCCAGCGACTAGCAACCATCAAGCGTACGGTGTGACTCGTCTGTCAGGGTCAGAACACTAGTCATGACTAAATCGTCCTTTACTTTCAAGCTCGAGGGAGCGAAGGAGCTCGACCGTGCCCTCGCCGAGCTGCCCAAGGCCTATGCCAAATCGGCCTTGCGCGACATGCTGAAGAAGGCGGCCAAACCGGTGGCGGACGCGGCCCGGGCACGGGCGCCGGAGGGGCCGAATCGCAAGCTGCGTGGGAGCATTCGGGTCTCGACCAGGCTCAAGGAGAGCCAGCGGCGTGGGCGCGTGAAGCGTGGCGCGGTCGAGATCTTCATTGGCGCGACCTATCCCCCGGGCAATAATGCCCATCTCGTCGAGTTCGGCACCGGGCCGCGTTACCACAAGAATGGCAAGTATGTGGGACAGATGCCGCCCAAGCCGTTCATGCGGCCGGCCTGGGATGCCAGCAAGGATCAGGCGTTGGCAATCCTGCGTGAGGAAGCCTGGATGGCACTATACCGGGCGGCGCGGCGGCTGGCCAAGCGGGCCGTCTCGGGCAAGCTCGGCAAAAGTGCCCGGAGGCACTTGGGCGGATGATCCCGCTTGCGGCGCTGCTCACGGCCGACGCGACGGTGACCGGTCTCGTGGGCAGCCGGATCTATCCGGTGGTGCTGCCGCAAAAGCCGAGGCTGCCGGCGCTCACCTACACCACCATCAGCGATATCGGCCAGCACGGATCGGGCGGGCCGCTCAAGCTGTCGCGGCCGCGCATCCAGGTCGATTGCTGGGCTGAGACCTACGATCAGGCGCGGGTCTTGGCGGCTGCCGTGAAGCGGGCGCTGGACGGCAAGCGTGCCCAGCTCGGATCTGAAGCGGACGGCCGCATCGTGCAGGGCCTGTTCTTCGACAGCGAGCGTGATCTGTTCGGGGCGGAGCCCGAGCCCAAGCAATACCGGATCGCCCAGGACTATTTTGTTTGGCAGGAGGATTGAGGGATGGCGAATGCCAGGATCGGCTATGGCGTCAAGTTCCAGCGCGAGACGACGACGCCCGGTACTTACGAGGATATCGGCGAGCTGATCGAGCCGGGAGCCCCGGGGCTTGCGCGCGATGCGGTTGACGCCACCCATGCCGCCAGCCCCGATGCCTATCGCGAGTTCATCTCTGGGCTGCGCGACGGGGGCGAGGTGGCGCTCACTCTGGCCCTGCTGCCCACCAATGCGGCGCAACGCCGGCTCTATGACGACTTCAACGATAATGCGGCGCACAAATACAAGGTGCTGTTCCCGAACGTTGAGCAGACCAGCTGGTCGTTCGACGGCCTCATTACCGCGCTAACGCCGGCGCTGCCGATCGATGACCGGATGACCCTTGCGGTCACCGTGAAGGTATCGGGCAAACCCGTGCTGGCGGATGCCGCATGATCGCCAATCCCTATCGCGGCGAGGTGGTGGTGAGCTTGGACGGCGAGCCGCACCTTGTGCGGTTCAGCTGGCATGCCATCGCCGCGCTGCAGGCCCGCTATGGCCAGGGCTTTGCGGCGACCGTCTCCCAGGCGCTTGCGAGCTATGACGTCGCCACCATGGCGGAGGTGCTGGCCATCGGCCTTGCGGAGCGGCACCCGGAGATGACGGCGGATAAGATCATGGCCTCATCGCCACCGATGGTGACTGTGGCCGCCAAGGTGACCGAGGCTCTGAACCTGGCGTTCCACGGGCCGCAAGGCCTAGGCACTGAGGATCGCGAGACCAAGGCAAACCCTCAGCCGGCCCGGTGGAGGACCTGGTGGCGCAAGCTCTCAAGGCGGCTGCCGTGGCAGGCCTTCAGCCGGGCCAATTTTGGGAGCTGACTCCACATGAGCTCAGACTCTTCCTTGCCGGCGCTGCCGATCGAGAACGGGCCAGATATCGCCGCGCGGTGTGGGCAGCCTGGCACCAGGCAGGCTTTGCTCGGGCCAAGCGCATGCCTTCGCTGACGACCGTGCTCGACCGGGTGGACGGGCGCAAGCCGCGCAGGATGAGCCCGGATGATCAACTGCGGATGATTACCATGCTGAACAATGCCTTCGGTGGAGAGGACCGCCGGAAGGGACAAGCCCATGGCCGCTGAACCGATCGGCGCGCTCAGGGCCGAGATGTCGGCCAATGCGGCGCAGTTCGAGGAGGACATGGGCCGGGCACGCCGCGCCGTGCAGGAGGCGGCCCGTGGCATGCAGGCCTCCATGGCGCGGGCCAAGGCGCAGATGGATGCGGCCTCCGCCTCGATCAACAGGCTCGCCTCGGTGGGCCGCGCCTTCGCCGGCGGGCTCGGGCTCGGCATCGCAACGACCGGACTTGCCGAGCTACCCCGCCTGTTGCGCGAGATGGTCGCCGAGGCGGCGGGGGTCGGCGATCTGGCCGATCGTATCGGCATGACGGCGGAGGAGGTGCAGCAGCTGCAATATGCAGCCCGGCAGAGCGGATCGGATGTTCAGACCCTGAATGACGGCCTGCAGCGCTTTGCCCTGGAGATCGGCAAGGCGGCCGATGGTTCGGGCAAGCTCAAGGAGATCCTGGAGGCGAACGGCATAGCGCTCAGGGATGCCGAGGGACGCGTGCGGCCGTTGAATGATCTGTTGCGCGACTATGCCGATCTCGTGGCGGGGGCGCGCAGCGAGCAAGAGCGGCTGCAGCTGGTCTATTCCGCCTTCGGCCGCACGGGCCAAGACCTCGTCCTGATGCTCAAGGATGGCGCCACGGGCCTGAAGTCCGCCGCCCGGGAAGCGCGCGATCTGGGGGTGGTGATCGAGGACGATCTGATCAAGCAGGCGCGCGCGTTCGACGATGCCCTGGATCGGCTGACGGCGACGATCGAGACGCGGCTGAAGGTGGCTTTGCTGAACGGGGCGGACTGGGTCTCCACACTGGCGGATGCGCTGAGCGATGTGGGCAGCCAACTCAAGCAGAACATCAACAGCTGGAGCCTCTGGACGAAGCTGATCGATGCCTTGCCCAAGGATCCGCTGGCCCCGGAGGTCGAGCTGCTGTCGCCGGAACAGCGGCAGGTGGTGAACACGGCCGCCAAGGGCAACCGGATCACACCGCCGAAGCTGCCACCACCGCCAGACCCAGACCGCCGCGATGGCAATGACGAACGCGACCGGCAAGCGGAGGCGATCGCCCGGGTCATCTCGGCGCTTGAGTTTGAGCAGGCGCAGCTGCAGCGTTCGGCTCTGGACCAGGAGATCCACAATCAGCTGCGCGCGGCGGGTGTGGACCTCACCAGCAAGCAAGGCCAGCGCATTGCCGAGCTGGTGACGCAGATCGAACAACAGCGCCAGGCGATGATGGATGCGAGGTTGGCGCAAGAGGCCTTCAATGACAGCATGCGCTATCTCGGGGAGATCGGGGTCGACACCTTCGCAAGTCTCGTGTCGGGCACCGAGAGCTTCTCTGATGCCATCAGGAACCTGGCGCAGGAGCTGGGCCTGGCGGCGCTCAAGGCAGCGCTGCTGGGCGAAGGCCCTTTGGCCGGGTTGTTCGGAACGGCGCAAAGCGGCGGCTCGCTCGGTGGCATTCTCAATGCGTTCTCGCGCGGCCAGACGGGCGGGCCGACCAATATCGTGCCGACCGGCTTTGCCCGCGGCGGCAGTTTCGAGGTGGGCGGGGCCGGCGGTATTGACAGTCAGCTGGTGGTGTTCAAGGCAACCCCGGGCGAGCTGGTGACCGTAGATGACCGCCGCGGGCCGGAGGCGGGCGATCAGCCCGGCCGCGTTGTGGCCGCACCGCGCATCACATTCAACGTGATGGCCAATGATGCCGAGAGCTTCCGCCGATCGGAAAGCCAGATTGCCGCCATGCTGACCCGTGCGGTTGCGCGCGGACAGAGGAACCTCTGATGGCCTTCCACGAGGTTAGGTTTCCGATCGAGATTGCCTATGGCTCGACCGGCGGCCCGGAGCGGCGAACCGACGTGGTGGTGCTGGGCTCGGGGTTCGAGGAGCGCAATGCCCGCTGGGCGAATTCCCGGCGCCGCTATGACGTGGGCTATGGCATCCGCACCCTGAATCACCTGCATGAGGTGATTGCCTTCTTCGAGGCGCGCAACGGCCGGCTGCACGGCTTCCGCTTCAAGGACTATGCCGACTTCAAGTCCTGTCCGCCGATCGATGAGATTGCGCCTAATAACCAGCCGATCGGGGAGGGGGACGGCAGCGCGACAGCGTTCCAGCTGGTGAAGCGCTACAGCTCGGGCAACGTCGACTCCGTGCGCGAAATCAGAAAGCCGCTCGCGGCCAGCGTGCGGGTGGCGGCGAATGGGATCGAGCTGGCCGCCGGGGCCGACTTCACCGTGGATGACACCACCGGCCTGGTAACGTTCGCGGTAGCACCTGCCAATGGTGCCGCCATTACCGCCGGCTTCGAATTCGATGTGCCGGTGCGGTTCGATACCGACCTGATCCAGGTGAATCTCGCCAGTTTCGAGGTCGGCGAGATCCCCAACATTCCGATCGTGGAGATCAGGCTGTGATCAAGCGGCAGTTGCTGTCAGCCGGAGCCCGAGCGCTTTCATCACACCCATCAGGGTCGAGAGCCTGGGATCGCCGTCCTCGCTAAGGGCTTTGTATAGCGCTTCCCGCGTGACGCCGGCTTCCTTCGCCACCTGGGTCATTCCCCGGGCGCGAGCCACGACGCCGAGCGCATGGGTGATGTAGGCGGCGTCCCCGGTCTCGAAGGCGTCGGCCAGCAGCTCCGCCTGGGATTCCGGATCATCGAGATATTCGGCTGCGTCGAATGGGATGGTTTTGAGGGGCATGTCAGACCTCCTTGGCCATGGTAATGGCCTTCTTGATGTCTCGGGGTTGCGAGGACTTGTCACCGCCGCACAGCAGGATGATCAGCTGGTTGCCGCGTCGGACGAAGTACACCCTGTATCCGGGACCGTAATCTATGCGGAGTTCGCCAATGCCGTCGAAGAACTTGACGTCGCCCAACAGGCCGGCTTCCAGCCGAACGATGCGCTGGGCAATCCGCTTGGCAGCGCGGATATCGGCCAAGCCTCTAAGCCATTTGCTAAATTCGACGGTTTGGCGCACTTCGATCATATGTGAACTATAGTTCACAGTGAGGGCCAATGTCAACTATAGTTCACAGATGAGCATGCCATGAGGCAGCTGCCCGCGGGGATGCAGGATCACCTGGACAGCGGCGCCACCACGCTCGCCTGGTGTTGGAAGCTGGCACGCAATGACGGGGTTGTGCTGGGCTTCACCGACCACGACCACGACCTGATGTTCGATGGCGTGACCTACGCGGCGATGACCGGATTTTCGGCGAGCGAGATCTCGACCAGCCTGGGGCTGTCGGTCGACAATCTGGAAGCCCAAGGCGCGCTGCAGGCGGATGCGATCACCGAGCGGGATATTCTCGCCGGGCTCTATGACGATGCCGAAGTCGAGATCTGGCGGGTGAACTGGGCGGACGTTGCGCAACGCATCCTGCTGCGCAAGGGTAATCTCGGCGAGGTGAAGCGGGGCACCACGGCCTTCATGGCGGAGATCCGCAGCCTGGCGCACAAGCTCAACCAGACCATGGGCCGGATTTATCAGCGCAGCTGCGATGCGACCCTGGGTGACGCCCGCTGCGGCATCGATCTCGAGCAGGCCGCCTTCAAGGGATCGGGCGCGGTTGATGTGGTGAGCGGCAACCGGCGGTTCACGGCGACGGGGCTCGATGCCTTTGCTGACCGTTGGTTCTCGCGCGGCACGCTCGACTGGACGAGCGGCGCCAATGTGGGCACGCGCGGCGAGGTGAAGGCCCATGCCAAGGATGGCCCGATTGTCGTGGTCGAGCTCTGGGTGCCGGCGGCGGCGCCTATTGCAGAGGGCGACGGCTTTATCATCCGTGCCGGCTGCGATAAGCAATTCGTGACCTGCAAGGCCAAGTTCGACAATGTGCTTCGCTTCCGCGGCTTCCCGCACATGCCGACCAATGACTTCGTCATCTCCTATCCTTTCCCCGGTGATCCCGGCCTTGACGGGGGCAGCAACTTTGCCGGGTCCTGACGATATCGCGGAGGCTAGCCTCGCCGCTGCCCGCGCCTGGATTGGCACGCCGTTTCACCATGGCGCCAGCCTGCGCGGGGTGGGCTGCGACTGCCTTGGCCTGATCCGCGGGGTGTGGCGCGACGTCTATGGCTTGGAGCCCGAACCGTCGCCGGTCTATGGGCGCAAGTGGCACCTAGCTGGCCGCGAGCGGCTGCTTGAGGGTTTGCGGCGGCACCTGATGGAGATCCCGATTGAGCACGCCCGGTCGGCCGACGTGCTGTGCTTCCGGGCGCGAGAGGGTGGCTTTGCGAGGCATGCCGGGATCATGAGCGCAGCGGACAGAATGATCCACGCATACGAGCGCGCGCCACTGTGCGAGGTGCATCTGACGGATTGGTGGTGGGAACGGGCGGTGGGGGCTTTCCGCTTCCCTTACAGCGCCGATACGAACGCCTGCTGCGGCATTAGGGCGATCTCGCGTTGAAGCTCGCGAACCGTCTTCAACGCGCGTTCGCGGGCCTGAGGCGTCGCGGGCAAGCCGAAGCGCTCGGTTTCCATAAGAAAGAGGAATTCGGCAACATCTTCAACGCATTGCCCGTCCATCAGCCGAGTCACCACCAGGAAGATATAATAGTCATATTCTCCGGACACGCTGGTCTCCGGGTTGCGATTAAAATATGTGGCCAGGCGGAGCGGATCCCAGAAGGTAAAAATGATTCTTCTCAATGACTTGAGTCGCATCTTGATCCTAGACATCATTCATCCCCCCACTGAATGGTCCATTTTTGTTGATCTAAAGTGCTGATATTGTTGTGATACTCTAGCAAAATCGCTAAACATGGCAACTCTTCTGCTCACAACAGCGGCATCGGCGATCGGCTCGTCGATGGGCCTGAACGCGTTTGCCACAGCGCTCTTGCAGGCGGGTGCGTTCGTGGCCGGTCAGGCGATCGATGCGGCCCTGTTCGGCGGGGGCGGCACCACCCAGATCGGCCCTCGGCTCACTGAGCTCGACGTGCTCTCCGCCACCGAGGGCAGCCCCATTCCCCGCATCTATGGCCGGGTGCGCACCGGCGGCGAGATCATCTGGGCAACCCGCCTCGAAGAGAAGATCGATAAGGACGAGGACGAGGTGGGCGGCGTGCTCGGTATAGGCGAGCAGACCGTCACCACCATCACCTATCGCTATTTTGCCAACTTCGCCGTGGCCCTGTGCGAAGGCGACATCGCGCACGTCAACCGCATCTGGGCGGACGGCAAGGAACTGGACCTCACCGCCGTCACCTATCGCGTCTATACCGGCAGCGAGGACCAGCTGCCCGATGCCCTGATCGAGGCCAAGGAAGGGGCGGGCAATGTGCCAGCCTATCGCGGTGTGGCCTATGTCGTCTTCGAGCGCCTGCCGCTGGAGCGCTTCGGCAACCGCATTCCACAGCTCAATTTCGAGATCTTGAAGCCGTTGCCGGGCCGGGTCGAGGAAAAGGTGCTCGGGGTCAACCTCATCCCCGGCGCCACCGAGTTCGGCTATGAGGCTCAAACGGTCAAGCAGGTGAGCACGGGCAGCTGGGGCGCGATCTTCGTCGGCCCCGAGAACCGGCATGTCACCGGGGGACCGAGCGATTGGACGGTGGCGCTCGCGCATCTGCGCGCCATGGCGCCGAACCTCAAGACCGTGAACCTGGTGGTGGCGTGGTTCGGCGATGACCTGCGCTGCGGCACCTGCACCCTCAGGCCCAAGGTCGACAACAAAGAGAAGGACACCATGCCGATCCGCTGGCGGGTGGCCGGGCTGGAGCGGGCAGACGCCGAGGCGGTGTCGCTGGTGAATGGCCGGCCGGCCTATGGCGGCACGCCGAATGATACCTCGGTCATCTCAGCCATTCAGGAGCTGAAGTCCCTTGGGCTGCATGTGAACGTGATGCCGTTCATCATGATGGATGTGCCAGCCGACAACACCTTGCCCGACCCCTATACCGGCGAAGCGGGGCAGCCCGCCTATCCCTGGCGCGGGCGCATCACCTGCGACCCGGCACCGGGGCAGCCGGGCACGGTGGACAAGACGGCGGCGGCGGGCGACCAGGTGGCGACCTTCGTGGGCACGGCGGTGCCGGCACAGTTCACCATCAATGGCAGCCAAATCAACTATTCCGGGCCGGTGGAATGGAGCTATCGCCGGTTCATTCTGCACAATGCGCAGCTGGCCAAGGCCGCCGGCGCGGACGGGTTCCTGATCGGCTCGGAGATGGTGGGGCTATCGACCGTGCGGGACGGGTCGGCGAGCTTCCCCTTCGTTGACGCGCTGATTGCCTTGGCGGCTGACGTGCGCACCGTGCTGGGGCCTGCCGTCAAGATCGGCTATGCCGCCGACTGGTCGGAATATCACAGCTATCGGCCGGGCGACGGCTCGGGCGATGTTTACTTTCACCTCGATCCGCTCTGGGCTGACGCGAATATCGACTTCATCGGGATCGACAATTACCTGCCCATGTCTGACTGGCGCGAGGGGCTTGAGCAGCTGGACTATGACGCCGAGGCCGGGCACACCGCCATCTATGTGCAGGACTATCTCCAGGGGAATATCGAGGGCGGGGAATACTATGACTGGTTCTATGCGAGCCCGGAAGACCGGCGTAACCAGGTGCGCACGGCCATCACCGATGGTGCCCATGGCAAGCCCTGGGTGTTCCGCAACAAGGACATCCGGAGCTGGTGGAGCAACCAGCACATCAACCGGCCGGGCGGGGTGGAGAGCGGCGCCCCCACGGTCTGGGTGCCGGGCTCCAAGCCCATCTGGTTCACCGAATGCGGCTGCCCGGCGGTGGACAAGGGCACTAACCAGCCGAACGTGTTCTTCGACCCTAAATCGTCCGAGAGCTTCCTGCCTTACTTCTCCAATGGGCTGCGCGACGACTTCATGCAGCGGGTCTATCTCGACGCGCTGATCACCCATTGGGATCCGGCGACCGGTAATAATCCGGGGATGATCGAGATGGACCGCACCTGTGTGTGGGCGTGGGACATGCGACCCTTCCCCACCTTCCCGGTGGATGGGGGCACCTGGGGTGATGCGCCCAACTGGATCCTGGGCCATTGGCTGTCCGCTCGCTCCATGGTGTCGCTCAACGACCTGGTGCGGGTGCTGGCGGCGGATTATGGCGTGACGGATATCGACGTGGATTCGCTCTATGGCTCGGTTGACGGACTGATCCTTGACCGGGTGATGTCGTTCCGCGAGGCGCTTGGCCAGCTCGAGCTGATGTTCGCCTTCGATGCGGTCGAGGCGGGCGCCCGGGTTCGGGTGATCTCCAAGCGCGGGCTTCACCCGGTTGCGGAGATCACCACGGACGATCTGACCGATTCCGGCCAGGGCAAGGTGATCGAGCTGGTGCGCAAGCAGGAGAGTGAGCTGCCGCTGGCGGCCAAGGTGCGCTTCATCGATAGCATGGCCGATTATCGCAGTGCGGCGGTGGAGTCGGTTAAGCTGGTTTCCCATAGCGAGCGGGTGTCGGAAGCCGAGGTGGCGGTGGCGATCGACACCGGCCGCGCGCAATCGGCGGTGGACAGCTGGCTGCAGGATATCTGGATTGGCCGCGAGGGGGCGGGTTTCGGCCTGCCGGCATCGCGGATGGCGATCGAGCCGGGCGATGTGGTGACCCTTGCCCACGGGCCGGGCGTGCGCACCCTGAGGCTCAACCAGATCGACGAGCTGGTCGAGCGGCGCTGCGCTGCGCGCGCGTTCGACGTGCAGGTGTTCTCGCCGGCGGGAGCGCCGGCCAGGTCTGCGGGTCCGGTGCCGCCGCCACCGCCGACCTTCATTGCCCCGGCCATTGCCTTCATGGACCTGCCCCAGATCCGTGAGACGGACGCGGATTGGGCCGGCTATGTGGCGGCCTTCACCCGACCCTGGCCGGGGGCGGTGAACCTCTATCGCTCCAGCAGCCAGGGTGACTACGGCTTCAACCGGCAGATCGCAGCACCGGGCGATTGCGGCGAGACGGTGAGCCCGCTGCCGGCCGGGCCGACCGCACGGTGGGACGAAGGCACGGTGTTGCGCATCCGGCTCTATGGCTCGACCGCGCAGACGCTATCGGAGCTTCAGGTCCTGGGCGGGGCGAACCTGCTGGCGGTCGAGAACCCGGACGGGGAATGGGAGCTGCTGCAGTTCCAAAACGCTGAGCTGGTCGGGGCCGGGCTCTATGACGTGTCGATGCTGCTGCGTGGGCAGTTCGGCACTGAGGGGGCGATGCGCGATCCCGTGTCGGGCTCGCCCGTGCCGGCCGGAGCCCGGTGCATCATCGCAACGTCAGCCCTGGTGCAGGTGGCCTTGAGCCGGGCCGAGGTGGGGCTGCCCTTCTGGTACCGCTATGGGCCGGCCGGCCAGGACCTGGAGGGCGACACCTATGACGAGCGCCAGCACACATTCACGGGCAGGGGGCTCAAGCCCTTCAGTCCGGTGCATGTGCGCGGCCGCCGCGACCCGGTGAGCGGTGACGTGACCATCACCTGGATCAGGCGCACCCGCATAGGCGGTGACAATTGGGAACAGATCGAGGTGCCGTTGGGCGAGGAAGCGGAGGCCTATGAAGTGGACATCCTCGACGGTAATGGCGTGGTCAAGCGGACGATCGCCACCAGCATGCCTTCCGCGGTCTACACCGCAGCCCAGCAGGCGGCGGACTTTGGTTCACCTCCGGCAACTCTCGATGTGGCGGTCTACCAGATCTCGGCAGCCGTGGGGCGGGGATCAAAAGCAGTGGCAGGGATAATCCATTAGCCCTGCTGTATTGCAGAAGCGCTTACGCCAAACACTCTGCGGTACCAGTATGCTCTTCGATCTCTGAACCACGCGCGATTGAGGTCGTTCTCGAACCGCGCCAGCTGACGCATGTCGATCTTGTATCGATAGAAAAACGCTAGGAGTTCGCGAAGGTCATTGTCGTTCGGCTTTCGCGAGAGAGTAATGAACAACGTGGTGCCCCGACCGTCGAAGCCTTTGACGCACTTGATCCGGCTGAGCCACTCGAAGAAGGCTCTCTCATCGTTCTCGTGATAGTAGCGGACCAGAGTTGCCTCAAGGACCTTGGATTGAACGGCTAGGTGTCGCCGAACACGAGCTAGGTCACTCGGCATTGTCGTTACGACCTGTGTGTGAGTTGCCGGCTAGGCTGGCCTGAGAGCGACAAGAGCTTTTGTGCCGTCGCCAAAGGTCCTTTCCGCGCATTCGACGATAGAACCTGGGGGATATGCCCACTCCTCATCCTCCTGCTTGGACGAGGGTAGCAGGTAGCGGCCGTCCGGCAGGCGCTCAGCGGAAACCGGACGCCACACGGCTGTCCCCTCGTCAAGCAGCTGAATGTAGATCGTGTGCAGCATTGCTGGGCATTGACTATAGCCGTTGCCGCCCGTCGGCGGCGTTCGTCGAAGAGGTAACCCGAATATGGCCGATAGTGCAAATCTGGGCATGCCCTATATCGAGGCAGCCCAGGCCCAGAAGCATGTGACCCATAATGAGGCGCTGGATGTGCTGGACGCGGTGGTGCAGCTCGCTGTGCTCGACCGTGACCTGACCGCGCCGCCGGGAAGCCCGGCCGAGGGCGATCGCTATTTGGTGGCGACTGGGGCAACCGGTGCCTGGACCGGGCAGGACGGCAAGGTGGCGGCGTTCCAGGCCGGTGGCTGGACCTTCCATGTGCCGCGCGAGGGCTGGCTGGCGTGGGTGCAGGACGAGGATTTGGCCCTGGTGTTCGACGGTGCGGGCTGGGTGCCGTTTGCCGGCGACACAGCGGAGCTGCAGAATGTGCAGCTGCTTGGGCTTAGGGCGACGGCGGACGAGACCAACCCGCTTTCCGCCACGCTCAACTCCGCCCTGTTCAATGCCCGCTATGCCGGGTTCGGTGGCACCGGCGACCTTCGCTATGTCCTGAACAAGGAAGCCGTTGGGAATACGGTGTCGTTCCTGTTTCAGGACAATTTCTCCGGCCGGGCGGAGTTCGGGCTCATCGGCAATGACGAGTTCACCCTCAAGACCTCGGCCGATGGCTCCGCCTGGGCTGACGCCTTGCGCGCCAAGCCGGGCGGGCTGGTGGAGCTGCCGGGCAACCCCAAATTCTCCGTGTTTCTCGATGCCGACCAGCTCGTCGCGGCCGATACCTGGACCACCATCACCTTGAATCAGGAAGAGTTCGACAACCGCGCCGCCTTTGATACCGGCACCCATCTGTTCACCGCACCGGCGGCGGGCGTCTACCTCCTGGGTGCAAGCCTGCTCTACAAGATCAGTGTGAGCGCCAACGCTCGCATGCGGGCGCGGTTGTGGAAGAATGGGACGACGGTCATTCCCGGCTCGATCGGCGGCATCACCGCTGCCCATACCACCACGGTGACCGCCATCTGGCTCTCCGTGGCCACCTTGCTGGCGCAGGGCGACACGGTGGCCCTGCAGGGCTTCTTTGCTGCCGAGAGCGCCAACTTCGCCGCCAACCACACCCGCTTCTGGGGGGCACTCGTGCCCTGACCTGATCCGGCCAACGCTTTTCGATCAATAGGAGGGGTCACATGTCCGATGCTGTCATCGGCTATGGGGTTGCGTTCGAGCGCAATGTGGGCTTGCCCGGCGTCTATGAGGCCATCGGCGAGCTGATCGAGCCGGGAGCACCTGGCCTGACGCGGGATGCGCCGGATGCCACCCATGCGGCAAGTGCTGATGCCTATCGCGAGTTCATCTCCGGCCTGCGCGATGGCGGCGAGGTGACGTTCACCCTGGCGCTCAAGCCCGGCGATGACACTCAGGCGCTGCTCTATGCCGACGTGAACAGCGATGCGCCGCGCTCCTACCGCATCGTGTTCCCCAACACCCAGGCCACGGCCTGGATCTTCGATGGGCTGGTGACGGGGCTCAACCCCGCCCTGCCGATCGATGACCGCATGACGCTCGCAGTGACCATCAAGGTGACGGGCAAGCCGGTGATCGACAACATCAATCTGGGCACGGTGGTCTTCTTCGACGACTTCTCGTCCTATGCCGACGATGCCGCGCTCAATGCCGCCTGGACCGCCGACAATGGCGCGGTGCTCACCTTGAGCAGCGGCCGCATGCTGGTGACCAACGGCTTGGCCTCGGCCGGCAATGCCAACCGCTCATTCACGACGCAGCCCGGCGCTTCCTACGTGCTGCGCCTGGAGAATGTGGGCGCGGGCAATGCCTTGTTCCGGGTGGGCACGGCAGCCAACGGCCAGCAGCTGGTGTCCAACACGGTGCTGCCGCCCGGTGCGTTCGAGACCGCCCCCTTCGTGGCCACGGGCGCGACCGCCTGGATCGGGCTCAACACCAATACGGCCGTGCTCAGCGCCGCGCGGCTGTTCGACAACATCGTCGTGATGCGGCTGGACTAGGACCCACGCCATGGCTGGTCCTGACACAAGCCTCCATAGAGAAATTGCGCAGCTCTCCGCCAAGCTCGACCTGCTGCAGACCGATGTCGGCGAGATCAAGCGGGCGATGCGTGAGGGCGAGCGCGAGGCCGCCGACAGCCGGCGGCACCTGCATGAGGCGGTGGGCGGGCTTGGCGAGCGCATGGTACTGGCGGAACGCAATATCGAGGTGCTGGAGCATGCGGTTGGGGTGATCCGCCCCTTTGCCGACGAGCTGGAGCGCTGGAAGCAGCGGGGCATCGGCGCCGCCTTCGTCCTCACTTTTCTCGGTGGGCTGGTGGGCGCAGGCCTCACCGCCTTCTGGAGCAAGCTTGTAGCGGTTCTGCCGCTGCCCAGGGGCTGGACTTAATCCCCGTACGCTGCGGGGGATCTATTATCGGAAAGGCTGAGACAGGGGCCATGATGAGCGCGGCCAAGACGGACTATGTCATCACCCGGGGCGACGACTGGCGGCAAGAGATCGTGCTGCTCGACGGCAATGACGCGATGATCGACCTCACCGGCTTCGCAGTAGCCTTCGCCATCGACTGGCCGGGCGGCTACTTGGAGCTGACGGAAGGCGAAGGGATCACCGTGCATGCGCCGCTCGGCACCATCGTGCCGGCCTTGACCCCAGCCCAGACCCGGGTGCTGCCCTTGGGGCGGCTGACCCGCTACCAGCTGCGGCTTGCAGCACCGCTCGACCCGCCCGACAGCCTGCAGCCGGGCCTCCATACCTATCTGCGCGGCTTCCTGGTGGTGAAGCCTTCCCTGTTCGAGGCCGATCAATGACCACTTACGTGCAAGTCCTTCAGGGTGCGACGAACCTCAGTGTGGTGGGCAACCTGTTCGATGCAGCCCGCGTGCCCAATGCAAGGATGTGGGGCGCCAAGGGTGATGGCGAGAGCGACGATACCGACCGGCTGCAGCAGGCCATCACCAAGTGCCTGGCCAATGGCGACCCGCTCTATGTGCCGCCGGGGATCTATCTGATCTCCGCACCCTTGGTGGTGGACAAGGCCTGCGCCCACATCTTCGGCGCCGTGCCGGTCTTGACCGCCGGCCTCGTCAATCCCGGCGTCTACGACAACAGCCGGCGGGTGTCGACGCTGAAGGCCGCGAGCGGCTTCGCTGCGAGCAGCACCGGCGCCATGATCCATGTGCCCAATGACGGGGTGACCGCGGAGGAACGGCGCAACCTGGTGTTCCGCAACCTGTTCTTCCTCGGTGATGAGGCGGCGCGCCAGCGCGGCATCTGGATAGAGGGGGCCTGCAAGTTCCCGGCGGTGGTGGCTTGCGGGTTCAGGGGGATCGGCCTCGAGGCAATCCGCAACGACGGGGGACAGGTGCTGCTCCTGCGCGATGTGTATGCGAACCGCGGCTATATGGCCGGCGTCGACTTCGCCGGCGCGCCGCTCGTCGACTATGCCGGCGTGATCTACAACAACCGGCCCGATGCCCTGTTCGACAATGTACATGCCGGCCATTCCGGGCCGAACGATAGCCCTTCCGGGCTCATCGCCTCGTTCCTCATGACAGGGGTTTCCAACTGCCGCATGAGCAATTGCGTGGCCGAGAATGCGGACGTGGGCTGCCTATGGCAAGGCACGGCGGGCCTGATCACCAATGGTCGCTTCGAGCTCTGCGGCAAGGAAGGTCTCGTGGTGACCGGGCAGCGCAACCAGGTCACCAATGCCAGCTTCGGCATCACCCTGTCGAGCCGGCAGGACGGCACCTATGACGCGCTGCGCGTGACCGGCTCGCAGAACCTGTTCGTCAACCTGAGCCTCAACACCACGGCCGGCCAGGTGCGACACTTCATCAATGACGAAAGCAACGTGCCGGCGCATCAGCGCAACCAGTATGTCGGCATCTATACGGCCAACCAGAGCGCCGCCATCCCGCGCATCGCCCAGCGTATCATCACCAAGACCGGGGCGGGCACGTCGATCGGCTATGCGGGCTCGCCCGGCTGGACCAACTTCTTTGACGCTGGTGGCGGCTCGATCAATGTGGACGGGGTCTCCGCCCTCAACTTCACGCCGCCGGCGACGGTGACCAATCTCCTGAACGGGGTCGACGGACAGGTGGTGCGGCTGCAGGCATCGAACGGCACCACCTACGCGCACGGGACCGGCAACCTGCGCACCCAGACCGGCGCCAACAAGACCGTCGGCGCCAATGTGGTGGTCTCCTTCATCCGCCGCGGTGGGGTGTGGTATGAGGTTTAGACTGGCGTGTGCACGTTGCGGAGGCGATCAGCTTTGGAGCCGCTTTGCCTTTTTACGGAAGTCGCACTTGGGCAAGATATGGATAAGTCGAGAACCGAATTGCAAGGTTGGGGTGAGATCAGTGAGGGGTTGGGTTCTCCCATCCGCAAAGTCTTAGAGCAGCGCGAAAGCAACGGCTTGCGCAGCATTGTTCGAATGGCCACCGGCGAGGAACTCTTAGTTTGCGATGTAGCATGGGGGCGAGATGCTGGTGACATTTGGGAGCACGTCACCGCCAATCTGCATCCCTCGAACCAAGATCAGGGGATTCATTTTTTCATTTTGTCGGATGTGGTCTCTGTTGCGGATCCTGACAGTGGTGCAGTCATAATTGAACAGGAGCCCGCCCCCGGCCAGAGGTGATCATCGCGGTGGTTGCCATAAATAATCCACACTCAGTCGCGTCCCCCGATCTCATCCCTTCCAGACCGTAAAACCTAATTTCTGGCCTCTTCAGGGGAGTAGCCATGCTCAAGCGCCTGTGGATCGGCGCCCTGGGATTCGTCCTATGGGCGGCGGTGGTGGCCACCTTTTGCCTTGGTGGCCTGGATCTGGTCGCGGGGGAAACCCGCGTCTTCAAACACCCGCCTTACCCGCTGCCGCGGGACTGGGTCGCGCCGCGATCGGTGATTGTCTTTGCCGCCTGTACCAACGCGTGAGGTTCCCATGACCATCAACCGCGAGACCTTCTTTGCCTATGTGCGCCGGGCACCGTTCGGCGGCAGGCTCACCCAGCAGCAGGTGGATGGCCTCAGCGCCATCCTCTCCCATTGGGAAGCCTGGTCGCAGAACAGGGACATCCGCTGGCTCGCCAACATGCTGGCGCAGGTCCATCACGAGACGGGCGGGCGCTTTGCCCCGGTGCGCGAGGGCTTTGCCGGGAGCGACAAGGCCGCCCGAAAGATCGTGGCCAGGCGCAGCTACGGCAAGGCCGAGGCCACCGGCCAGGTCTATTACGGCCGTGGCCTCATTCAGCTCACCTGGCTCAAGAATTACAAGCGCATGGGCGATCTGCTCGGGGTCGACCTGGTGAACGCGCCCGACCTGGCGCTCGACCTGGACGTGTCCATCCGCATTCTGTTCGAGGGCATGGCGCAGGGCCTGTTCACCGGCAAAGGGCTGGGGGACTATTTCAATGCCACCACCGATGACCCGATCGGCGCCCGGCGCGTCGTCAACGGCACCGACAAGGCCAAGCTGATCGCCGGCTATCACAAGAACTTCCTCGATGCGCTCAGGGCCGCTCAGGCCGCTGTCATCCCGCCGGCCGATGTCTCGCCGGCCGCAGCGGAGCCAGATGGCCCGCCACTGGTCAAGGACACCACGATCTGGACCGGCATAGCCTCTGCTGCTGGTGGGCTGCTCACAGGGGTGCTCGGCGCGCTCGACAACCCCTGGGCGCTCGCTGGCTTCGGCATCGTGGTGGTTGCCCTCGTGGTGCTCGTTATCAAGCGCAAGGACCTGCGCTACCGCTTCGGAGCCTGAGCGATGTTCACCATGATCACCTGGCTGTTCGGCTGGCTGGCCAGCGGACCGTTGGACCGGATCCTCACATCCATCGACCACAAGGTGGACAACGAGACCGAGCGCGAGCGAATCAAGACGGAGGTGGTGGCGGAGTATCTGAAGGCGCAGGCCGCCATCAGCACCGGCCGCGGCTGGTGGTTCCCGCTGCTGTTCCTGGTGCCGGCAGGCCTTTGGTTTGCGGCGGTGTGCGTCTATTCAATCCTATTGTGCCGGGCTTGCGCCTTCCCTCAGAACTGGACCATTGCCGCTCTGCCGCCGCCGCTGGACGAATGGATCGGGGCCATCATTGCATCGTTGTTCATTGGGAAGGTGGGGGGCGAGCTGGTGGCGAGGCTAAGGCGATGAGGGAAATACAAGGCGCGTATCCGCCCACTTGGCTTACTGGAAAGACGATATGAGCCTGGGGTTGCGACGCGATTGTCTGGGGAGTCAGCGGCACACCGAGTCGATTGCTGAATCTCGCCGCGAATTGTGGCGAACCTCAGGAGGTGGTAATGCTCGACTGATCAGAATGGGTTGGTCTCAGGAAAATCACAAGTGAGTTCTAGGCAGGAGGCGCGCCTAGTCTTCGTGAAAAACATGAAAGGTTGAGTTCGTGCCGAGAAAATGGAAATTTGCCAGATTTCTATATGAAAGGCAGATTTCTAGCCATACGTTGTCTTGGATATACATAAAGTTGCTATTTGGTATTAGCTGTGGCATTGTATTGAATTCAGGTCCTGAGGTTCAAGGACATGTTATTCCGCTAGTGGGTAGCGAATCTGCTTCGATTTATGGTTCAATTTACAATGAAAATATAATTAGACTACCATCTCTTAACGAATGGATGCAGAGTAATATTTATAGTTTTTACTTATGTATAGGTATTATAATATCATTTATTTCTCTGTCCGCTAGAACCATACCTCACTTGGCTGCAAAGGTATTTGTTACAACGCTTTCACTGCTAATTATATATGATATTTTACTTGGAATTTATCACGAAAATATCGACATTCCATACATTATGACAAACGTCATTAGCAATGTAATCGGGGCGCTGTTCATAGTCATTTTTTTCCTCTTCAACTTGGGAATCATCTTCAAAATATCAGAGTATTGGAATGAGCAGTGTCTGTTTAGACGATTGATTTACAGTATAGTAATTCTCGGTAGTGGAGTTTTTGTATCAATATTTGCGTTCTGGTCGTTAGACGTGCTTTATAATCCTATTCCAGCTAAGATTGATGCTGTGCTTGAGGCGCCGGTTTCAGGTATTTTAGCCGCTCCAGAAGCGGATGAACTAGGGCAAGCGGTTAGCGATAACCAACAGGGGCCATTCCGACTCATATCTGACGCTGCAACCAATGGATTAATTACTTGGCGTGGAATAGCAGAGCTGAGGGCGACCTGGCAAGGAGAGGTTCCATTCGACGCGATCGTAAGCGTCTATGCGGATTGCGCTCGTCCTGAGGACATAGAGAAGGTGTCAGCCCAGGCACCGAGAATGACCATACACGGATTGCAGCGATTGGAAGTCCGGGCGAGCGACGGTTACGCAGAGTTCGGTTTCTTAAATCGCAACGCAGAAGCAAAAGCCACTGTAGAGACAACAAACGTGACGCAGTTTGGGCTGGATCGGGATGGGGCAGGCAAGACCTTAATCAGACAGTTCATCGGAGATCGTGGCGCCGTAAGATTTGAGACTCGTGATCTGCCCACTAAGATGTATCTAACTGCAATATTCGTCGGTGATGATCCTGAAACAATGAGAGATATTAAAATAATCGGAGGAAAGTCAGTTTATGAATTGCTTGTGAGCTCGTCAAATAAGGGTAAAATGATGGAGTGTAGAGGGCTCGACGCTACGAAGACACTAAAAAAGGGTGGAAACTCAGACCGGATGTCTAGTGGTGGTGCCGTTGGCTTGCTAGTCGAGCTTGTTTCCTCACGATCACCAAGCACGAGTTACTTGGTTTCGGCTACGCTGGATATAACAGGAGAGGCCGGATGGATTCATGCTGCCGGACTAAGTGACGACCAACTGCAAGCAATGCCCAATGGTGCATTGAGGTTACTGGGCTTTGTCGGCAGCGTAGCGAACTTCGATATAAATGGGGAGATCAGGCAGTTATCTTTATTTGATGAAGTTGTGGCGATAGGCGATTTGGAGGGAGGCTTTCAGTCTCAGGGGCGATTAAGGATCTCGGGCACCGCTAAGGCGCTTTGGAAAAAGGGACGCCGATTCATTCCGACCAAATGGGAAACGTGGGACTGGGACCTGCGTCTGTTAGTGTTCTCGATAATTTTCGGAGTCGGCTTGTCGGTCGGCCGCATCGCATTGGGAGTTTTTAAAGATAGTCCGGAAATTCGGTGGTCTTCTCTCTAGTCGGAACTGTTGTGCGCGCCTGGATGGAGGGTCTTGGCGTTAACCGACGTGTTCAACCTGCAGCGTTCCAGAGGGAAGAGGCTTTATCAGCGATTTTGCCGAGACTGAAGGGTCGAGCCAGTCCGCCCAGGCGCTCCGATCGAGGATGACGATCTGCCTGTCGTGATAGGGCGCGATGTCCGGACCAGGCGGCATTGTGAGCATGGTGAAGGCCTCGCCGACCTCCCGCGTGGCGCGCCAGATGCCGGCGATGCAGAACCATGTTTCGCCGCGCCACGTGAACAGCCATTTGTCCTTCCGCTTTTTCTTCGGATCAGCAGGCGTCGTGAACTCGTAGAAGCCATCGGCGATGATCAGGCAGCGGCCGGACGTGAACTCCCGTCCCTCCGAGCGAAAGTTGTAGACCGGACGGCCGCCGGGACCTGGCCAGCTCCAGCGGCGCTGAACGAGATCGCCCTCGCCGAGCTGGCCTTCAACCTCACGAACGATGGGGCCAACATCGGTGATCTTTATGTCATCGCGCGGTTCGACGTTGGGCCTCCCCTCGCTGAACCGGACCTTGATGTTCATGGCAGCAAAGTCCTCCGCAATCTTCGACACATCCACGTGCAGGCGATAGTCGTTACACATGCTGTCAGGCCTCGTCGCGCTTGCGCTTCAAGAATGTTCCTACTATGTTCTCGGCATGACGGCCATCGCCTTCGACCTTGACGCTCCGCTCGGCCACCGCCGTGTCATCATAAGACGCGACGGAGATGGTGTGGAGATGGTTGAATTACCTTGGGGTCTCAACCCAAGCCCGCCCGGAGGCCGACCGTTCGCGCTGGTGCGGTCGGAACGACATTTCCCAAGCCATCGCTGCCTCATTCCAGCGTCGGAGTTCCGATTTGGCCGGGCCAAGCATCGATACACCGTTTCGCTGCGGAGCCAAGACTGGTTCTACCTTGCGGGAATTTGGCGCCCGGCATCAGAAGGCTGGCCCGAGGCCTTTGCTATTCTGACCGTGGAAGCGAACGCCGACATCGCGCCTTATCAAGAGCGCCAAATGGCTGTGCTCCGGCGCGAGCACCGGATGCACTGGCTCGACCTGCGTCCAGAGCACGACCTGCTGCGGCCGTTGCCCGCCGGCAGCTTCGCCGTTTCGCTTCTCGGCGAGAAAGCTCGGCAGGCGGCGCTCGCGATCTGATACCCCATGGTGTCGGCCAAGGATCCTTACCTGCCAAGGGATTTCGATGAAGCTGAATTGATTGGCTGGGAGGGTTATGAGCTCTTCTGCGGAAAGTGCCGGGCGCTCACATTGAGGCGTTTCGCAGATCTCCGGCGCAAGACCCCGAGACGAAACATCGTTGATGTGGCATCTCGCCTCGTGTGCTCAAAGCATCGGGTAAGAGCGGAACGTGTTTCCCTTCATCGACAGCTCAAGAGCAGCAGTGGCGTCCTATCGGGATCCGTGGACCTGCAGATTTTTCCCGAATTTGGGGAATTCGAGGTGAGCATGCTGGGAGGCCGTCCAGCAGACAAGTTCCAAGAGCTTATTGAACAGCTTCACCGAGGGATGCGGTTCCGGCCTGGCATTTAGTTCTTGCGCTTCCGTCTTTCGATGATCTCATCCAAGCCGTGCAGGTCATCGGCGACGATATCCACGCCCGGCGCGTCGAGCGATAGTGGCTCTGACCCAGGTCCTTTGTTGAGGTTGCTGAAAAATCCACCTGAATGAGCGGACGCACGCACGGCGGTGCTGCCGCGAGCCAGCTCTGCGTATTTGGCCGCGAACGGGCTATCGGGATAGCGTCGGGCCGCTTCACGGGCCAGAAAAACGATGGCGTCGGTGATGTTCTGGAACTCCCCTTCAGCCTCGAACCCGTTCAGGGCGTCACCAAGCCAAGCGCGGTAACCGCAAAATGCGAAAGTGGAGATCCCCCAATTGATCTCACTCGCATAGAGATCTGTCAGGATCCTCAAGGGTTCGATCGGCCTTGGCATGTGTGCACCTCGTCTGTGCCGATTCAATCGCCGGCTCCTGGCATCGTTCCCGCCACCCATCTCGTGCCCTTTCTTCGATGAGACCTCCGCTGGTCTGGAACGGTGCCAATTACTTCGTGCACGGAGCAGGGCGAAGCGGTTTGAACTTTTGCGCTTTTGGGGCCTGAAGTGAGCGCTTAAAAGTCTCAACCGCCGTTGATTTTTCAGGATTTTCTGCCGGCCTGTCACGCCGGAGGCCGCGGGTTCGAGCCCCGTCACTCCCGCCATCTTTTCAATGACTTAGCGGAAGCGCGTCCAGAAGTTTAGACTCTCATCGCCTGCGCGTTTGAACTTTGGGCTCTAATCGCTCGCGTGGCGAGGCTTTTGACAGCCTTTTTTCCGCGCCTTGGTCGTGTCGCGGATGATCTCATGCCTCACGTCCGTTTGAAACAGAGCACGCCTCAGCCTCTGTGCCCGCGACGCAAGGATTGCCTGCCCGAGGCTTACGGCTTATGGCGGGTGACAATTTCAAACCTGCCTTCTTCAAGGAGTTTCTTGCCGTCCGGCATAATGATCCTCTCTTTAAATGTCCGTGTCTTATTGTCGTAATCAATCTGTATATAAAGAACCTTGTCTTTGGAATTATTGGGGAAATTTAGATAGTATCCGGTAAATCTGTCATCTCTTTCCGGATCTCCATCAAAGGCATAGAGACCATATGCGATTTTGTTGTCTTCGAATAAGCGAAATATTCTGTTGTTGAAATGTTCTGCGGATGTGTTTCTGTCGAGGCTTGAGGTATTCTCTTTCTTTGTGAAATTATAATAAATTTTGAGGCCTAAGCCATCCAGCGTCATTCTTGGGAGTTGGATGGTGCCGGAAACATTGGGAGGTGTAGCGCCATCATTGCTTTGGCCATGGCTCGAAATTGGGTAGAGCTGGGTAAATGTTGCCGCACATATGGCGGAGATCAATTTCAGAAGCGATCTGGAATACATGAAACATACTCCTATAAGATCACGCCAAATGTGAACATGATCGGTCTGAGGCATGTTTTTTTCGTTAGCTCACTTGGCGGATGCAGAGGCGTAGCTGCTCCGGCAGCGATTTGCGGATGTGTGCTTTCACCCTCGTGACCCTCCGTTGGCTTGGCTCACCATTGGATTTGGCCTGAGAGGGAGAGATAGTGGTTTGTCTGCCTCGAGGCGTATTCGAAGCCGTAGCCGATGGCGAAGGTGACGGGGGCTTGGGGGGCCTCGGCGGCGAGGGCCAGGTTGGCGCGGAAGCGGTCCTTGCCCAGCTTGGCGCCCTCGGTTTGGAAGGGCAGGCCCTTGGNCCGCCCCGAGCGCCGAGCATGGCCGTGCCGCCTGCCGCCGCCCCGCCCGCAAGCACCATGCCGCCGGCAGCGAGGCCCGTGCCAACGACCGCGCCCGCGCCGAGCTGCGGCCCGCCTGATACGATGCCGTTGGCGATGCCGGGACCGAAGATGCCGAGGCCGAGCAGCGACAGCGCGGCCAGCACGATAGCCATGGCCTCGTCGATGGTCGGAGTCTGACCGCCGAAGCCGGCCGTGAATTGCGAGAACAGGGTCGAGCCGATGCCGATGATGACGGCTAAGACCAAGACCTTGATGCCGGAGGACACCACGTTGCCAAGCACCTTCTCGGCCATGAACGCGGATTTGCCGAACAGGCCGAAGGGGATCAGCACGAAGCCGGCGAGCGTGGTCAGTTTGAACTCGATCAGCGTCACGAAAAGCTGGATGGCGAGGATGAAGAAGGCCATCACCACCAGCGCCCAGGCGAACAGCAGACACGCGATCTGGATGAAGTTCTCGAAGAAGGCGATCCAGCCCATCAGGTCTGAAATGGAGTCGAGAAGCGGGCGTCCGGCGTCGAGGCCGGTCTGTGCCACGCGGCCCGGCCGCATCAGGTCTTCGACGGAAAAGCCGGTGCCCGACGCCATGAGGCCGAGGCCGGCGAAGCTCTCGAAGACGATCCGGGCGAGATTGTTCCAGTTGCTAATGATGTAGGCGAGGACGCCGATGAACAGGGTCTTCTTCACCAGCCGGGCGATGATGTCGTCATCCGCGCCCCATGCCCAAAAGAGCGCGGCGAGGGTTACGTCGATGACGATGAGCGTGGTGGCGATGAACGCCACCTCGCCGCCGAGCAGACCGAAACCGGAGTCGATGTAGGAAGTGAAGACCCCGAGGAAATTGTCGATGACGCCCGTGTTGCCCATGCGCTCACCGCCCTTCGTCGGATTGCGGCGTAGCTGGTTCTGGCGTGCGGCCGAGGAAACGGTCGCGGGTCTCGGCCCATACGCGCAGGCACTCGGTGTCGTTTGCGGCGGCTTCGCCGAGTTGCTGGCATCGGCGCTGTCCCTCGCGCAGCGGATCGGCCGGCGGCTGGAAGGCCGGCGCAGGACGGGGCGCGGAAGGTTCGTCCTTCCGCGCCATGTCGATTGCGGTCGCCGTGACGGCGATGGCGACGAACACCACGGCCCCAAGCCGGGCCAACATCTTGCCGTCCATGGCGAGCCTCCGGGTCAGTTGTTGCCGTTGTTGAACATCTGCGCGTTGCCCGGCTGGTAGCCGGCGCCGGGCGTCAGGAACCGCTCGCGCTGGATGCGGCCCTGTTCGGCGGCGGTTGCGCGTTCCGCCTCCGTCAGCGCCTCGGCGCGGCCGTTCGCCGAGATGACCGCGATCAGGTCGGAAAGCTGCTGCGACTGGAGCGCGAGAAGCTGGTTGCCGGCCTGCGTGGCTTGCAATGCGCCGGTCGCGCCCTGGCTCTGGCCGACCAGCGCGCCCATCTCGGCACGGTTGGCGTCGATGTTGCCGACCGCGCCCGCCTGCACGCGCATCGCGTCCTGTAAGCCGCCGACCGTATTCTCCCAACGCGAACGCGCGTCGGCGACGAGCTGCTGTTCGGTGGCCGAAAGCGAGACATTGCCGTATTGCTGCTGGAACGCCTGGTCGATCTGGCCGACCTCGAAGGCGATGTTCTGCGCCTGGCCGAGAAGCTGTTGCGTGCGCTGGACGTTCTGCTGGAGCTGCTGGAGCGAGGAATACGGCAGGCTCGCCAGATTGCGGGCCTGATTAATGAGCATCTGCGCCTCGTTCTGGAGGCTCTGAATCTGGTTGTTGATCTGCTCCAGGGTGCGCGTGGCCGTGAGCACGTTCTGCGCGTAGTTGCTCGGGTCATAGACGATGCGGCCGAAGCCAAAGAGTTGGGCATGGGCCGGGCTTGTGAGCATGGGCGACAGCGCGACGGGCACGGCGAGCGCCAGCGCGAGGGCCGAGGCCCCGACGATCTTGGAATAGGTCATGGAAGAATCTCCTGTGTGGGGTGGGTATCCGGCACGGCCGGCGCGGCGGCTTCCGGCCGGTCGGCGAGATTGGTGAGGTTGGGGATCAGGTCGGCCGCCCAATCGACGCCGCGCTCGCGCAGCCAGGCGGCGAGGAAGCCGTCGCCTCCATGATCGGCGTGGATGCGCTCGATGGCAGCTTGATCGGATTTGGCGGATGCGGCGCAGAGCGCGAGGCCGACTTCGGACAGGCCCAGCTCGAACAGGCGATTTCCCCTGCGGCTTTGGCAGTAGTAGTCGCGCTTGGGCGTCGCCCGCGCGAGAATTTCGATCTGCCTGTCGTTCAAGCCGAAGCGACGATAGATGGCCGCAATCTGCGGCTCGATGGCGCGCTCGTTCGGGAGCAAGAGCCGCGTCGGACAGCTCTCGATGATGGCGGGCGCGATGTTGCTGCCGTCGATGTCGGACAGGCTTTGCGTGGCGAAGACGACCGATGCGTTTTTCTTGCGCAGCGTTTTCAGCCATTCGCGGAGCTGGCCGGCGAATCCCTCGTCATCCAGCGCAAGCCAGCCCTCGTCGATGATGAGCAGCGTTGGCCTTCCATAGAGCCGGTCGCCGATGCGATGGAACAGATAGGCGAGCACTGCCGGGGCCGCGCCGGTCCCGACCAGCCCCTCGATCTCGAACGCCTGCACGTCCGCCGAGCCGAGATATTCGGCCTCGGCGTCGAGCAAGCGGCCATAGGCACCGCCGACGCAGAACGGGCGCAATGCCTGCTTCAAGTCGTTCGACTGGAGGAGCACGCTCAAGCCGGTGATCGTCCGTTCCTCGACAGGCGCTGATGCGAGCGATGTCAGCGCCGTCCAGATGTGTTCCTTCACCTCTGGCGTGATGGCGATGCCTTCGCGCATGAGGATTGCGGCGATCCAGTCGCCGGCCCAGGCGCGTTCATAGGTGTCGTGGATGCGGGCGAGCGGCTGGAGCGAAACCGAGGCGTCGGACCCTTCTGTCAGCCCGCCGCCCAGGTCGTGCCAGTCGCCGCCCATGGCGAGGGCGGCTGCGCGGATCGAGCCGCCGAAGTCGAAGGCGAAAACCTGCGAACGCTCGTAGCGACGGAACTGGAGCGCCATGAGCGCCAGCAACACGGATTTGCCGGCACCCGTGGGGCCGACGACAAGCGTGTGGCCCACATCGCCGACATGGAGGGAAAACCGGAACGGGGTTGAGCCTTCGGTCCTGGCGTAAAGCAATGGAGCGTCGCCGAAATGCTCGTCCCGTTCCGGCCCCGCCCACACCGCCGAGAGCGGGATCATGTGGGCGAGATTCAAAGTGCTGATGGGCGGCTGCCTCACGTTCGCGTAGGCGTGTCCGGGCAGCGAGCCGAGCCATGCGTCAACCGCGTTGACCGTCTCGGCCATGGCGGTGAAGTCGCGGCCCTGGATGATCTTCTCGACAAGGCGCAGCTTCTCGTCGGCTATGCGCGGGTCGGCATCCCATACGGTGACGGTCGCCGTGACGTAGGCCATGCCCGCCACGTCCGCCCCGAGTTCCTGCAACGCCATGTCGGCGTCGAGCGCCTTGTTGGCGGCGTCGGTGTCCACGAGCGCGGATTGCTCGTTGGTCATCACCTCTTTCAGGATCGCCGCGATGCTCTTGCGCTTGGCGAACCATTGCCGTCTGATCTTGGTCAGCAGCCGGGTCGCGTCGGTCTTGTCGAGCAGGATCGCGCGCGTGCTCCAGCGATACGGGAACGGCAGCCGGTTCATGTCGTCCAGCAGGCCCGGCGTCGTCGCGGTCGGGAATCCCACAATGGTCAGCACGCGCAGATGTGCGTCGCCAAGGCGCGGCTCCAGCCCGCCGGTCAAGGGCTGGTCGGCGAGCAGCGCGTCGAGGTGCATCGGCACCTCTGGCACGCGCACGCGATGGCGGTTGGTCGAGATGGTGGAATGGAGATAGGTGAGCGTGCCCGTGTCATCGAGCCAGCGGCATTCCGGCATAAAGCCGTCGAGCAACGCCAGCACGCGGTCGGTGCGGTCGATGAAGGCGCGCAACAGTTCCCATGGGTCCACGCCGGTTTTCTCGCGGCCCTCGTAAAGCCAGGTTTCGGCGCGGGCCGCTTCCTCGGCTGGCGGCAGATAGAGGAAGGTCAGGAAGTATCCGGACACGAAATGCGTGCCCGCTTCCTCGAAACCGGCTTTCCGCTCGGCATCGACCAGCGCGGACGCGGGATCGAGAAATATGCTGTCGGGATAGGTCGCGGCCTCGCTGCGTTGCGCTTCGACGAAAATGCTCCAGCCGGAGCCGAGGCGGCGCACGGCATTGTTGATGCGGCCGGCGACGGCGACCAGCTCGGCGGCGACGGCGGAGTCCAGATCGGGACCGCGAAACTTCGCGGTGCGCTGGAACGAGCCGTCCTTGTTGAGCACGACGCCTTGGCCGACCAGCGCGGCCCAGGGCAGATAGTCGGCGAGACGGGCGGCGGTGCGGCGGTATTCGGCAAGGTTCATCATGCCGCGCCCTCACGCCGCCAGGAAGGCGGGGATGCGCAGATGCCGCCGCCCCACCTCGACAAAGAGCGGATCGCGCTTCGCCGCCCATACGGCCGCGAAATGGCCGATGGCCCAGATGGCGAGGCCGACCAGCCAGAGGCGCAGGCCGAGGCCCACGGCCCCGGCCAGCGTTCCGTTCATGATGGCGATGGCGCGCGGTGCGCCGCCGAGCAGAATATGCTCGGTCAGCGCCCGGTGGACCGGGACGGTGAAGCCCGGCACCGCGTCGAGCCGTTCGAGATCGCCCGCCATCAAACGAGCGCCCCGCCGCCGAACGAGAAGAACGACAGGAAAAAGCTCGACGCTGCGAACGCAATCGACAGGCCGAACACGATCTGAATCAGGCGGCGGAAACCGCCGCTGGTGTCGCCGAAGGCCAGAGTCAGGCCGGTGACGATTATGATGATAACGGCGATGATCTTGGCGACCGGCCCCTCGATAGACTGAAGGATTTGCTCAAGCGGTTGCTCCCACGGCATCGACGAGCCGGACGCATGGGCGGCCGGGGCGAGCATGAGGCTGATGGCAAGGGCGGATGCGGCGGTCGCCATGCGGCGAGTGCCGCGCGAAATCGTGCGGATCATTGGGGTTCTCCTGTGCTGATGGTTGCGGGGGTGATGCGGTAGTCGCCGTCCGGCCCAAGCCCTTCGACGCGGGCGAGTTCGGCCAGCCGGCGCGCGGAACCGCGTCCGGAAAGGACGGCAACAAGGTCGATGGTCTCGGCGATCAGGGCGCGCGGGACGGTGACGACAGCCTCTTGAATGAGCTGTTCAAGGCGACGGAGCGCTCCGATGCCGGTTCCGGCATGGATGGTGCCGATCCCGCCGGGATGCCCTGTGCCCCACGCTTTGAGCAGGTCGAGGGCTTCGGAGCCGCGCACCTCGCCGATGGGGATGCGGTCGGGGCGCAGGCGCAGCGAGGACCGCACCAGATCGGAAAGCGTTGCCACGCCATCCTTGGTCCGCATGGCAACGAGGTTGGGCGCGGCGCATTGCAACTCGCGCGTATCCTCGATGATGACGACGCGATCCTGCGTCTTCGCCACCTCGGCGAGCAGCGCGTTGGTCAGCGTGGTCTTGCCGGTGCTGGTGCCGCCCGCGACGAGGATATTGGCGCGGGACGCGACGGCTTGGCGCAGCGTTTCCGCCTGATCAGCGGACATGATGCCGGCGGCCACGTAATCGTCGAGCGTGAAGACCGCCACGGCCGGCTTGCGGATGGCGAAGGCCGGCGCGGCGACCACGGGCGGCAGCAGACCCTCGAACCGCTCGCCGCTCTCCGGCAGTTCGGCCGAGACGCGGGGGCTGCGGGCATGAACCTCCGCGCCGACATGATGCGCGACCAACCGCACGATGCGTTCGCCATCGGCGGCGGACAGCCGTTCGCCCGTGTCGGCAAGCCCTTCGGACAGGCGGTCGATCCACAACCGTCCGTCCGGGTTCAGCATCACCTCGACCACGGCCGGGTCTTCGAGCAGCCGGGCAATGGCGGGGCCGAGCGCGGTGCGCAACATACGCGCGCCGCGCGCAATGGCTTCCGGTCTTTGGTGGTTGGCGGTCATGTCGGCCCCGGCTTCTTGCGGGGACGCGACAGGCCATCCCCGGATCGGGGTCGATTAAGAGAGGCCGAAATCCGGTCGGTTCAACAAGTATCTAGCTGCGTGCGGTGATCGGCGGCGAACGGCGGCAAATAGGATGGGTCCGAATACTTACTCTTGATCGCCGCTGGTCTGTGCCTCGTCTGGCACCGGGTCGTCGTGGAGTGAGTCGATGTCGCGCGACAGCTCTTTGAGGAACCTGTCACCCGTCGCCAGACGCCGGCCGAGATTCTGCATGAAGCCCTCGAACCGCTCCGCGCCTTTCGCGCGCGCAGCGGTTTGCGCGGCTCCCGTAAGCGGCGGCGTGAGGGTCATCCAGAAATGGATAAACTGCGCGACCGTCTCGCCGAGGACGGCGAGATCTAGGTCAAGCGTGTCGATCTGGCGGCCGAGCTTGTCCAAGCGGCGCGACATGGCGGCTTCAAGCTGGTCGGCGGAATCGCCGGACAGGTAGGACATGACCGCCGCCTCCACGATGGCGGATTTCGAGATATTGCGGCGCAGCGCCACCGAGCGACGCAGCGCCATCGCCTCAATCTGCGGAATGAGCGCCGGGTCGAAATAGAGATTCAGGCGGGTTCTGGTTGCCATGGGCGTGTCCTCAAAGGTCGATTCCATCATCGGGGTTCATCGCCACCTGCCGCGCCACCATCCTCATGCGCTGGCGCATGGCGCGGGCCTTGGCCGCGTCAACGTCCGGCTCATCGTCCAGAAGCTCGAACTCCTGTTCTGGCGATGGCGAAGGGGCGACGATTTCCTCATGCTCGGGCAATTCCGGTTCGCGGCGGATGCCGGCATTGGCCGGATCGCCCTCGGCCCCGTTTCCGGCGTCCGTCGCAGAACGGCCATCCGCCGGAACCACGCGGCCGGACCAATCATCGGTAGATGGGCTGGGCGCCAACGGTGCGGCGACCAGATCGGGCGGGGTCAGGATGCGTTCCTGAAACCGCGCGTCCTCGTAATAGCGGGCCTTGGTGGCGCGGATCGGCGGCGTGCCCGCGATCATCACGATTTCATCGGTGGGCGGAAGCTGCATGATCTCGCCCGGTGTGAGCAGCGGCCGGGCCGTCTCCTGCCGAGAAACCATCAGATGCCCTAACCATGGCGCAAGTCGGTGGCCTGCATAGTTGGTGGAGTCGCGCAGCTCGGTCGCGGTGCCGAGCGCATCGCTCACCCTCTTGGCCGTGCGTTCGTCGTTCGTGGCGAAGCTGACGCGGACATGGCAGTTGTCGAGGATCGCGTTGTTCGGCCCATAGGCGCGCTCGATCTGATTGAGGCTCTGCGCGATCAGGAAGCCTTTGAGACCGTAGCCCGCCATGAATGCGAGCGCGGATTCAAAGAAGTCGAGCCGACCGAGCGCGGGAAACTCGTCCAGCATCAACAGCAGGCGATGACGTTTGTCGGACGTGTTCAAATCCTCGGTCAGCCTGCGGCCGACTTGATTGAGGATGAGCCGGATGAGCGGCTTGGTGCGGTTGATGTCGGACGGCGGCACGACCAGATAGAGCGTGACAGGCTGGCGGCTGCCGACCAGATCGGCAATGCGCCAGTCGCAGCGTGCCGTCACCCGCGCCACCACGGGATCGCGGTAGAGGCCGAGAAACGACATGGCGGTGCTCAACACGCCCGACCGTTCGTTCTCGGATTTGTTCAACAGCTCGCGGGCCGACGACGCGATGACGGGATGAACGCCGGCCTCGCCGAGATGCGGCGTGTCCATCATCGCGCGCAAGGTCGCCTCGACCGGACGGCGGGGGTCAGACAGGAAGTTGGCGACGCCCGCCAAGGTCTTGTCCTTCTCCGCATAGAGAACATGCAGGATCGCGCCGACAAGCAGGCTATGGCTGGTCTTCTCCCAATGGTTCCTTTTGTCGAGACTGCCTTCGGGATCGACCAGAATATCCGCGATGTTCTGCACGTCGCGGACTTCCCATTCGCCTTGCCGCACCTCCAGCAGCGGGTTGTAGGCCGACGATCTGGCATTGGTCGGATCGAACAGCAGGACGCGGCCGTGCTTCGCACGAAAGCCCGCTGTCAGCGTCCAGTTCTCGCCCTTTATGTCGTGGACGATGCAGCTTCCCGGCCATGTCAGCAGCGTCGGCACCACCAACCCGACGCCCTTGCCGCTGCGGGTCGGGGCGAAGCATAGGACGTGCTCGGGGCCGTCATGGCGCAGGTAGTCTTGTGTATGTCGGCCGAGCACCACGCCATCGGGGCCGAGCAATCCGGCCGCGCGGATTTCCCGATCCTCGGCCCATCGCGCCGAACCATAGGTGGCGATGTTGCGCGCTTCCCGCGCCCGGATGATCGACATGAGGATGGCGGCGGCGATGGCGATAAGGCCGCCAGACGCGGCGATGAACGCGCCTTCAATGAAGATCGCAGGCGCGTAGGCGTCAAAGGAGAACCACCACCAGAAAAAGGCGGGAGGGTAATAGACCGGCCAGCCGGCCAGCTCGAACCACGGATTGCCGAGCTGCGGCTGAAAGCCGAGGCGGAAGGCAACCCATTGCGTCGCCGCCCAGGTCATCATCAGAACGATGGTGAAGACGACTGCGATCTGACCCCAAAGGATTCGGCCTCCGCGCATCCAGGCTCCAGTCGGAAAAAGTGACGGAGCCGATCAGAGAGTAGGCGTTTGCGAGACGGGCAACAGGAAAGATGAAGCGGGAGGGCTGCCGGATACTGTGGGCGGCAAATAGGACGGGTTGTGCCAATGCTTCGTCTGGCAGATGCGACGGCGACTCAGGACAGCGGAGGCGATCGCCCCATTTCCACCGCGAGGCCGAGAAGACTCCTGACCAGAGGGCTGCGGTTGTGTGGAGACCATACTGCGGAAAACGCAACGGGTTCCAGCTCGTCCAAAACCGGAAGGAACGTCACGCCGGGGGTGTGAGTCAGTGATGTCGCCTCGCCGACGACCGTTACACCATAGCCCTGAGCAACCATCGACAACAGCGTGCCGCGCTCCACGTCGAACCGTAGGATCGCGAGGTCAGGACAGCCGCCGGCCAAACGCAGAACGATGTGGTCATGAGCTTGGGGTCCGGTTCCACCATGCCGAACAATGAAGGTCTCGCCTGCCAGATCGGCCCAAGTGACCCCTGCTCCCTCGGAGAGCGGATGGCATGACGGCAGTGCGGCCAGAAGCCGTTCGCTCCATATTGGTCGCGAGCGACAATCGGAAAACTCGGGCGAGCCGGTCACGAATGTCACGTCAAGTCGGTCGGCACGAAGCTGCATGAGGTTCTTGCGGGCGGTCCCTTCCGCGATCTCAACCTCAATCCCCGGATGCTGCTGGCGGTATCGTTCGAGCAGATTGGCGAGGAAGCTGCCGGGAATCAGATCATGGATGCCGAGCCGCAAACTGCCCAGCTCCCCGCGTGCTGCCATGCCAGCGGTCCTGACAGCATAATCGAGCTGGTCGATTCCAATTGCAACCCGGTCAATGAAGTGGCGGCCCGCTTCTGTCAGCCGGACGCCGCGCGCATGGCGCTCGAACAGGAAGATATTGAGTTCTTCTTCTAGTGCCTTCACGCGCGCGCTGACGCTGGACTGGCTGACACCAAGAGCTTTAGCGGCATGACGAAAGCTCAGATATTCCGCAACTGCCAGTGTTTGAACTAATGCCGCCATGGGAACGCGACCCCCGAGAAGGAGCGAGGGTTGCCCTGACTGCGCGTGTTTGAGGGGTCGGCGCCGCATTACCGTGGCGCTCTCATGCGCAATCAGGCGGTTGCCGTTGTGGCATCTTTTCTGCGGGGCTCCGGCTCAGCCGTTGCGCTGTCATTTTTCTTCCTCGGCTGCGTATGCTTCGAACGTCTCCCTTAGGACGTTGAACAGATGAACTCATCGGCTGACGGATAGCCTAGCTCGTTGGCGATTGACCGCTTCAACTCAGCAGTCACTTCGTCGCCTGTTGGCCCAGCAGATTCGCCCCGATCAACCGTCGATTGCGATCGAGAAGAATAGCGATTACCTGCGCTCGACGACTCGCGCGATGGTATATGTGCAATATACATAAGTATGACCAAGCACTTGCAATGACATCAAAGCTGGCGTGTTGCGGGGCTGGCACTCCGGTCTGGCTGCCGCGTTCCAGAATATCGGCGGCTCTATCCAGCAGCTACGACTTAGCCGGTAACGTGTCTGCGCCACGCCCGGCTGAACTCCGTGTTACCTCTGGCCAAGCGCGGCGCAACTCGTGCGCTCGCGCGCCCGATCCCCTAGTGGCGCGCGTGTCCCGCAACCAATAGATCGCATCCAGCCTCCGAGAGAAGCCGCCGGGCGACGCTGCCCAGCAGGGCTTGCGCGACCTCGTTCCTGCCTTGTGTTCCCAAGGCGATAACGTCGACGCGGCCACTGCGCGATAACTCCACCAACGCTGTGCCGGGAGCGCCACGCAGCACCACGGCATCCGCTTCAGTTGAGTGTTTTCGCGCGAAGTCTGCAAGCTGATGGCGGCAATCGTTTATCTTGGTCTGCCGAAAGCGTTCCGCATCTTCTGGCCGTGTCCCAGCCCGTAGCATCGCCTGCTCGAAAGGAAGCGGAACTTCGTAGGCGTGAACAAGGTCTATCCGTGCATCCGGCGCCAGCATCCGGGCAGCTTCGAGAGCTGCTTCGGACAGTGGTGAAAAATCCATGGCCACGGCAACGCTACGATATGCCTGCGCGCTATTGTTCCGCACGATAAGCACCGGGACCGAGGCGGTGCGAACGATGCGATCGGCCGTCGAGCCGAATACACGCTGCATCACTGTAGTCGGCTGTCCCGGCCCGATCAGAATGATGTCGGCCGACAACTCTCGGGCGATGGTATTGACACAGCGATGAGGCACCCCGAACTGGACCTTGAGCGAAGGCGTGGTGGCAAATCCTGCTGCTCCAACCAGACCCTCTAGCGTCGCGCGTGCGTGCTGATCTATCGCGCGTTGCACGTCCTGCTGCCCTACGTCGATGTCTTCGACAACATGCTGAACGGTGACCGCAGCACCATGCTGCGCCGACAATTGGGCGGCGCGAGCGAGCACCTGTCCCGCATCGTGTTGAGGATCTACCGCAACGAGGATTGTCTGCATGGATTGTCCCTCCTGTTGGTTTCCGTCTTGAGATGCTGCCTGTCCTCAAAAGAGAAATGCTTGCGCGATCCCAAAATAGATCAGAACCCCTGCGACATCGGCGATCGAGGTAACCAGCGGCCCGCTCGCCGTTGCCGGGTCGAGTCCGATACGGGTCAGGACGAATGGCAGAGTGAGGCCAATCAGAGAGCCGGCAAGCACGATGACGACCATCGCCAGCGAGACGACCAGGGCGATGTCCAAACCGCCGCGCCATACACCGATCCCGTATATGGCCATCGCCATGGTCAGGCCCAGGAGTCCCGCGACCAGAACCTCCCGGCCCAGCATGTGACCCCAGTGGCTCAGTTGCACCTCTCCCGTGGCCATGGCCCTGACCGTAAGCGTCGATGCCTGCGATCCGGCGTTGCCGCCGGAGGCGATGAGCAACGGGAGGAAAAAGAGCAGCGCCATATGAGCAGCGATGACGTCTTCGAAATGTGCGATCCCGGCGCCGGAGAAGATGTTGCCGAAGACCAACAAGACCAGCCAGACCACGCGCGCGCGATAGAGCATTAGGATCGAAGCGCGCCCGACGCTAACAGCGAGTTCCCCGACGCTGCCGGCTTTGTGAAAGTCCTCGGTCGCTTCCTCAGTGATGACGTCGAGCGCATCGTCATGGGTGACGATGCCCACGATCCGCCCATCCGCGTCGACCACCGGCAGGGCGAGGACGTCATATCGGGCGATCTTGCGAGCTACGCTTTCCTGGTCCTCATCGACCCGCACGGCGCGCGTATCGCGCTCCATGATCTTTTCGATGGGTGTAGTCGGGGCGGCGAGGATCAGTTCCTGCAACCGGACCGAGCCAAGCAGCTTGCGGTCGGCATCGACTACATAGGCGCGGTTGATCGTCTCCTTGTCCGGGGCCTCCCGACGCAGAGTGTCGAGCGCCTCGCGTGCCGACAGGTTCGGGCTCAACACCGCGTAGTCGGACGTCATGATGGCGCCGGCCGTGCCGTCCTCATACGCTGCCAGTCGCCGGATGTCCTCGCGTTCTGCTTGGGCCAGAGCAGGCAGAAGCGCTTCCTGCTCGTCTTCGGTCAGCGCATTGAAAAGGTCGGCGCGATCGTCCGCATCCATTTCGGTGACGACCGCCGCAAGCCGGCTGCGGGGCGCGGAACGGGCCAGGGCCACTTGCTGCGCCCGATCAAGATAGCCGAGCACTTCAGCTTGACGTTCTATGTCGAGGAGGTCGAGAACATTCCAGTCGACATCAGCGTCCTGTTCCTTGACGAACTGCGCGATGTCGGCGGCGTGCTGGGTGGCAAGGAACTCACGATTGGTCTCTATGTCGGCCTTCGAGTCGGTCTGAAGCGCGCGAGCAAGGGTTTCGAAGGTCATGATGCACCTCGGTTCTTTCACGCTGCCCTACACAGACAGCGGCCGAGGCGAGCAGGATTTAGACCGGCAAGCTCAGTCGTGGTGCGTGAGGAGCAACACTGAATTTCTTATGCAAACGACTGGAAGGGTCTTCCATTGTTTGAGCCTATGTCTGTTCAGCGGTTCGAATCGGTGCCGCAGACGCACCGAGTCGCTCGCTACGATGTAGCTCAATCTCGCGAGAAAGTATGGCAGTTTCTTAGCGGATCAGGGCACTATCCAGTCCCTGCATTAGCCGGACCACTTCAGTCCAGACCTCCGACACGGTTGCCACGCCATCACGCTAGCGGCCGCCTGAACCATCGAACCTCACAGGGATCGAAGGCCAGATCAGCCAACAAGATGAACCGCGTGGAACTATAGAGACATCCGAGGCGGATGAATACTGGGATATACGAAGGTATATCCATTCTATACTTTTGTCTCTCACGGCTTGCATCAAGCGCGCTGGCACACCCGCCTTTGATCGCATAAACAGCGGGGGCCACGTTCAGCACGTAATCACGCGCATGGACAAAATCAGGAACGACTCAATGCCTAGCGACAGTAGTCGACAGAAATCGCCGATCAGGGCGCCAGGACGAGTCTAGGCAGTTGGCTCGCCCACGGCGACCTGAGCGTCCGCCAGGGGGTGAGACATGTTCAACTATTCACTCTGCCCGAGCGAAGTGCGTTCCGTTCGGCAACTCGAACACTTACTGCTGCAATACACCGTTGTCGGCCTCGTAGGATTGATGACTATCTCGTCGGCGCAGGCTGCTGGCGGCGCGCATGTCATAGACGATGCAGGTGTCGAGACACCGGGCGTCTGTCATCTTGAGACATGGGTATCGCGCCACAACGCACAAAGCGGCTTGGCGGCTTTGGCGTTGGCCTGCACATTCGAGGCTTGGCCTCGAATGGAGTTCGGCGGCTCGATCGGGCGCGCATGGGGCGAAGGCGCGGATACCAGCTTCGGCCCGGCACTCAAGCTCAATCTCATCCCTCTTGAAACAGGTCTTGGGCTCGGCGTCATCAGCTCAGCCGCTTGGAGCGCTGGGTCGGGCCAGATTGATGCGGCAAGCGTCATCGTGCCTGTCTCGCTTCAACTCCATGAACGGGTTCGCGCCAACTTCAATGCCGGCTGGCTCTATGCTCGCAGCGATGCTCGGCAGAACCAAGCTTTTATTGGCGCCCAGATCGAAACCGACATCGCCAACGGTTGGATGCTGATGGGAGAGGTTTTCACGCACGATATTGGCCAGCCAGGCGCCCAATTCGGCCTGCGTTGGTCCCCCGGCCAGGGCAGCGTGGACCTGGACATACTGTCGGGTTGGCGAACAGACGGAGCTACTCCGTGGACTGTCACGCTCGGCGTGACGATACGGCGGTGAGCAGGCAAATCGGCTTGGTGATCGCGCGCATGTCCTGTCTGCTTCGGCGGATTGATACGGCTGCTAGCTTGTGCCGACCTGAAGCTACCGAATAATTGGCAAGAAGGTATGTGAAAATCGAGGGCTGAGAGGTGGTATGGAGACTAGTGGCCTCGCAGGTCGCAGTTCGCTCCAAAGGAGCTTTCAATTGATTAGAAGTCATCAGCGATTGACGGCACGCGGCACCACCGTCCGATGGGCGTTGATGCTTTTTCTGCTAGTTGTCATCTTTGTCGTCGACACGATCGCCGATCTCGAAATCGCTGTTGCGGTATTCTACGTCGCTGTCGTTTTGTTTGCGGCCGGGTTTCTGCGGACGCGCGGCGTCCTTGCGGTCGCGGTGATTTGCGTTTTCCTCACCGTTGCCAGCTTCTTTTTCACGCGAGCCGGCGCCTATGAAGCGGGCATCATCAATTGCGCCATAAGCCTGTGCGCGATTGTCATCACCACATACCTCGCCCTGACGAAATCGTCAGCGATCCTTGCCGAGCACGAAGCCCGGAACCAACTCGCCCGGATTGCTCGCGTCAACTCCTTGGGGGAGATGACGGCATCCATCGCGCATGAGGTCAATCAGCCACTGACCGGCGTGATAACGAGCGGAAACGCTGGCTTGCGTTGGCTGGCAGCCGACCCACCCAATCTGCCGAAAGCGCGGGAGGCGCTTAAACGTATCATAAGCGACGCGAATCGAGCCAGCAGCGTGGTCGGGCGTGTCCGCAGCCTCTCGAAACGCGCTGAGCCAAAGGCCGGGTGGCTCAATGCAACCTTGATCGTCAACGAGATCGTTGCGTTGAGCCGTGGCGAGCTTGACCAGAACCACATCGTTGTCCGAACGCACGCTGAGGACGATCTGGTCCTCGTTTTTGCAGATGGCGTCCAAATCCAACAGGTTCTGCTCAACGTTATCTTGAACGCCGTGGAGGCGATGGCGGATGTTCCAGAGAACCAGCGAGAAATAGTCATTGAAGTGTCACGCCAAGACGGTGGGTTTGTGCAATTTTCAATCGCGGATAATGGGTGCGGCATATCGCCGGACAAGGTGGAAGGAGTGTTCGAAGCGTTCCAGACCACAAAGCCGGAGGGAATGGGCATCGGGCTGGCCGTAAGCCGCTCCATAGTGGAAGCGCACGGCGGGCGTATTTGGGCCAATACAAGGGAGGGCGCTGGAGCAGAGTTTCACTTTACGCTTCGGGGTCAAAATTAGGTGCGTGGTGAGCGTGATGAAGACAACCAGCGAGAAAGAATATTCCATCGTTTATGTGGTCGATGATGATATATCCGTCCGCGAATCTCTCGAAGACCTGCTTGCCTCGGTAGGTCTCCGATCGATGCTTTTTGCATCGACACAGGAGTTCGTGCGCAGTGAGCGGCCGGATGCCCCGGCTTGCCTCGTGCTCGATGTCCGAATGCCCGGATTGAGCGGGCTGGATTTCCAGGAGGAGATGGCGAAGCTCGACATTCACATACCCGTCGTCTTCATCACCGCGCACGGCGACATACCGATGTCCGTCAGGGCCATGAAAGCGGGCGCGGTGGAATTCCTTACAAAACCATTCAGGGAGCAAGATCTTCTCGACGCAATCCAGCAGAGCTTAACTCGCGATCAGGCGCGTCGGCAGGAAAGCAGTGTCAAGGCGGAACTGGATAGACGCTATGGCAGCCTCTCGGACGGCGAGCGAGAGGTCATGGGCCTTGTCGTCAGTGGCCTGTTGAACAAGCAGGTTGCTGCGAGGCTTAACGTCAGTGAGGTGACCGTGAAAGTTCGGCGAGGTCAGGTGATGCGGAAGATGGGAGCGGATTCGCTGGCCGATCTTGTGCGTTTCGCCGAACGCATCCACGGAACCTACGGCGAGGTGCTGGACCTTAAGCTCTAGGATATACTTTGGTATATTGCTGCGATGCCAATGCACAGTACGCATGAGCCGATTTCGTAACGGTCGATAGGTGCCCAACGGATAGGATTTCCGCCAGCATTTCGTGAGACTGGCGATGACTCAGGCGAGCAACAAATCACATTTGACCGTCCCCTCCGTCCCGGAGCGCCGAGCTACGCCCCGCCGACGAACGCTGTTTTCCGGCAAGATCATTTTCAACCAGCACTCCTCAGTTCTTAGCTGCGTTGTTCGCAACCTTTCTAAATCCGGCGCATGTCTTGAAGTCGACTCGCAATTGGGGATTCCTGACCAATTCGAGCTGCTCGTCGAAGGCGCGGGTATCAGAGCCGAGTATCGTGTCATCTGGCGAAGGGCTAAACGGATCGGTATTTCGCGTCTAAACGTCTCCAGCGACCGTCAGGATGGCGGCACATGACGAGCCGCAATATTGCACGAAGCGATCCGAGCCAAACGAAATCCATCTCGACTATGACGGACGTCACATTCTGCCACATGCAGCCTGGACTGCTGGCGCCGCGCCCAATCGAAGCCACCGTGCGCGAACGATCAGGTGAACGACAAGCCAATTTGGCTAATAGCTGCGGTCACCTAGCCAAGTGCGATCAACGCGACTAGCCCTCCACCTCCGACGATAATCCGCCACCAAGCAAATGGTGCGAATCCATGCTTTGACACGAAGGCTAGGAGATGCCGCACCACGAGCAGGCCGACGATGAAAGAAGCAACGAAGCCAATGGCAATGTCCACACCAAGATTCAAATCAATCAGATCACGGCTTTTATAGAGGTCGTAGCCAAAGGCGCCTGCCATTATCGGCAATGCCACCATAAAGGTGAACTCTGCTGCCGAGCGCTTGTCGGCTCCGAACAACATGGCGCCTACCACGGTCGCTCCCGACCGCGACACGCCAGGAATAAGAGCAAGCATCTGGAAAAGCCCGATAATGAACGCCAGCCGCAGAGGATAGTCGTAGATGTCGGTGTAGACCTGCCTCAATGGCAGACGATCAACGATGAGAAGGACGATTCCGCCAATCAACAATGTGACGCAGATAACGACTGGGGTTTCGTAGATGACCTGTTGAATGAAATCCCTCGCAAGGATTCCTGCTAAGACAGCCGGCAAACATGCGAGCGCGACGGCGCAGGCGAAGCGCCATGCGTAGCCTTTACCGGCAATGGCATCGCGAATGAGGGTTCCCAAGCGCGCGAAATAGACGGCGACGATTGCTAGGATTGCGCCTAGCTGGATGAGCACAAAGTAGGTCGCTGGCTTGTCGAGACCGAAAAAGTGCTTGGCCAGCAGCAGATGGGCGGTCGAACTAACCGGAATAAATTCCGTCAAGCCCTCAATAATTCCGAGAATTAGCGATTCGAACAGAGACTGGGAGAGGCTCAAGTAAGTTTCCTCGCGGCCGGTAGTTGATATGAAAGCGCCTTGCGTCGGACGGCATATAGCTAGATTCCCATACTTCGTGCTCGTCCCAATTGCCATGATACCGATCCGCCCTGCACGACGCCCGTGACGTCTCGGCCGAGCTGACGGTCGATGACCGGCCGCCAGGGAACAAGGGTGAACTCGTGGCTCTTTTCGACCACGGCGAACTTGCCGCTCGATAGCTGCACGGTGCCGGTGAACTTGCCGCTGACGCTCTCGCTGTCCGTGGCAGCGCGGAACGGCAGGCCCTTGCTCTCCGCCATCTCCGCCCCGACGCGGGCAACCTCGCGCTCGCGCAGCGTGGCGAGAAGGTTGCGCCGGTAGAAAACGCGGCCGTCCCGGCTGCGGGTGGCGTCGCCCTGTTCGATATGATGCTCGCGCCGCTGCTCCATCGACTCGCGCACCTGCTGGCCGAAGCCGGTTGGCGTAAGGTCGGCAGTTTCGCCATGGATCAGCCGCCGGTCCAGCCAAGTCGCACCGTTCGATCCGACCTGCCTGTCCAGATCGACGGGGGAAAGCACGCGAACGCTGGCCGGCCTGTCGCGGCCGGCATCGTAGTCGGAGGCGCGGCTGACCAGATCATCGGGGATACGCCATTGGTCGGCGTCGATCCGCTCGACGATCCCGGCGCGGCGCAATGCCTCCAGCCGGCGGACATGAGCATCAACATAGCCCTCATAGTCACCACCGGGAACGCGACCCTCGAACTTCGCCTGCTCCAGATGACGGCTCGGCCGATAGATGCCGTCCTCGGCAATGTCGGTGATGGTGCGGTCGGACGGCCGGGCCGTCGCCTCGGCAGGGCCGATCTGGACGACGCTGCCGATGCGGGCGTCCTCCAGTCGCTGGGGCGCGATGCCGGCGATGTGGTGCGTGCGGCCGTCGATACCGTCCACCACAATGGTCAGGTTCTCGCCCAACTCGTCGGACAGGTGCTTGTGCACGACGCGGCCGATGATCGGCGTCTCGGGCGCACCGTCATGGATTTGGAAGCTCATGGGATCGCGCTCGCCAGCCTGCGGCCCAAGCGCCTTCTGCATGGTGCGGATAATGTCGCCACGCTCGCCCAGCTCGCGCAGGGCCGGTTCCATGTCCTTGCTCAACTCCCAAACACCGGGCGCGTGCTCGGTCGCCAGCCCCATCTTCTCCAGCTTGCCGAGACGGCGCAGGCGCAGCGTCCGCTCGAACTGCCGCCTCGGCGCTGCCGGTTCATGGCGCAGGTCGAGGAAACGGGCATCGGCTTCCTCGGCCATGGTGCGGTCGATGCGGGTAGAACGGTCTTGGTCGATCTCGGCCGACAGCTTGCGGGTCTGCTCGATCTCGGTGACGGGGCCGAGTTCAAGACTGGCAAGCTCGCTGGCGCGCTCGCGCAGGCCGGCGGAAAGGTAGTCGCCATTGATGACCAGATCCCCGCCGGTGTCGTCGCGGCCGTTGATGATGACATGCACATGGGGATGGCCGGTATTGTAGTGGTTGACCGCAACCCAATCGAGTTTCGTGCCGAGGTCGGCTTCAACCTGTTTCATGAAATCGCGGGTGTAGGCCGTGAGGTCCGATAGCTCCGCGCTGTCCTCCGGCGAGACGATGAACCTGAACTGGTGGCGGTCGTCCTTGCCGCGATCAAGGAAGGCGTCGCCATCGGCGCGGTTCTCGGTCCCCGAATAGAGCTGGCCGCGCTCGCCGTCGCGCGAGGTTCCGTCACGCTGGACATAGCGCAGATGCGCGCGGGCGCGACCGCCTTTCCACGCGGCCCGGACGCTGCGCTGCTTGACGATCACGCGGCGGCTGCCCGGCTGGCGATGATGCCAGTGGCCGGATATGTTCCGGGCGCGCACGAAGCTCGTGCCCCGGCCGCGCTTCACGCCCTTGCCGCTGGAGACTGCGGCGCGGGAACGGCCCGGCGATGACGGGCGGGCGGATGATAGCGTGGTAGGGTCACGGGAGGCTGCCGCCTGATGCTGGCGGGTGATCTTCCTGACCTGCGTGAAAAAGCTCTTGGACTTACCCGCCTTCGGCGCGTCGGATCGGATGCGGCCGGGCTTCGGTCGGAAGCGGTTTTCGTCGTCGGCGCTCATGGGCGCGTCTTCAGCCAAAACCGCCGAAAACGGGCCGATATGGGCCTATGGTGCCGCTCGAAACCCAGCAAAGCCAAGGCTTTGCGCGAAATCGCGGCACGCGGCCCCTCAAAACCATGGTGCCGGAATCGGTCGCCTAACCAGTGTGCAGACAACGACAATTTTCGGAAGCGGCCCGACATGGTGCCGTCTTCTTTAATCTTGCCCTCCCTCCTTTTCGCCCTTTCCGCGTTTCCTGCCGAGAATTCAGCCAGGTGCAAACCTGCCTGACTGGACACTGGAACGGCGCGCACCGAGCGCGGAAACGCGATCTTCATGGCGCTTCTCCTTCGCTGGCGCGGGCCACGAAAAGGCTGTCGGCTTCCGGCGCCGTATCGTCAGGATTGTGCGCAGGAACGGATGCACGGGTGCCAGCCGAATGCGCTGCAGACGGCGGCGTGGCGGCAGATCGCGCGTCGGTCGGGCGCGTGACGAAGAGCGGAGCTTCACGCCAGTCGAGCGGTGGTGGCGGTGCGTCGGAGGCAGCCATACTGTCCAGAACCGGAACGAGGGTAGACACATAGGCGCGCGTTTCGGGGGGCAATGGGCGGCCGGTCGCAAGGTGGTCGTCGTAGCGCGCGGGACCAGCATTGTAGGCCGCCAGCATCGCCGCAACATTGCCGTAGCGGTCGAACATCTCGCGCAGATAGGCCGTCCCCGCGAGGATGTTGTCGCGCGGATCGTAGGGATCGCGGCCGAGCCGGTAACGGGCGCGCAGGCCCGTCCAGGTATCGGGCATGACCTGCATCAATCCCATCGCCCCGGCCGACGAGATCGCGCGCACCTCGCCACCGCTTTCGGCACGCAGCACGGCGCGAATCCAGCGCTCGGGAATGCCGAAGCGCTGCGATGCCTCGGTAATCTGCGTCGCATAGGGATTGCTCGCGGGTGTGGCGATGGACGGTGCTGGCTGAGCGAAAGTGGGTGCTTCCGGCGCTGCCGAAAGCGGAAAGCCGGAAAGGAGAAGCAGCGCAATGCGCCGGGCGGCACGACGACGCCCGAACGCATGCCGGTGACGCAGCCGGATGCGCAAGGGCGGCATCGCTCAGTCCTTTCCGCCACGCCGAGGCGGACGGTTCCACTGCAACGACCACGCTGCTTTGCCGTCGCCATCTTGAAAGAGATTGGCTCGGATCGCCTGCGGCAAGGCGGGGTCGTCGATCAGGACCGAAAGATATTCGCCGGCCTTCTCGCCGGTCCGTTTCCAGGCCGCGCCGATCTCCGGTCCATCGTCCGCGCCGTGATGAACGCGATAGTCCGGCGCGTTCTCCGCGTCCGACTGTTCGGCGGGAACGATGGTGAGTTCGCGGTAGAGGGTAAGCGTGTGGACACGCCCGACGAAGTGCGTTTCCTCGCGCGTGAATTGACCGATCTGGGGCATGGTAAGTCTCCCGTGGCATGGGGGTGGATGTGCGGGCTCAGTGCGATGGCGCGCGCCATACGAAGCGCCCGTCGCCGTCCTCATCGGTCCAGAGCGGCTGCGCCCGGCCGATGACGGAACTTGCGGGAATGGGTCCGAAGTAACGGCCGTCGAGGCTATCCAGGACCTCCCAGTTCATGAGAAAGAGTTCGCCGTCGCGGATGACGCGGCAGCCCTGCCAGACGGGCAGTTCGCGGCCCACGCGGTCGCGGTCCAAGGCCGCGCCCATCTCGATTCCGTCAACAGTGATCGTGAGGCCGATACGGCACACACGCTGGCCCGGCAGGCCAAGAACGCGCTTCAGGAGCGGCACGCCGCGCCCGATATAGCCGCGCTGCACCACGAAGCGGGCGAACCGCTTGGGCAGCATCACGACGACCAGTTCAGTTACCTCGATCGGGTCCGCTGGCGCGATGGTGTAGAAGCCGATGGGTGCGCTCGCTGTGGCATTCCAGATGAGTTTCGTCGGCCAATCGACGGCGCTTGCGGCGGCGATGCCGATGACGGCCACCGTCGCCACCGTGAGGATGCGGCGGCGCGTCATGGGGCGATCCTCCGACGGTGAAGCCAAGCGGCATGCCGCTCGGGCGAATAGGCGTGCGGCTCCAGACCGGCGGTCAGACGGTTGTGGACATGCCGCCAGTGCTCTGGCGAAACGTCGGCGGCATCGAGGCCGAGCGCTTCAACGGCGTCGATGGCCGCAAGGGCGCGCTGGACCTTCGCCCAGCTGTGGAGGCGCAACAGGATCTCACCACCGGGACGAACGAAGGGCAGCGTCTGGAACGGCTCGCCGCGGTCGATGGCCCGCACGATGTCGATGCGCGAGACGATCGTGCCGTGCTCGCCGGCCGCCCATCTGACGAAGGCGAAAATGCTGTTCGGCGCGAAGCCGACAACGCTGCGGCGGCGGTCGATGATCCGTTCGTAGCTCTTCCCGCCGAAGCGTATCCAGTGCTCGACCTTCTGCTTTTGGAAGGTCAGTTCGACCAATGTGGTGAAGGGTGGCGGCTCGTCCGGCAGCGGACGGCCGTGCATGCGGCGGGCCGCTTTGCCGGTCATGTCGGATCTCCATCGGTCGGCGGAAACTCGCGGGCGAGCAGATCGCGCAGCATGTCGGTGACGGTGATGCCGCGCCGGAATGCAGCAACTTTGATGCGCCCGCGCAGCTCGGGCGTGATGTCGATGGTCAGGCGCGCGGTGAACGCTTCGCCGGTAGCCTTCCCGTGCGGCGGCGTCTCGGCCGCCTTGATCCAGTTTTCGGGATCGCCCGGCCGGGATGCGAAACCGCGTTTGCCTGTGCGTCCGGTCATGGGGCCGTCCCGATGTGAAGCTGGTCGATTTCGTCGGTCAGTGCCTCGACCTCGCGCGCGGCCGGGCAGTCGGCGTCGATTTCGGATGCGAGCCGGCCGGATTGCGCGGCGTCGGCGAAGACGACGCGCTGGCCAATGGTGGCCGCGAGTACCGGCGGGTCGTGATCGGCCAATGTTTCGGCCGTCTCGCGGGCGATGACGGTGCGCGCGCCGCAACGGTTGAGAATGAACCGTGCGGTCAGCTCGGGCCGGTAGATGCGGGCTTCGCTGAGAAGCGACAGCATCTCGGCCGAGGCCCAACCGTCGAACGGCGAAGGCTGCACCGGGATCAGCACCAGGTCGGCGGCGAGCAGCGCGGAGCGCATGAGGCCGGCGACACGCGGCGGCCCGTCGATGACAACATGATCGGCGTCGCGGGCCAGCTCCGGCGCTTCGCGGTGCAATGTGTCGCGGGCCAGACCGACGACGCCAAAGGCGCGCGGCAAGCCCTCATGGCTGCGGCGCTCCGACCAGTCCAGAGCCGAGCCTTGCGGATCGGCATCGATCAGCGCGACCCGCTTTCCCTTCCCGGCCCATTCACCGGCGAGATGCAGCGCCAGCGTGGTCTTGCCGACGCCGCCTTTCTGGTTGAGGAACGCGACGATCATGGCGCACCTCGCCGGGTGGCACCGGCACCACTGATCGCGTGCGCGCGCGTCAAAGAAGAAGAGTTAGATTCTCTGTTAGATTCTTCTATAGAGTCCGGCGCGCGATTTGCGCCTAATGTCCCGATACTGTGTACGCCTAATGTCCCGATAGGATTCACAGGCGTTTCCACAGGCACTGTGGACAGGTTTTCGGGCAGAAAACGCAGCAGTTCCCGCCCGTCCTCCCATTCGATCTGGAGCCGATAGCCGGGCAATGACTGGCGGGCTGTCAGCCGGCGCAGATCGAGCGCGAAGTCGGACGGTCGCGCCAGGCTGCCGGACTTCTGATGGAGGTGGGAAAACTCGAACGCCCAGCCTTCGGGCTGGCGTCCGGCGTGCTTGCGGGCGACGCGATAGAGCCAGCGCTCGATGCCGCCGGTCAGGCGGAAATAGGCCGGATCGATCGTGAGCACCAGCGAGCGGTCGACGACGCTGTTATAGAACCATTCGGGCAGCACGAATTCCATGCCTTCGACGCGGCCCGTGCCGGTTGTCATTTCTTCCCATTCGTTGATCCATGAGAACTGCCGCCGCCGCCAATGCCGGCCGCCCCGGATGGTGGTGGCGATGACGGTCGACTGCAGGCGCGCGAGCGCCGCCTTGAGCAGCAGATAGTCTCGGTTACCGGTGGCCCGCCCGACGGCGCGCAGGAGCTGGTAAGGCATGAAACGGAAGAAGCGCGACGTGGTGAAACCGCTGTTCTCGGCCGCGACGATCTGCGAGGCGGCCCAGATCAGCACATCGGCATCCCATATGGTCGCCATGCCATGCTCGGGCATGGCAAAAACCTGCACCTCGACATCGGCGGTTCGATACCGGATCGGCTTTGTGCGCGGCCGCTTGGCTAGCGAGAAGAAGGGCCTTTCCATCAAATCGCGCTGGTCGCGTGGCGCAGCATCGCCGGTCGCGACCACGAAGGGATCGAGACGGCTGCGCTCGCTGTCCCCGGCGGGCTGCGTGCAGTTATGGCGGTCCTCGCGCAGCATTCAGCGCTCGCCCCGTTCTTCGGGTGTCAGCGGGCGTGCGGGAAAGACCGTCCCGGCATTTGCGTCGCTGGTGGACTTGCGGACGCCGATCTCGGTCCAGGCTTCCAGATCGCGGAGGGCGTAAAGGACACGGCCACCGATCTTGCGGTAGACAGGGCCGGTTCCGTACGTCCGGTGTTTCTCAAGGGTACGCAGTGATATGCCGAGGAAGCGTGCGGCTTCCTGTGTGCGTAGCAGGCGCGGCGGCAGGTCCGCGTTATGGCGGTTGGCCATGGATCACCTCCGGTTCGAAAATCGATTCCGTTGCCGATGACGGCGGCGGGCTATCGCGAACCATGGCGAGGGATCGGCGGCCTGTAGCGTGCCGTATTTGCGCCTGTGCGCTCGCGGCACCCCTTCCGGCGGCGATCAGATTGAAAAGATGAGGAAATTCAGCGCGTCGTAGTCTTTCGTGCCAATTCGGCGAAGACAATTCGGTGCGCGTCGGTTAAGACTGAAGGTGGGGCAGACGCGCTGCTCTGGGGCTTAGTAACCCCTCACGAATGGCTGGTGCTGGCCACGATAGCACCACACTCCTTGACCTTATGGTCGGGGAGCCCGTGGCGCATGTCCAGGGCTGCCCGCCTAAAGGCCACGGGGCCGTTTCGTGACGGTTACTAACTCCCCGATCACCAGGTCAGAGGGGCCATTTGCGGGGGCGTACCGCAAGCCAGGCTCCTCCCGGCAGAAGGGGAATGACGATGCAAACACCCGTCGAACTCGATCCCAATGTAGAGGACGAAGCACCGACTGGAAACGACATCACGCCCTATGACGAGCAGCATTTCGTAACCTATATGCGCCTGCTCGACGCGAAGGCGGAAGGTGCGGACTGGAAGGAAGTGGCCGAGATCGTACTACACCGCGATCCTGTCGTTGAGGAACTGCGAACCCGTCGATGCTGGCTAAGTCATCTCGAACGCGCGCAATGGCTTTCGCGCGAGGGATACAAGCGGATACTGGAACAGGCTGCGGCGAATAAGGCGTGAAAGGATAAATTATGGCCGCTTCGCTGGCCCGAAGCCATTCGACACGACTGCGATAACGCCGAATGTCCGACAGATCGGCTAGTAAGCCGACATTCGTTGCGGTTACCTCTAGGTGTTCAGCTGTGCGGACCTTCCTGCCGCTCGGCGTTGTGAACTGAAGGTCCGTTCCACGACGCGTTGGAGACGTTGCGCTGCCGGCTCCACTTCGATTGCACGCTTTCAGTCGCGCGTCGGTCCTCCATGACAAACTACGCTTGGATCTGCCTTCGAGCCTCCAATGCCTCAGGGCACAGCGTAGAAATGATGTTTCACATATCACGATTCATCTGTTATGTAGCCATTATCATATTTGGGATAGGCACCATGATCACAGGTCCACAGATGCGCGCAGCGCGCGCCCTTCTCGGCATAGACCAGAAGACGCTGGCCCAGCTGGCTGGACTTTCCGTGCCAACGATCCAGCGCATGGAAGCCGGCAGCGGCAATGTGCGCGGCGTCGTGGACAGCCTGACCAAGGTAGTCGCGGCACTTGAACTCGCCGGCATCGAACTAATCGGCGAAGGCTCTATCAGCACGGCAAGCGGACGCGGCGTGCGACTGAAGGCGCCTTCACCGAAACACTGATCCCTCAACCCGCGACGGCGACCGCCGACACCAAGCCGACGATCCCGCCGCGTCCTTCCCAAAGGTGCGGCTACAGATGAAAGACCAGACCACCAGGCAGAGCGGAGCTCCCAGTTTTGCCGAGCTGTTCGCCCCCAAAATCCTCACCGTTCTGCGCGAAGGCTATGGCCCGGTGCAGTTGCGGGCAGACGCCATCGCCGGACTGACCGTTGCCATCGTTGCGCTGCCGCTCTCGATGGCCATCGCCATAGCCTCGGGCGCGACCCCGGCACAGGGGCTCTACACGGCTATCGTCGGTGGCTTCCTGGTCTCGCTGCTGGGTGGATCGCGGTTCCAGATCGGCGGGCCAGCCGGAGCCTTCATCGTGCTGGTTGCCGCGACTGTGGCCCAACACGGGATGGAGGGGCTGATCCTTGCCACCTTCCTCTCAGGGCTGATGATGGCGGCCGCCGGCTTCCTGAGGCTTGGCGCCTTCATCAAGTTCATCCCCTATCCGGTCACGGTCGGGTTCACCGCCGGGATCGCTGTGATCATTTTCGCTAGTCAAGTCAGGGAGCTGTTCGGCCTGACGCTGGAGAATGAACCGGGCGAACTGCTGGCAAAGGTCCCGGCTCTCTGGGACGCACGGGCCAGCGTGACGCCAGCCGCGCTTGGTGTTTCCGTTGCAACGGTCACCGTAATCCTCGCTCTGCGACGTTGGCGCCCGCATTGGCCGGGGATGTTGATCGCCGTCGGCGTTGCCGCGGCCGCGACCGCAATGCTCACGTTACCGGTGCAGACTATTGGCACGAAGTTCGGCGGCATTCCCTCGTCGCTTCCGACGCCGAGCCTGCCTTCGCTCTCGACGGAGGCCATCCTCGCAGTCCTACCGGCCGCAATGTCCTTCACCTTGCTGGGCGCCATCGAGTCGCTGCTGTCGGCCGTCGTCGCCGATGGCATGACCGGACGCCGCCACCGATCGAACTGCGAACTCGTGGCCCAGGGCGCGGCCAATATCGGATCGTCCCTCTTCGGCGGCTTCTGCGTGACGGGCACCATCGCGCGAACTGCGACCAATGTTAGGGCCGGGGCGCATGGCCCGGTGGCCGGCATGCTGCACGCCACGTTCCTGCTCCTGTTCATGCTGGTCGCCGCGCCACTCGCCTCATACATCCCGCTGGCCGCGCTCGCCGGCGTGCTGGCCGTCGTTGCCTGGAACATGATCGAGAAATCGGCCATCGCGATCCTCGTCCGCTCAGGCTGGGGTGAGGCGACCGTGTTGGGCGCCACCTTCTTTCTGACCATCTTTCGCGATCTGACTGAGGCCATCGTCGTCGGCTTCGCACTCGGATCGGTTCTTTTCATTCATCGCATGAGTCGGACTACAGATGTTGTGACAGACAGCGCCTTTGTCGGTCGCGACGAGGCCGACACCGCCCACCCGCGCGGCGAATACCATGAAGAGCAGGCCCAGAACCCCGACGTGGTGATCTACCGGATCACCGGTGCGCTGTTCTTCGGCGCGACTGCCTCCATCGGCTCTGTGCTCGATCGCATCCAGGAAACCCACAAGGCGCTGATCGTCGACTTCTCATCCGTGCCCTTCCTCGATTCGACCGGTGCCAACATGATCGAGGGACTTGCCCACAAGGCGCAGAAGCAAGGTGTCGCGCTCTGGCTTACGGGTGCAAGCCGGGACATCCAGCGTGTCTTCGCTACCCATGGCCTGAAGCCTCCGTGGGTCCACTATGCCAACACGGTCGACGAGGCTGTCGCGCAGGTGCGCGATCTCGCCAGCACTGATAAGTAGGCGACCTGATACCCGGATCCGGCAGGGACGAGGCGCGGCGGCGCTAAGTTTCCGAGGTCCTCGAACGCCCCGGACGCAGGCGGAGCTGCAGGATGCCCTCGGGATGAGCAGTAGCGGGGTCTTGCACCTTCTGAGGCGGATGGAGCGCGACGGGCTGGTGCGGCCCGCCGAACGGTTCGCTTGGACACGGATTTGGGAGCGCACGATCACGTCGGCAACGGGTCGACGGTCATGACGTACGAAAGGCAGGCTTAATGCGGCTGAGGGCATTGGCGTGCTCCGGAGCATCTGGCACGCTGGGTTCGAAACGGACCTCCGCTGCGCGGAGCGCGAAGGTCCGCAGCTTCGGTTATCGTCTGTGAAGCACTCCTTTTTCATCCTAACCGTCGTTGCCCTGAGAACCTATCTTGATCGGATAGTGCAGCAACAGCCGGTAGCCACCCCACATCATCTTTTTGCCATGCGCGACGAGACGACGTGCCTTGTTCTTTCTCGGGTCGCTCTCGAAATCCTCCTTCGTGCCGCGAAAGCCGAGCAGGACTTCGGCGATGGAGCGATAGCTCTCGCCTCGCAAGCGTGCATCGAGCGCACGCAAGGACAGAATGTGCCACTGCCGAAGCTGGTCGGGGATGTCGCGGAACTCACGGCCGGGCGTGCGACCTTTGAGGGACCGCCAGAAGCGCCGCGCCGCATGTGCGCGAAGCTCCATGAAGTCGTCCAGAGGCAGCATGACGGCATAGAACGCCGCCGCATACCGGACGGGTTCGGGCAGCCAGAATTGATGCTCGACGCCATTCACCTGCCAGATGCCGTGCCAGCCGTCGGCTGCGCGGCGCAGGATGAGACCGTCGAGATGTGCGAGATCGATGGTCGGCTCAGTCCTCGCAGCCACGGGTTCGGCCGGGACCAGTTTGATGGCCTGGGGCTGGAATCGGGGCGACCAGAACAGCGGATCGCGGTCAGGCGGTTTGTCGGGGTCGTGCGGGAAATCGCAACCCCCAGCGCCGGACGAAGGCTTCCAGTTCGCTTGCTTTCGGCCGTTTTGCCCGCACAAGAATCTGGAAGTCCTGCCGGTAGTCGTCATTGCGACGGAGATATTCCCAGGCGAAACCGGCGGCGGGGATGGTCTTCGTATGCACGTAAGCCGCCGGCACCCGCCAATCGATCTTCAGCATGGCGCATCCTCCCTACTAACGGACGCACGGGGCAGCGCCCGGAATAAAGAGTTTCGGTCGGCCCCTATACTGAAGGTAGACAGAATAATCTGAAACGTTGTTCGCGTAACCAGATCACGTATAGTTATCTTCTTATTAACTATGTTTCCGTGATCCGGCGATGTATATCTAAATGCCGGTCAATAATCAGCTATGCTGCTGTCCTTGGAAAACCGCCCTGCATTTAGACGGTCCCAAGGATCGCGCGGAGATCGACCTTTCGCGCGATCCTTTTGTTTCAGGCGGCGCGTCCCAATGGTCGGTTCGTTGGCCATTTTGCTCCACCGGGTGAGGCTCCCGACGAATGGGGGCCGCTTGGCGACAAGGCAGCTGCCAATTACGGACAGGTCCGGGCGGAAAACCGGGTATAGGGGCGCCGTGGGCGAAAAGGCTTCCCACAGGCATGGGAAAGGCTCCGACCTTCCGGCCGGAGCCTTTGTGCGTTTCACTCGCCGTTTCGGCGGGTGGGGCGGGACCAGATCAGCGCGTAGGTCTCGCCGTCCTCCTCGTCGAAGAGGTTGGCGTAGATCGGGGCGGTGAAGCTCGGATCGTCGAGCTTGAGGCCCAGATAGTCGCGGCCCTCGTTGGAGCGCTTTGACCAGGCGGCACCGATCTCGGCGCGGCCCACCAGGACGCGGTGGCTGGGGGCGTTCTCGCCGGTGGCGCGGGTGTCGGGGACGATGCGCACGCCCTTGGCCTGGACGCTGAGGGTGACGATTTCGCCGGTGAATTCGTTGCCGGTCTTCTTGAAGGTGCCGATGGTAGCCATTTTGAGTCTCCGTTTTCCGTTTCCGGGTCCGCACCATTGCGGCCCGATGGCGATCGACAGGCCGGAGACGACCGGCGGTGCACCCCCGGTTTGCCGGGGGCTGGACAGCAAAGGCAGAACTTTCTTGTTCCGCGCGGAATGGGCGTAGCCCAGGGGAAGAAAGTTATGGCGGCGCTGTTGCGCCAAGCCGGTCGAGGCGTAGCCGGTCTTCGGCCAGATCAGGCCATTGAAGGGGCCGTATGGAGCGGTCATGGGACGGGCGAGGAACGGAGGCGATGGCGGCTACGGACACCCATTGTTCTGACCGGCTGTTCGCCGGCCGGTTCACTCACCCGCGACAGGCCGCGCGCATCTTTCTCCATGCGCCCCCCGCCGGCGCCTCCCCCGATCACAGCTGTGGTCTGCCGCGCGAACGGTTGGTCCTCCACCGCACGACCACGGGCCGCGACGGGGACCTCATGCCGATCCGCACACCACCCCCATACCGGCATCCTGATGATCGGGATGGCAGTCCAACGCTGATCTAGGCCCGCCTTATCGGATGATCGGCAGTGTCAGGCGCGCACAGGAGAGCTGCCCGAAGAGTCGGCGGCCATGCCGGCAATGCGGAGGAAGGCGGAAACGCCAACGGCGACAGCGCCAATGACGGCGAGGATCATCTGCCATGTTTCCGAGGGCATCATGGCCCTGGTGATCCCGAGGGTTGCGTAGAACCCGGCGAGCGCGGCCGGCCCCACGAAGATCAGCGCGATGACAAAGCGCGCCCAGAGCGGGCGAACGAGCATGATCAGCGCCTGACCGATGGCAAGCGTCAGCCCGGCCGCGAAGCCGCCGACGAGGATTGCACCGAGCCAGCCTGTGCCGGTGCCATAGGCCCATATGCCGGTATGAAGTCCGATGAGGAACGGCAGGGCGAAAACGGCCAGGTTGAACAACAACCAGCACATGGCCGCAATGGCGGCGAATGATGCAAGGATTCCGAGAACGATCATGGTGGCGTCTCCCGTTGAATTGGAACGGTCGCGCCTTCCACCACCACCATGGCGCAAGGCGGAACATAGCATGACATTGCCCGGAATGGCGAGATGCCATGCGCGTTGGCGCGCGCGGCCGATTTGTCGATTTCTGGCTGGCAGCGCTCACGCGCTGCCCTCCGCCAGGCGATAGACCGGGATGCCCATCTTGCGGGCCTTGTCGGCGAAATTTTCCTGAATACCGGTGCCGGGAAAGATGATGACCCCGATCGGCATTGTATCGAGCATCCGGTCGTTGCGCTTGAAGGGGGCGGCCTTGGCGTGTTTGGTCCAATCGGGCTTGAAGGCGACCTGTGGCACCTTGCGGTTATTGGCCCAGGTGGCTGCGATGCGTTCGGCACCCTTCGGCGATCCGCCGTGGAGGAGCACCATGTCCGGGTGCTTGGCATGCACCTGATCGAGCTTGGCCCAGATCGTCCGGTGATCGGTGGTGTCACCGCCTGAGAAGGCGATCTTCGGCCCGGCGGGCAGCAGCACCTCGTTGTCGGCCCGGTGTTTGGCGGCGATGAAGTCGCGGCTGTCGATCATGGCCGAGGTCATCTGGCGATGGTTGACCCGTGAACCGGAGCGCGGCGACCAGGGCGTGCCGGTGGTGCGCAGGTAGATGTCGGCGGCGGTGTCGCGGAAGGTTTCCATGCTGTCGCGGCGCTCGATCAGGCTCTGGCCGATGCCGATCAGGGTCTCCAGTTGGACGGATTTGACCTCGCTGCCGTCCTGTTCCCGTTGCAGGCGCCTCTGTACCTGCTCGTTGTCGTCGAGTTTGCGTTCGATCCGCTCGACGGCGCGGTGGAAGGTGTTGACGGTGGACCACATGATTTCGTCGAGGTCGGAATCGAGGCCAGTATCGGCCATGGTGGAGATCAGGGCGTCGAAGATGTCGGCGACCGCGGTCTGGATGGCGGTATCCTCGGGCATGATCCGAGGATCGGCCTCGTCCTCGGCGGGTCGGTAGCCATAGAGTTCGAGGTCCTCGATGACATGGCCGGTCGGGGACGTGCTGTGATCGGGTTCAAAATCGTCATGGGCATACATGGGATGCTCCCTAGGCTGGACCGCGACCGTCGCGGCCTTCATGGCGACGAAAGCCCGCGGACGGTCCGGTCTGGCAGCCCGAGCCCTGCGCGAGGGCCTCGATGGACGGGTCCGGCTAATTTGTTTCGCGCTGTAAAGCCCCGCAGGGGCGACGGAAATTAGCCGGACGCGGCCATTGCCGGGCCGGAGCGTTTGTGGGCCGCTCGCCCTCTGAGAAGGCCAAGGCGCGGTCCTCTGCCGACGATGGTGCAACCTCGTATGCGCGTGACAGGATTGATCCAGCCCGATCACGGCCCCGGTGCCGGCTATGGCGTCAGGGCCATGAAGCGGCTGACATCCTCGGGGGCGATCTGCACCCGGATCTGCGCCCGAAGTGCATCCAGTCCGCGGGCGGCCAGATCGTCATTGAAATCCCCCAGCATGGGCGAGGGCGAGAGCGTGATCGCCTCGATCCCGGCTTCGATGGCCCGGTCCACCAGGCTGTCCCGCGCGCTGTTGCCTGCCGGATCGTTGTCGCGGACGATATAGAGCCTGCGCAGATGCGGCGGGAATAGGGTGACTGCGAGATGCCCGGCCGAGAGTGCGGAGATCATCGGCATCATTGGCAAAGCCTGTCGCAGGGACAATATGGTCTCGATGCCTTCTCCTGCCGCCATGACATCCTGCGCTTCCCCGAAACGGACGGCGTGTCCGAGCAGGTCTCCCATCGCCTTCCTCGGAGGATCGACAGGCGCCTTGCCGGAGCCGTCACGGACCAGCCAGGTGCGATGCGCCCCGGTGATCTTGCCATTGAGGTCTGTGACGGCGGCGATCATGGCGGGCCAGGTTTCAGTTGGCCCATCGCCCTCGGGCCGCCAGTAACAGTTCGGATGGAAACGCAGATTTGCGGTCCTGCGAAAATCCGTAATGCCACGTCTGCGCAAATACGTTTCCGCGACACTGCCGATAAACGGTTGCGTCATGCGCCAGAGGCGGCGTGCAGCCTCGGATGATCCCGATGGCGCAGGCGGCGTTCGGGTCTGGCGGAGCTGCGGTTCCGGTTCGGGATGCGGCAGGCTGAGGAAGCGCCGGGCTTCTTCGGCAACATCGGCGAAGTCGATCAGGCCGAGGCTTTCGCGGATCACGTCGAGCAAATCGCCATGTTCGCCGCTCTGTGCATCGGTCCATTTACCCGCCGCGCCCTTGCCTGATTCCGGCCCGGTCAGGCGTACGAACATGGAGCGGCCCGGATTGTTCTGCACATCGCCGACCTGCCAGTAATTGCCCTGTTTGCGCCCGTTCGAAAGATAGCGACGGCACACCGCCTCGGCCTGTCGGCCGAGACGCTGCGCCAGCTCCGAAGCATTGAGACGAGCCATTACGCTGCCTCCCGCTCGGAGATGCGCTCGACCGGATAGCGGTCGAAGAGCTTGCCGATGATTTTCGGCCCGGATGCATCGACCGGCACGAAGAAGCGCAGCTTCCACGAGATGATCTCGCTGAAGAGGCCATAGGCGCGAAGCCGCTCGCGCATGGTGTCAGTGAAACCGGAAAGCTCGATCCGGTTTGCGCTCATCACCCGGGACCGGCGCAGTTGCAGTCCTTCGGCCAGATCGAAGATCGTCCGGCCTTCCATCAGTGCAGCGTAGGCTTCGTCCGGCGTGATGCTGGTCGCAACCCCGCTGGTGGCGGCGTTCGCCGCCCATGCGGGCGAGACGCGGCGACCGATGATCCGTTCGCCCTCATCGGTCTGGAGCCGATAGACGCGGGACGACTCCTGCGGCAGGCGCTTCCAGATCGGCAGGAGCAACCCCGTCACCATATGCAGGATGCTGTCGGTGAACTCCGGCACGTCCACCAGTTCGACATCCCAGGCCAAAGAGAAAGCCGTGCGGTCGGCTTCCACCCAATGAGTCTCGCCCATCATGCGGGTGGGAATGTTCATCGCCTCCATCGGCCGGATCAGCCGGATGCGCCGCTCGATCTCGCCATCATCGAGCATGACGCTGGTGGTCGGGATCTGCACCGCCGCCCGACCGGACCGCTCATTGACCAGCAGCTTCGCGCGCGGATCGCCGAGTTCCGCCAGCGCGGCATCCAGCGTCACCGGCTGGTTGCGCCTGTGCTCGGTGAGGGTCAGGAGCCGGGTTTCCGCGCCGGAGCCCGGATGAGTGTGGATCACCTGACGATCGGTGACGATGAAGCTTTCGGCCCTGAGCGTTTCCAGCCCCATGTCATAGGAGCCGGACGCGATGGCCCCGTCGATCCGGGCTTCCAGCAAGTGCTCGAAGGCCGAGAACAGGATGCCCTGAAGCTCAATGGTCAGCGCCAGCAGGCGATTGAGGAAGGTGGTGATCGGTGGCAGGTCGTCCTTGATGCCATTCGAATCCATCAGTTTCAGGCCGGTGGCGGATTCGAAGCGCTCGAGCGAGCATCCTTCGACCTTGCCGCGCACGATCAGCAGATAGAGCTGGCGCAGCGCATCGCGGGCATAGGCGCTCTCCAGATTGTCCTCTGGCCGGAACAGCCCCTGACCACCGGTCTGCCGCTGTCCGCGCGTGATCGCACCGAGCGTATCGAGGCGGCGGGCAATGGTCGAAAGAAACCTCTTCTCGGCCTTCACATCCGTGGCGATAGGCCGGAACAGTGGCGGCTGCGCCTGATTGGTGCGGTTGGTGCGCCCGAGGCCCTGAATGGCGGTATCGGCCCTCCAGCCGGGTTCGAGCAGGTAATGCACCCGCAGACGCTGGTTCCGCGCCGAAAGCTCTGCGTGATAGCTGCGCCCAGTGCCGCCGGCGTCGGAGAACACGAGGATGCGCTTCTGGTCGTCCATGAAGGCCGAGGTCTCGGCAAGATTCGCGGACGGCGCCCGGTTCTCGACTGCGAGGCGTGCCGCTGCACCTTCGCCCTTGCGCACAATGCGGCGTGAGCGGCCTGTGACCTCCGCCACCAGATCGGTGCCAAAGCGTTGGACGATCTGGTCGAGCGCACCGGGGACCGGCGGCAGCGAGCCGAGCTGTTCGAGCATCTCGTCGCGCCGGGCCACGGCTTCGCGGCTTTCGACCGGCTGGCCGTCCCGGAAAACCGGCCGCGAGGAGAGATTGCCTTCGCTGTCGGTGAAGGGCTCGTAGAGCTGCACCGGGAAGGAATGCTGCAAATACGAGCCGACATATTCCCTCGGCGTGACGTCGACGGAAATGTCGTTCCATTCCTCGGTCGGGATCTCGGCCAGCCGCCGTTCCATCAGCGCCTCGCCGGTCGAGACGATCTGGATGACGGCCGCATGGCCTGCCTCGAGATCGGCCTCGATCGAGCGGATCAGGGTGGGCGTCTTCATCGAGGTCAGCAGATGACCGAAGAAGCGCTGCTTGGTGCTCTCGAACGCCGACCGCGCTGCCGACTTCGCCTGCCGGTTCAGCGTGCCTTCACTGCCGGTGATATTGGCGGCCTCCATTGCCGCGTCCAAGTTCCCATGGATCACGGCGAACGCGGCCGCGTAAGCATCGTAGATGCGGCGCTGCTCGTCGGTCAGCGCATGCTCGACCAGTTCATATTCGACGCCATCATAGGAGAGCGAGCGCGCGGTATAGAGGCCGAGAGATCGCAGGTCGCGGGCCAATACCTCCATCGCCGCCACGCCACCGGCCTCGATCGCTTCAACAAACTCGGCGCGGGTCTGGAACGGGAAATCCTCACCGCCCCAGAGGCCAAGCCGCTGCGCATAAGCGAGATTGTGAACCGTGGTGGCGCCGGTCGCCGAGACATAGACCACACGGGCATCCGGTAGGGCGTGCTGGAGCCGCAGGCCCGCGCGGCCCTGCTGCGAGGCGGCAATATCGCCGCGTTCTCCCTTGCCGCCGCCGGCATTCTGCATGGCATGGCTCTCGTCGAAAATAATCACTCCATCGAAATCGGAGCCCAACCATTTGACGATCTGCTTGACGCGCGAAACCTTCTCGCCACGGTCATCGGAGCGTAGCGTGGCATAGGTGGTAAAAAGGATGCCTTCCGTGAGCGTAATCGGCTTGCCCTGAGGGAAGCGCGACAACGGCGTGACCAGCAGTCGCTCCATGCCAAGCGCCGACCAGTCGCGTTGCGCATCCTCGATCAGCTTGTCGGATTTGGAGATCCAGACCGCCTTGCGGCGTCCGCGCAGCCAGTTGTCGAGGATGATCCCGGCCGATTGGCGGCCCTTGCCCGCGCCGGTACCGTCACCGAGCATGAATCCCCGACGGAACCGGACAGCGCCTGCCGCATCTTCGGGTGCAGCACTTACGTTGTCGAAATGCTCGTCCACTGTCCAAGCGCCAGCGAGATGATCGGCATGGGCTTCCCCGGCATAGATCACCGTCTCAAGCTGGGCGTCTGACAGGCGCTCACGAATGTCAGCAGGCAGCATGGGCCGATAGGAAGGCTTGGGCGGCGCAACCGAGGCCATGGCGGCGGATTGCACTAGCTTCGTCGGATGCGGTTGAGCATCAGGAATGCGCAGAGATTGCAGCGCATATTCCTCATAGATCGCGTCTGATAGGCGCGCGCCCTCGGGCGGCGTCCAGTCCACCGTCTCATAGGTGAGTTCGACACCTTCGGGATCATTGGCCGGAGTCACGGCGGCACGCTTGGCGGCCGAGTGGGCGAGATAACCACGCACAGTCTTCGTGGTGCCGGTGGCCGCAAGCGCCGCCGCCTTCGGCAGCGTAACCGGCAGACGCGGCGGAACCTGCGCCCCGATCCAGCCGATCAGCGTGGCGACATCCGGCGCGATCCCAGGCGACGCCGGAAACGTGGACGGATCACCGGCAGGCAGCTTGTCGATGACGGTCAGCCGCGTGTCGATGCTGGTGCCGTGCTTCGCATAGACTGCGCCATCGACGGCGGCGGTGAACACAACGCGGCCTCGCGCCTGCAAGCGGGTGAAGGCATTGCGCCAGGCGGGAGCTTCGGGACCGAAGTTAGCGCCGGTGATCGTGACCAGCCGCCCGCCGGGAGCGAGCCGGGCCAGCGCCGAGGCGACATGGCGATACGCAGCGTCGGCCATCCGCCCGGTGACGTTCGCCATGACCGAGAATGGCGGGTTCATGACGACAGTGGAGGGGATGGCGTCCGGCGCCAGATGATCGTCGATCTGGGCGGCGTCAAACCGGGTGACGGGAAAGGCCGGAAAGAGGGAAGAGAGAAGATCGGCGCGGGTCTCCGCCAATTCGTTGAGGATCAGGGAGCCGCTGGCGGTCTGCGCCAGGATCGCCATCAGGCCGGTGCCCGCCGAGGGCTCCAGCACCACGTCATCGGGCGTGATTGCAGCGGCAGCGAGAGCGGCCAGCCCCAGCGGGATCGGGGTGCTGAACTGCTGGAAGTTCTGGCTTTCCTCGGAGCGGCGGGTCTGGGTCGGCAGCAGGCCTGCGATCTTCGCCAGCGGATCGAGCCGTGCAGCAGGAGACTCGGCTTTACGGAACAGGGCCTTTCCGTATTTGCGCAGGAAAAGGACGGTGGCAACTTCGCAGGCTTCGTAGGCCAGCTTCCAGTCCCAGGCGCCGGTCGCATCGGAAACACCGAAGGCGGTTTCCATCGCGTTGCGCAAAATTGCCGCATCGACACGTTGGCCGCGTTCGAGATGGGGAAGCAGGAGATTGGCCGCAGCAAGGATCGTGGGCGCAGCCGCCAGCGGCGTGACCGGGTCGGTCACGGGAGAAGAGATGTTCATTTCGGGGACCTCGGGAGAGCGGGAACGAAAAAGCCTGGACGGCGCTCTCTCTCAACCGCCCGGACTCACCTCGTCCCGGCGAGCCTCTTCCTCTGGATATGGCGACATGAAAAAAGCGCCCCGACCTGACGGTGGGGCGCTTTCCGATCACCCGAAGCGGCGACCGGCTTCGGTGAAGGTATAGTCGTTGGCGACGATGGTTTCATCAACCACCTCGTCCGAAGACAGGTAGTCGTATTCGCGCTCAAGCTGGCGGTAGAGCCAGCGCGCGAGATCGCGCAGCGCCTCGATGACGCTATCCTCGGCGTCGGCCGTCTTGTCCTGATATGTCGGACTGTCGCGCTCGACCGAGATCGCCATGCAATATTCGTGATAATAGTGCCCTTGATGGCTGGCGTCGGCGCGAAGCTGGTAGAAATTGCGTCGCTGAACCGCCTGCAAGGCATCGGCGATACCATGAAGCGTTGCGTCCAACGGAGCGTAGGACCGGATCTCGGCCGAGGCGTTCTTGCGGTAGGAGTAGAATCCTTCCCAGCAAGCACCGTCCCCTTGCGACCAGAAGCCCCGGAACCAGATGCAGGGATCTTGCCGCGTGCCACTGCCCATCAGACGGACGGTGCGGGTTTTGAGGCGAATGCCGAGGATGTCCGCGATGCGCTGGAAATCCTTATAGACGGCGTCATACCAGTCATAATCGAACCCGCCCTCCCGATACCAGGCACGCGCCTTGTCCTTCGCATCCACGGAGAGCTCGTCGAGGCGATAGACGGTTGTTTCGATGACCTCAGGCATCGGGGTCACCTCCATCCAGCACTTCGGCGAGCCAGCCATCGGTATAGGTCCAAGCGACGGTCTCTCCGGTGGCGAGATCGAGCACATGCGCGCCGCCGCCGAAGCCGTCGATTCTCGGTTTCGAACAGGTCGAGGCGTACTGGAATCCCCATCTTCCGGTCAGGCTGAACTCGGCTGCACAGCGCTTGACGAACTGGATGACATGCTCCGGATCGCCGGTGCCGTCATCGCGTATCCAGATCTGCGTGCCGCCATGCTCGGGCTGGATTGAGAGAAGAAACCCATCCGAGGGCGGGTCTTCGGCGGCGTTTTCGTGCGCCAGTGTGTTGTAGATGTCGAGCGCGCGGACAGCGTTCTCGGCCGTGCCTACGTCGAGCAGACAGGAGAAATGCGTGTAATAATCGGCCATGGCGGTCTCCAGAATGTAACGGCCCAGTGCAGAACCGGACCAGATGGACGGGAGGAAGAAGATTAGGCTGCTCGTGGCAGGCTGAGCAGGTCGGCGGCGATTTCCCGCCAGAGGGGATCGACCAGCCTGGCCTCAAGCGTGGCGGCGCGGTAGCGCAGGTTACGGGCCTCGGCGGGGTCCGATGTACGGAAGGCGATGCCGCGCAGACGGCTGGCCTCAGTCACGATCTGGCGGGCCTCGGCGTCCGACGCGACCGGTTGCTGCCAGAAAATGATCCCGGCACGGATTTCTCCGGCGAGGACCAGGCCGTGCTCGCGGTCCTGGATGAGCATGATGCGCGGGCGGAAATGCAGAACCTCGTCGGGATCAGTACCGATATCGCCGCGCGACAGGCGCAACGCCGCGAAACGCATGGCTTCGTCGGGCGACGGGCTCTGCTCCAGCGGAATGGTGCGATCGAAGCTGCCGGCCTTGTCACTGCCCCCATAGCTGGCGATGCCGATGCAGGAGATGCGCAACGGCAGCTTCTGGGCGCGGTACAGCGCGGGCAGCACCTCGGTCGCAAGAATCTGACCAATCGGGCGGAAGGCGTCAGGGTGGGAAAAGGTCATCGGGATCACTCCATGACGGGCACCGGTGAGCCTCTCTCTCCGGCAACCAACCCGTCACGGCCGAACCGCCCGAACTCTTCCTCACTGACCGGGGCACGCCCCGGTTCCGCTGCCGGCGATGGGCCTGCTCGCAGCGCTGAAGGCCCGGTCGCGGGTTTGCCGCGCGCCAGGCCGCGGGGGACGAGGCGCTTTCGCGCCTCAGGCCCATGGGTCCAGTTCCAGCTTCACCATGTCGTCGTCGCCATCGAATTCGTTTGCGGGCATGGCGCCGTGGGTTCCGTCTCCGGCCTGGAATACGACGATCGAAACTATCAGCGTGGCGGCGAGGCTGGCGGCGAAGGCGGTGGCATCTGCATAGGACATCGGGATTGGCTCCTGTCTTTGGGAGGCGGAGGACCATCCCCCGCGCGACAGGCGCCCGAAGTGTCTGACCGGATCTGCAATCACCCTCGTGCGTTCGGGGCTTGTCCCGAATCCGCGAGGGCGGCACGCGTGCGTAAGCCGACCCCTCCGGGGTTGAATGCCCAAGAGACGGATCAGACCAAGGTTTGCGAATGGAAGCGGGGGTGGTGCTTTGCCTCTGGCAGAGGTGCCGGATACCCCATCGCAGATGCTTGGCCGCGCCAGCCTTGCAGCCATGCTGGCATCAGGAGTGTGTTCGCTCAGGTCGGATTGGAACCCGCTACCCGACAAGTTTAGCGGCATCATGGTGAAGCTGGAACTGGACCCATATCGGTGGATGCCAGGTCATCCGCATGGAGCCGGACCGCCTTGACTGACTTCAGCCCCAAAGCCCATCGGCGATTTCGCGGGCGATCATAGCGCGCGCCTTCATCATCACGTCATCGCCGCAGGTGTCGATATGACCGTAGAACCGGGCACGACCACCAAGTGCGGCCCAATCGGCATAACGGCAGTATTCGCGTAGGTTGAGACGGAAGGCGCGCATGTCTTCCGCCCAATGGGGTTTGGGTTCCACGACTACGGTAATGCCGTCGCGGGTTTCCTCCCAGGGCAGCGTGCGTCCGGAAAGCGGGTTGGCAGGGTCCTCCCTGAATATCTGGTCGATGTCTAAGTTTGCCGGCATGAGGTATCTCCAAAGAAAAAGCCCGGTCACAGGGACCGGGCAAGTTGCGGAAACGGAAGTGAAATCAGTAGCCGAAGCGCCAGGACGGCCATGCCCGTCCGTCATTGGCGTCGGTGACGGCCTGGGCAAACAGGTCGTCGTCACCTTTGATCAGCGTGGGATCGCGGATCGGGGTTTCGTCGATGACGACGACATCGGCGACGATGCCGTCCTCGACCTCGACATGCACGGGGACGAGATAGGAAAAGACGATGCGCCGGTTCGGCGTGTTGCGTTTCAGGGTCATGTTGACCTCCTGAAGTTGAGGAAAGAAATGCGGGGCGACGCTGGCCGCCCCGCGTGGACGTCATTCCGCTGCAACCATGCTCTGCGGGTCTTCGTCCTCGGTGACATCGTCCTCCTCACCGTCTGCGGCGAGGAACTCGGGCAGATCGTCCGCCTCTGCGTCGATATCGGCATCCGCATCGACCTCGGCATCGGGGTCCACCATGCGCAGCGGCTCCGGCAGCCAGCCGGTTTCGGCCAGCAGCCGTTCGGCTTCATTGGCCATATCGCCCTTCTTCAGGTGATCGATGAGCTGGGCCGCCCGCTCGCCAGCGCCTTCGCGCACCGCCTCGATGATCCGCGGCTTGGTCACGCGGCCGAGATAGTTGGAGACGGTCGGCCGCCAGCCCACGGCCACCATGTCGAGACCGGTCGCCCGCGCCAGCCGGTTGGCCTGGGACAGGCGCACGTCGAGCCCGTGCTGGCTAACGCCCATGCCGCTATAGGGGTTGGGCTTCTCGTGCAGCGCGTTGACGCCGAAGCTGACGCAATGGGCGAGCAACTCCATGCGGGTGTCCTCGTCCTGATCGGTGAGCCAATCCCAGAGCGCCGCGTCATCAGCTGGGATGTGATCGCCCCAGCGTTCGTGCCGGTCGGTGATGGAATGGGCTGAAGCGCTCTCGCCCAGATCCTCGGCCTGCGCCGGGAAGTGAACCTCCCGGACATGGGCTTCGAGGCACCCCCTGGTGGAGTGCGGCAGGAAGCAATCCGTGACCAAACGATGCAGCAGCGCCGTCATGGCGACATGCGGGTTCGTCGCCACAGCGTCGCGGAGCGCCAGCGTGCGATGCGCGGTCAATTCGCTGACGAGACGGTCAGGCAGCGGCCGGATGGTTTCGGCTTCATCGTCCTCATCAGTCTCCGCCGAGGCGCCACCGACGGTGATGACGGCTCGCTGGACGTTACCGTCCTCACCGCCTTCGGGAGATGCACCATCGGCGTCATCGTCCTCGGAACCCGCCGCCACCTCGTCTTCGGGACGGACATAGCCGCGCTCGACGGCGAGCTGACCGTCGTGGCGGATGCTGACGAAGACACCAGCGCGGCCTATCTGGTCCGCGTCATAGCGCATCGGCCGGTCCTCGAAGGCCTCCAGCGCCTCCTCGATTTCGCCAAGCCGTGCATCCACCTCGTCGGGCAGTTCGTCAGCCTCGGCATACTGCGCCTCCAACTCGTCGAACTCGTCGCGGAGCTTTGCGCGCTTGGCGCATTCTTCTTCAGTCAGGTCGATGGTGGTGCCGGCCAAGCGACGCATGCCGCTGGTATGACCATAGGGGAAGTCCGCCGCGATCTCGATCCACTTCCAGCCCTCGGCGGCGATGGTCTCCGCCTCGGCCTTCAGCTTCTCGCCGACCAGCCGATCAAGCAGCACCGGGTCCTGGAGCCAGCCGCCATCGTCCTGCTGGAAGAGATCGCGCAGCACATGGCCGCCCGCCGCCTCGTACGCCTCGATGCCGACGAAGAGCGCCCGCTTGTCGGAGGCACGCACCGTGGTCTCGGTCAGCATGCGGCGGATGGTATATGGCTCCTTTTGCCAGCCATCCTTGATCGCCTCCCAGACCTGTTCCTGCCGGGCGTGATCCTCCGACACGGTGAAGGCCATGAGCTGTTCGAGCGTCATGCCGTCCTCGGCGTAGACGTCGAGCAGCGCGGGCGCCACCGAGACCAGGCGCAGGCGCTGCTTCACCACCTTGGCATCGACGAAGAAGGCGGCGGCGATTTCCTCCTCGCCCATGCCTTTCTCGCGCAGGGCCTGGAAGGCTCGGAACTGGTCGAGTGGATGCAGCGGCGCGCGCTCGATGTTCTCGGCGAGCGAGACCTCGTCGATCAGGATGTCGTCTCCGGCTTCCGAGACGATGCAGGGCACCGGGGCCGTCTTGTTGAGGCGCTTCTGCTTGACCAGCAGTTCCAGCGCCCGGTAGCGGCGGCCGCCGGCAGGGACTTCGAAGAGGCCGGTCTCCTTGCCCTCCGCGTCGAGTTCGGGTCGGACATGTAGCGACTGGATCAGGCCGCGGCGGACGATGGACTCGGCCAGTGCCTCGACCGAGATGCCGGCTTTCACGCGTCGGACATTGGACTGGCTGAGCACCAGCTTGTTGAAGGGGATGTCGCGCGAGGACGACAGGGTGATCTTCTGAGTGGCAGTGGCCATGTCAGTTACTCCATGACGGACGCCGGGGAGCCTCTCTCTCCGGCAACCAGCCCGTCACGAAGCGAAGCGCCGCCCTCTTCCTCTGAAGAGAGCGACGCAGGACCGTAATGCCGGAAACCCGGAAATCAGGAACGCCGGGTCTCCGTATCGGAGGATTTCCGGGTCAAGGGACGAGCTGAGCGGTATAGCAGGCGCTCGGCATCGCGGATGCTGCCGGTCTCCCGCGCCGCATCCGCCCAAACCGAGATCGGGAAGTCGCCGATGAAGAGCAGATCCCGCTCGATACCCATGCCGAAGGGTAGCCGGATCGAGCGCAGTTCCTCGAAACTCCAAGAGCCCAGCTCGGGATAGCCGATATCGGCAAGGCCGAACATGGTGTCGCCGTTCGCCTCCAGTTCGGTCGCGAGCCAGACGCCGGCGCCGAACGGGTTGAAAAATTTCACGATGGGGACGTGGTCGACATTCGGTTGGCGACCATTGGCGAGAAGTTGCGTGCGCTGTGTATCAGTCAGGAGGATCATGCCGCAGCCCTCCCTTCGATCGCAGTTTTCTGTCGCGCATCGACGTCGCCCTCTGGCAGATGGGACAACAGCCAGTCGGCCGCCTTGCTCGCTTGGCTGGCCGCACGCACGATGGCCCGGGAATCCTCGCGCATGACCTCAAGCCAGGAGCCGATGTAATCGGCATGGCGCACCGTCGGCACGATACCGAGCGAGGCGCAGCAGAAGGCGGCGTTCATCTCGGCGACGAGTTCCTCGAAGGCGTATTTCCTGGTGCCGAAGCTGCCCGAGAAATCTCTGGCGAGCCGCGACGCATGTCCTGTGGCGTGCCCCTTATGCCGATATCGGCATAAGGGTCATTATGCCGTAAGCTGGATTATGCCGCATGGCCGAGTTCGGCGGCCGTTGCGTCTGCTGTCGGCCATGCGGCAGTTCGGCATAATCAGAGCGTTTCGAGGAAAGCGAGCAGCTCATCGCTTGGGCGATAACGCCCGGTATGCGTTTCTGGGCTGGCAACCTGCGCGAGCGCCTTTTCCTTCAGCCGCATGTCGGCGTGGATATAGATCTGGGTTGTTTCCACGGATTCGTGCCCAAGCCATAGAGCGATCACGGATTGGTCGACACCATGATGCAGCAATTCCATCGCCGTGCTGTGCCGCAACGTGTGCGGCGTGACGCGCTTGCCTGCGAGGCTCGGGCAAACTCGTGATGCTGCTAGGCAATGCTTGCGCACCAGGTGTTCCAACGCATCGCGACTGAGCCGCTCGCCCCGGATCGACGGGAACAATGGCCCATCGCTGTTACGGCGTTCGCCTATCCAGCCCTGAATCAGCTTAGCTGTATCGCGACGAAGAGGAGTGCTGCGTTCTTTCCGCCCCTTTCCGATGCAGCGGATGTAGGCGCCAGTCCCAAGAACCACGTCCTTGCAGCGCAGATTGATCAGTTCTGACGCTCGCAATCCGGTCTGAAGCGCAAGCAGCAACAGAGCGTGATCACGGCGTCCCACCCATATCGTTCGATTTGGTGCTGCGAGCAGCGCCGCGATCTCTTGAGCGTCAAGGAACGTCACGCTTCGCTTCACATACCGCTTGTTCGGCATCGAGAGAATACGCTGGCAATGAAGAAGCCAGCTCGGATCGGTCATTGCGACGTAGCGGAAGAATGATCGGATCGCGGCAAGGCGTGTATTGCGGGTGCGCGCCGTGTTGCCGCGCGCCGTTTCCACATGGGTCAGGAAGTCGGCAACGAGATCGGCGTCGAGATCCTCGATCGTGAGCTTCGTCGGCGGCTTCCCGCACCTGGAACTCGCATACCGGATCAGCAACCGGAATGTGTCCCGGTAGCCAGCGACGGTGTGGCGGCTCGCCTCCATTTGCGTAGAGAGCCGGTCGGTGAAGAAGCGTTGGATCAGCGCGGGGAAGTTGGTCGCCTTCATCGGATTCCCGCCTCCGCCGCCACGCCAGTCATTCGGGACGAAGCCAGTTCCAGCAGTTCCGGGACCGCTTCCAGATACCAATAGGTATTGGCAGGGCTTGCATGACCCAGCCATGTCGTGAGCTTGATCATCTCGCGGCTGACATCTTTGCCCGACCGGTACCAGTTCAGCATGGTCCGCACCGCGAAGGTGTGGCGAAGATCGTGAATGCGCGGCCCACGGCCATGTCGAAGATAAAGCTGCGGCTCTCGTAGCCCAATCTGCTGGCACACATGCGCGAAGTTGTAGCGGGCGCTGCAATCGCCAAGACGATGCCCCTCGCAGGTCACGAAGAATGCTCCCGGCCTGCGCCCGAGCAGCCGGTCCCGCTCGCGGCCGTAGCTTTCGAGCCGTTGCACGACGCTATGATCCAGCGGCAGCAATCGCTCCTTGCCGAATTTGCCCTGCCGGACGTGAAGAATGCCGGATTCAACCTCCAGGTCAGCAGGATCGAGACCGAGAGCTTCGCTGATCCGAAGTCCGGTCACGGCGATCAGCCCGAAGAGCGTCGAGCAGGTCAGGCCACGCAGGCCGTAGACCGATGGTAACGTCCGCGCCTGATCGATGATCGCAACGATTTCAGCTTCGCTATAAATATATGGATGCACGCGTTGAAGGCGGCCAGGCACCAATCCTCGGGGTGGAGCCTCGTGCCTCGGATCAATGCCATGCAACCATTCCGCAAATTGACGGGCCACCCTGAAGCGTGTTGCCCGGGTTCCGGGACTGGCGGATGGCAGGCTCTCGAGCCAGCGCATGACCAGATTGGTGTTCACGTGCTGCGCGCCATCGCGGTCGGCGAAGGTGGCGAAGCGACGGAGTATCCGTGCATCGGTACTCAGATCGGCGCCGAGGACTCTTCTGAGAGTCACGTAGCGGTCAAGTTCGGCAAGGAAGCTCATCGTGCCTCCTCCGCGACGGGCCAAGATTGGGCGATGGAGCGTAGGCCATCCGTGTCGAGTTTCGCGTAGATCATCGTCGTCGCCCGCGACCGATGCCGTAGCAGATCGCCGATTTCCTCAAGCGATGCGCCGGAGCGCACCATATTCGTCGCTAGGCTGTGGCGCAGAACATGCGAGCCCACATAGGGCGTCGGCGGCTTCACGCCCGTCGCCGCGAACGCTTCCTTCAAGATGTCGTTTATGACCTGGCTGTCCTTGAATGGGCGGTTTGGCGCTCGGTGCGTCACGAACAGCGTGCGCGTGGTCGTTGACGTTCGCTCCTGCTGCAAATAGCCGATGATGGCTTCGCCGACGTCGGGCGGGATTGGCAACCGATCATGACGCTGGCCTTTTCCACGGACCAGCAACTCGCCGGCCCGCCAGTCCACGTCATCAAGCTGCATCGCGATGACCTCCGGTGCGCGCAAGCCGAGGCGGGCCATCAGCATCAGCATTGCGTAGTCGCGGGCGCCGCGCCGCGGATTGACCCGTACCGAGGCCAGAACTGCCTCCACCTCATCGGGAGACAGATGACGCGGAAGCCTGGCGCCCCAGGGCTTATGCGTCCTAGGCACGCTGAGCGACAGGTTGGTCGTCGTCAGGCCCTGTGCGAACAGATACTGGAAGAAGCTGCGCAGATGCGTGGCCGGCGTCTTGTCGCGGAACGGGTGCTTGCGCGCGAGCAGGTGCTCCATGAACGCCACGACATCCCGGATGTTCATCGCCGGAAGATCGAGCATATTGTCACCAAAGCGATGATCGAGGAAGCGATCCGCGAACCGCAGCACATGATAAATCGTTCGCGGGCTGAGGCCGCGCTGCTGCAGAAGATAGGTTTCAAAATTGCTCAGCAACTCTGCACGTTCGGCCTGCGCAGGTGTCAACGGTGGCCGTGTCGCCACCCCGATCTCAATCAGATGCGCGACAAACAGCCTGGCAAGATTGGGAACCTTGATCTGGCTTTTTGGTGTGACCGGCAACCGTCGCCCTAGTTCGACGGCAAGTTCTGGCGTCAACGCCGAGGGTGCAATGCCCTCGGTTTCGAGCAATCGCCCGAAGCGGCGAAGCAGGTATCGGTAATTCGCCAGGGTATCGGGTTTGTAGTTCTTTGCAGAAAAACTGTCCTCGAACGACGCGAAGTAGGGATCAAGGGAGGTAGTCTGATCTGATATTTCCATTTCTTGCGCTCCATGTTGTTGGAGCGACAACCTTCACGACAAAGACATATCTTTCGACCATATTTTGCGACAGCTTCCGACCCCTAGTCAGACGTTGAGTCTGGGTTGCGGAGCACCCGAAACCTGCCGTATCAGCATTTGCTTGTCGGCATAGTGGGGGCACGAAGCCGGCCGGCAACTCTGGATCGCCGCTAAGTCGTGAGCTGAAGTCACATTGGGTACCGAACCCGTTTGGAACCATTGCCGGGGCATCTTGAACCAGTTCCCGCGCGCGCAGCCGATCGGTTGAGAACCACTCGTATCAGGGCACCGGCACAGTCGCGATGAAATCGGTCATTCGCTTCAGTGCCTCGGCATCGTGGAAGATACCGAAATGTGTCGTCTCCGCCAGAACTTCTGCGCGTCCGCGGTAGCCGCTGGCCTTCAACAGATCGAGTAGCGCGGTACTGTCGACGGCCTCATCCTTGTCGCCGACGAGCACCAGACTGTTCGAGGGCATCGCCTTCACGTCGGCCGCATAGTCGTTGCGAGGATGATAGGAGGAATTGAGCCGCCAGGAATAGGGCTTTACGTACTGTGCCGGCAGCAGCCGCACATCATGGCCGAGTGCGATCAGCTCGCGAGCCCAATAGTGCGAGGAACTGCAGGCCTCGATCCCGATCACGCATCGTGGCAGACTTTCGAAGAAGGCGAGGACACGCCCTCGCGTCAGCTTTCGGCGAACAACAACCTCGCCGGACGAATCCACCGCGTGGACCTGAAAAACGGACTTTGCAATATCCAAACCGATCGTCACAATGTTGCTCATCGTGGTGCTCCTCCATCTTCAATCCCGCGATCATACCGCAGGGAGGGAGGAGAGCCGTCCACCGCATCAAGTCCGGACGGTCCGCTGTTGGAAGCGCTTGGCGGTTAGCTGCCTTTCCCGCACTGCCCTGTTGGGCAAAGTTTGCTTGGTCAGCGTAGGCCCATTGCGGCCATCAGAATCTGGTGGACGGAAGCCGTAAACGGTCGTAGCCGACCGGCCCCAGCATCAGATGCGACGCCACTGACCCTATCACCACACACTTCACGTCATGTTCGAATTCCGCACGTTGGCGCCGAGGCCTTCGGCGACATACGCACGCAGGAGCAGATTGAGAATCTCAAGATCGTTTTGCACTTCCACCGGATGGCATTTCCTGGCGCCTTCGAGGGCCGCCTTCAGCCATGGGCTCATCCGAGGATGCGCCAGAACCCAGGCGATCCGCTCGTCATTGGTCTGCGGCGCGTCATCAGCTTTCGTCATCGGCCTTTCTCCATCGTCCGGTCATGGGTTGCACAAGGGACAGTGTCCCGGATCGGCCTTGGTCAGCCCGTCGCCGCGCGGCCGGTTCTCACGATGCGGGCAGGCGACGCAGCCGAAGACGCGGTGGCGGACCATGAGGCTCGGCGTCCCGCACCATTCGCAAGGCAAGCCGATCTCGACATCGACCTGTCCGTAGCCGGGCGTGCGGCAGGCCGGGCACAGCGCGGAAAGCCGTTCGGCGAGAGCAGAGGCAAGGCGGCCGAGCGTCGCCATCCGGGTCGGGTTCATGTGGGCGCGCATATCGGTCTGGATCAGCGCCCGGCCGTCGTCCGATTGCGCCTTAGCCGACATGACGGCCAGCTCGAGCGCGGTTCTGTCGCGCAGGCCCTTGTGGATGTTGCCTGCTCCACCTTCGCTCTCGGCCGGCTTCACGATCAAGGCGTGCGCGGGAAAGCCGAGACGATCCAGGATGGGCGTCACATCGTCGCCAGCAACTACATAACCGTGGCCGAAGACCGGCGCGTCCTCGATCAGATGCTCGCTGACGACGATGCCGCGCATATCGTCGACGAGCACCATGAGCTCGACCCCACCGGGAACGAATGGGATCTGCGAGTGCGGGCCGTAGCTGCCTTCGCTGGCAAGGCCGATCGGCAAGCCGGTTGCCTTCATGCCCAGCCGCGCCTTGGCGATTGCCGCCTCGCGGATGGTGCCGGCGCGCGGGATCTCGCCGGTGAAGGTGCCGAGTGCGTCGGTGTCGATATCCGGCGCGGACGAGACGATCAGTCCGAGCCGGTCGCGCAGGACGGGCGCGATTGCTTCCTCCTTTCCGTGCATCGTGGCGAGCACGGCATGCCGGCAGGCATAGGGTGAATACCGGTGGCCGGCGTCTGCAAGGGGGACAGCTTGCGGAACGAAGGTCTTCATGCGTGCGCCTGAAGTCGCAAGGTTTCCACCTCCGCTTCGTCCCAGGAGAGGTTGCCGGCGTAACGCCAGGCCATGCGGCCGTCCTCGCCGAGGGCGAAGAGATGGAGCCAGCGATTGTCGAGCAGTGCCCGGACGTCCGCGTGGCGCTCGAGGATGCCGGTGATCGCCTTCTGCGGGGCCTCGATGACGACGGAGAGCCGCAGCGGTTCATGCGCCAGCTCATTACCGTCATGGACGGACTGCCAGGGCAGGCCGGCGCGCAGGAGGCCGCCATTGCCTTCGACGACGCCGATTCCCCCTGTGACGTTGTGCAGGAGCTTGTTGCCGGCGCCGAAGACTTCCGGCGCGACGGTTGAGCCGTAATATTGCAGGCTGATCCAGCTCGCGACGACGACCGGTGCGGTCAGGATTAGTTCCAGCACGCCGAAGCCTTCGTCGCGCCGCCAGTCATAATCATGCAGGAACGCCCGGCCCCCCAGGTCGCAACCCGTCGTGCGCCACCGAGGCGCGGCGACGAAAGCCTGGCAGCCGGCGAGCGCCCATTCGGGTCGCAACTCGGCCCAGTCGCGGGCGCGGCGGGCAATATCGGCCTGTGTCTCGGCGCGGGGCAGGCGCCTTGCCCGTTCGGCCCGCGCGAGCCCGCCTGCGGTCTGGAGCCAACCCCTGGCCGCCGTCAGGTCCGCGGCGTGCTCCACCGAGGAATGATCGGCGTCATAGATGGTAACGTCGTCGGTCGTCGTGTCGTGGAGGGCCGCCAGGAACAAGGTGTCTTCGGGAACCACGATGCCGCGTGCGAGAAGGCTGGTGCGCACGTCGGGCGCGTTGAGCAGCGAGGCGAGCAGCCGGGCATTGACCTCGCCCGAATAGCCGCCGCAGGCCCCGCAATGGAGTGCACTGGCATGCGGGTTGTTGACGACACTGGCGCCGTGGCCGGCGATCAGCACCAACCTCGCGAAACGATCGGTGAGCGACATGGCCCTGAGGACGGTTTCGGCCATCTCGATCCGCTGGTCGAGGCCGATCGTGTCGGCCGGCCGTGGCGCCGGGTCGTTCGGTGCGGCATTGCGGGTGAGCCCCAGCGCGTCGCGAAGAAGCTTGCCGACATAGACTGGCCCCGTCGCCTCGACGAAGGCGAAGGAGGAGACGGCGGCGAGCTTGAAGCGACCCCAGGCACGCTTGGCACGGGCCGCGATCCGTGCCGTGCGATCCGCGCGCTCGGTCTCAGGCGTCTGCTCTCCCGAGCAGGTGAAGAGACCGGGCCGGAGCAGAACGGGCAGGCGGGCTTCCACCACGTCCGAGCCGAAGCGGCGGTGCGCGATCCCCATGCCGAAGAAACCGGCGAAGCCGAGCGTGCTGATCCCGGGATCGAGCGTTTCCAGCGCCCTGCGAAAGACCTCCGAGCGGACGTCGATGCAGAAGGCCATCTGCATCGCGGGACGCGACGAAGCCGGCACGGCGGGCCGCGGTTCGGCGAAGAGGGCCCGCAGCTGCCTCTGGGCGGCGCGCTCAGCGGCCTCCTGGAGGATCGCATCGACATGATCCTCCGCGCTTGCGGCGACCGGTTCGGCATGGGCGGTCACGGTCTCGCGCCATTGCGTGCCGATCTCGTGCTCGTATTGCCGCAGAAGTGCAGCTTCCCAAACGAGACGAATGGCAAGGAGATCGATCACCGTCTTGTCGGTCCCGCCTGCCAGTGCGGCCTTCCAGAGGCGATAGCGTGCGAGCTGCGCCCAGCCGCCCAGGCTTGCCAGCAGGCGGTGGAAGCAGCTTTCCAGCGCCGACTCGGACAGGCCGAGCGTCTCGACGGCGTCGATCAGGGCGGCCTCGGCGCTTTCGGGAGCGTCCGCGACGGTGCCGGCGAAGCGGGCAAGGCCGACGATCTCCGGGGTCAGGTCATGCATGGCGACGGTGCGCCAGGAGGCATAGGCGCTGCGGCCTTGCGCTGCGGCCCAGAGCGCTTGGCCCTGATCGAAATAGCCTGCCGCCCAATGGCTGATGCGCTCATCGACCACGGCCTGCCAGTCGATGCCGCTGGCCTCGCGCGCCAACTCGGCGACGGTCGGCAAAGCCCGCGCCGCCGACGTCTCGACATTCAATGCCTGCTTTAGCGCGGGAACCGTTTTTGGGCGCATTGATGCTGGCGCCGCTCCAAGCGCTTCGGCCAGATCTTCGTCGGTGAGTTCGCCGCTTTGGTGGCGCTCCCGATACCAGTCGCGCGGCATGTTGAGCCGGATGCCGGCGACCCGCCGCAACCGCGCAGCGGCGACAGCCAGCGGTTCGCCCGTCTGGCCAAGGAACGGATTGACAGCGACGCTGGACGCCAGCGGCCAGAGCGGCGGGATGGCGCGCGCTGCGCCGTGCGCCGCAGCCATGACTGCTTCGGAGCCGGGAAGTGGGGTCTTGTGTACAGTCATCAGCATGAGGTTTTCCTGATCCTTGAGCGTCACGAGGGCTTGCGGACGGACCAGCCGCCCAGCATGCGATCGAGCATGGCGTTGACATAAAGCCCGTTGGAGAGATGAACCCGCAGGCCGGCAGCCGCCGGATGGCCCGCCCAGAGCGGGAACAGCGCCTGCGCGACTGCGACCAGGCCGAAGGTCAGGACGGCGAGCGCCATCAGGGTCCATTCGAGCCTCCCCGGCGCGGGCGTCGCCGGCAGCACGCCCGCCGTCAGCCATTCGGCCACCGTCTGGAGCGCGAAGTAGCCGAGGGCAGCTGCGGTCGCGTAAATTGCTGTCCTTGTCGTCAGGGCGCGCGGTGCGGCATCCGCTAGCCCCTGGGCCAGCAGATAGGCGACGCCGAAGATGAGGATGGCGCCGAGTGCGAGCGATTGGGGTGATTTGTGCTCAAACCCGAAGCCAAGACCGAAGGCTGCACCGATCGCGCCATAGATCGCCAACGCGATGAAGAAGGCGCGGGCGACCGCGCCGCCATCTGGTATGGCCACCGGTCCCGGCCGGCGGATCGAGGCGACCTGCTCGACGGCACCGCCCGAGGCCAGGAAAGCATGGGCCTTGTAGAGCGAATGGGCGACGATGTGGAGCAGTGCCAACGGGAACAGCGCCAGCCCGCATTGCAGGATCATGAACCCCATCTGCGCCACGGTCGACCAGGCGAGCGAGGTCTTGACTGCTGGCTGGGTCAGCATGACGAGTGCGCCGAAGAGGGCGGTGAAGCCGCCGACCATCGCCAGCACCGCCAGCACGCCGGGCGCGAGCAGCATCACGTCAGCGAAGCGGATGAGGAGAAAGCCGCCGGCATTGATGACGCCTGCATGGAGCAGCGCCGAGACCGGCGTCGGCGCCTCCATCACCTCGGTCAGCCAGCCATGGGTCGGGAATTGGGCCGATTTCAACAACGCCGCGAGCGCCAGTAACCCCGCCGCTGCCGGCGCGTGCCAGGAAACGTCGCCGGTCCGCGCCATGGTATTGATCGCGGCGATATCGGTCGTGCCGAAGGCCACGCTCATCAACAGCACCGAGCCTGCCAGCGACAGGGCGCCAAGGACCGCGAAGAGCCGCTTCTTGCGCGCCGCGCGCTGCGCCCCGATGCGCTCGGGATAGAAGAGCAGCAAGCGATGGAGCGCAAAGCTCGTCGCGATCCACGCGCCGAGCAGTTGCACGAGATTGCCGGCCTGAACGAGGAGAAGGACCGCGGCTAGCGCCGCGCACAGCCAGCCTGTGAACGCGCCCTGCCGTGCTTCGCCATCGAGCAAGGTACGCGAATAGCGCAGCACGATCCAGCCGACGAAGGAGACCAGAAGCAGCATCGTCACGCTGATCACGTCGAGCCGCGCGGAGAGACCTATACCAGCCGAGCCTATGAGGGCGCTGTCGCCCGGACCCTGCAGCAGTAGGAGAACCAGCGAACCGGCCGCGATAGCGAGGGCCGACATGGCGGCTCGCTCGGCGACGGCCGCTACGTGCGGGGCCCTTCGACCCGGACGCGAAGACGCGAACAGTGCGGCGAGAAGCAGGAACAGCGGTGCGGCGAGCGGCAGCAGATTGAGCGACAAGGTGGTTTCCTTGGGTGCGGTGGCGACACCCTGCTGCTAGCCGAGCCGCGTTCCGAAAGAAAATGCATTGTTTGCTCAATTCCGTTCGCTATTATCGAACGGCATGGCAGCGCTCAATTATCACCATCTGCGGTATTTCCGGGCCGTCGCCCACGACGGCAACCTCACGCGCACGGCCGCGCGCTTGAACCTGACCCAGTCAGCGCTCTCGGTGCAGATCCGCAAACTTGAAGAGCAGCTCGGCCATGCGCTCTTCGACCGGCGCGGACGACAGCTTCATCTGACCGAAGCCGGCCGCATCGCGCTCGACCATGCCGATGCGATCTTCGCGACCGGGGAGGAACTGCTAGGCACGCTTCGCGAAACCGGTACGGCGCGCCAGGCGCTGCGGGTCGGGGCGCTCGCCACCTTGTCGCGCAACTTCCAGATGGAGTTTCTGCGGCCCGTTCTCGGCCGGACCGATATTGAGCTCGTCTTGCGCTCCGGCGGGGCCGCCGAGCTTTTGCGCGCGCTGGAAGCACTGAACCTCGACGTCGTGCTCATCAACCACGCGCCCGCGCGTGATGTACTGACGCCCTTCGTGGCGCATCGGATCGCTGAACAGCCAGTCGGCCTCGTCGGCACGCCGCATCGGTTTTTTGGCAGAGCGGGCCTCGTCGATCTTTTGCGCGACCATCCCGTCATCGTACCGACGCTGGAGAGCAGCGTGCGCGCCGGCTTCGACGCTCTTGCCGATCGCCTGATGGTGCGCCCGCAGATCGTCGCGGAGGTCGAGGACATGGCGATGATGCGGCTTCTGGCCCGCGAAGATGTCGGCCTTGCCGTCCTGCCGCCCATCGTCGTCAAGGACGAGCTGGCGGCCGGCCTCCTCGTCGAGGGCGATGAGCCGCTGGGGATCACGGAGACCTTCTTTGCCGTGACGATGGAACGGCGTTTTCCGAACCCGGCCTTGCGAATGCTCCTGCAGCAGGGCTCGGCGCAGATCGGAGTCGTTTAGCTACCCGACGCCGAGCGCCTGTGCCGCATCCTTGGCCCTTTTGGCCAGTTCCTCAAAATGCGCCGCGCGGCCGGCCGTTGTCCTGAAGTAGACCCCGACTTCGCGGGTCTCGCGCCAGTCGCTCACCTCAAGGAGATGCACGTCTTCCGCGTTGCGGAACTCCGCCCGTGCGTAAAGTTCTGGGAACAGGGAACAGCCCATACCTATCGAGACCATTTGGCGGATCGCGTCGAGGCTGGTGCCGACATAGTCGTCGACGACCGTCGCACCCGACGCCTTCGCCAGGTGCTGGACATTTTCCAAAAGACGGTTGCCGCTCCCCAGTGCCAGAAGGCGTTCGTTTGCCAGCTCCTTCATGGCAACGGATCGCCTTTGCGCAAAGCGGTGATCGGCCGGCACGCCGAGATAAAGCCGCTCGCTGCCAATCGGGATGAAGGTCAAGGAGGGCTCGCCGCATGAGGGGCCGACACCGCAATCGAGCGTGCCTTCGGCGACAGAGGTTTCGATCGCGGCAGGGCGATCCTCGACGATATAGATTCTGAGGTCGGGATATGTCCGGTGGAGGGGCGGCAGGAAGGTCGGCAGGAAGTACGGCCCGAAGCTGGGAGGCGTACCCAGCCTGACGACACCGCCCAAGGCAGCGCTGTCCTGCGCGACGGCATCCATCAGATCGGTCATCGCGGCAAGCGTAACGCGTGCTCCATGGAGAAAGCGTTCTCCGGCTGGCGTGATCAGGACCGCTGCCGAGGTCCGCTCGAAGAGCTGGATGCCGAGATTTTCTTCGACGATCCCAATTTGAACGGACAGCGTGGGTTGCGAGACATGGCAGCGCTTGGCGGCCTTGCCGAAATGACCGCATTCGGCAAGGGCGACGACATATTCGAGCTGGCGCAGGGTTGGTCGGAACGGCATGGCTGATAGTTGACGACTATCATGACGATTTCAACAATCAATTGGCGCAATCGCAAAGGCATACCCAAATCAGCCTCGTGGTCAACACGGAGGTATGAACATGGACCCGTTCCTGAACTCGCTGCGCAATCGTCGCGCACAAATCCAGGCCCGTATCGAGCATGAACAGGCGCGTCCCGCGCCCGACAGCCTGAGGCTCTACGGGTTAAAGAAGCTCAAGCTGCGGTTTCGCGAGCAGATCGAATATCTGGAGCGGCTCAACCGGGAAGGGCAGGCGACAGTCATCCCAGTGATCCGCCGCAGGTCCTTCACGCCAACGATGGCGCGGCCGCGGGCGTGAGGGCGCATCCATGCACCTTCAACCGCGCCAAGCGGCAAAGCTCAACCGTGTCGTCGGCTACGGCGGCGTTGCCCTGATCGTCGCATGGTCGCTGCTCGCGCTTGCTGCCTATGCCGCCGTCGAGGCGGCGGTCGGCTGGATGGCCGGCATGGGCGCTGCCGATGGCCTGATCGCCTGGTTCGCACAGATCGCCGCGCCGCTTGACGGACCGCTGATCGCGATCGTGTGGCTTGTCGGCGTCGCGATCCTGGGCGTTGTGACCGTCCTGATCCGCCGTTTGACTTCGGCCGCAACCTAGCTGGTCTACCGCCGCCGATCCTGCGGGATCGGCGGCGGACATGTTGATTGCCCCAGTCCGGGCCCCTCTGGCGAGAGATGCCGGTCCTCTCGCGATGTCGGACATTTTTTCACCGTGGACGACCGGCTGGAGAGTTCACGTGGAATTTGCATTTCTGTTCGCCGACTGGCTCGGCAAGCCGGTCTGGATGTGGCTCGGCTTCATCTCGATTGTTATCGCGCTTCTGGTCTTCGACCTCGGCGTCCTTCACCGTGACAATCACGAGATCGAGGTGCGCGAAAGCCTGATCCTGTCGTCGATGTACATCACCCTCGGTCTGGCCTTCGGCGGCTTTGTCTGGTGGCAGCTCGGCGCGGAATCCGGTATGAACTATGTGACGGGTTTCGTGGTCGAAAAGACGCTGGCGCTCGACAACGTTTTCGTCATCGCGCTGATTTTCTCCTTTTTCGCGGTTCCGCGCAAATACCAGCACCGCGTGCTTTTCTGGGGCATCCTCGGCGTCATCGTCCTGCGCGCCATCATGATCGGCCTCGGCGCGACGCTCGTCTCGCAGTTCTCCTGGGTGCTCTACATCTTCGCCGCGTTCCTGGTGATCACCGGCATCAAGATGCTGTGGATCGGCGACAAGGAGCCCGAGATCGGCAATAACCCCATCGTCGGCTTCCTGCGGCGCCGCTTCAACGTGACCGACGAACACCACGGCCAGGATTTCTTCGTCAAGAAGCCCGATCCGAAAACTGGCAAGCTCGTCTGGTTCATGACGCCGCTTTTCATGGCGCTGGTGATGGTCGAGATCGCCGACGTGATCTTCGCCGTGGATTCGGTACCGGCGATCTTCGCTATCACGACGGACCCATTCATCGTCTACACGTCGAACATCTTCGCCATTCTCGGCCTGCGCGCGCTCTACTTCGCGCTCGCTGCGATGATCCACCGGTTCCAATACCTAAAGCCGGCGCTCGCGATCGTGCTGATCTTCATCGGGTCGAAGATCTTCGTCGCTGACCTGCTCGGTCTCGAGAAGTTCCCCGCCGCGCTCTCGCTTGGCATCACCTTCGCTATCATCGCGTCGGGCGTGGTCTGGAGCCTGGTAAAGACGCGGTCTCAGCCGCCGCATATCGGGCCGGAAGAATTGCCGCGCCCCTAAGGCTCGGCCCTGGCGCTGGACAGCAAGTCCATCGCCAGGGCTGCCAGATGGCGCACTTGGAATTGAGCTCGACATGTTCGGACGCAAGGAGTTGAAACAATGCACGACATGCTGGTCGCCCTGATCACCTTTCTTCTTCTCGAGCCGCTGCAGCAGGACATCGCAAGGTCGCTTGCCGACACCAGCGCCCCGCAGGAGGTAGTGGCCTCGCTCGTCGCCTGTGTAACCGAGCAAGGAGCGCAGATCGTCAACCGTGCTTTGGACGATCTGTGGTGGGCGTCATCAAGCGCATTCGGCGTCTGGATCGGTTTTGCCGACCCGGTCACGCTGCTTACCGAGGCTGCACCGGAATGCGTGGCAGCCATCGACGCCGCCCGGCCGTTTCTTGAGCCACTAGAAGGCGCCAGTGGGTAAGCGCAGAGCGACAACGGGAGGGCCGCAGTTCGTTCACTGGCTTGCGGCCGCGATGACGCTAGGGACGTTCATAAAACGAGCAGCCGACACATGCATAACCTCTCCACCATACTCGATCTTTCCATCGTCGGCTTTGCGATGGCATCCGCCTGGCTCTGGTGGGCATCCGGCCGTCACCGGGTCAGGCGGATCACGCGGCGCGAGGAACTGAGCGCCGCGGACATCAATCGGTTGGTCGTCGCGTTAAACCGGTCACAGATGCTCAATACGCGCGCGGCATTCACGACGGCCTGTGCTGGCGCACTTGCAGCAATCCGGCTGGCCTTGGACCTTGCATAAGATGCCGGAAGAACAGCGTGAGGCTAGACACATGCCCCGACTTGCCATCACTCAGAAACGAGGATCAGATCGTCGCGTGCTGGCTGTTGACGAGGACGCTGTACCGCCCACCGCGTCGGAAGTAATCGACGATCTGCTGGCGGCCTGCAAAGATCGGGATCGCATCGCGATCGGTGATGTGGTCGACCGACTCGGTGCGGCCGGGTTCCCGATGCTGGTTCTGGTCCTCGTGCTGCCAGCGCTCATTCCGATCCCGGGGCCATACGGCATGGTGTTCGGCACGGCGGTTGCAGTCCTTGCCATTCAGATGATCATTGGCCGTCGCAAGCCGTGGCTGCCCGCCGTGCTCACTCGGCGGTCTGTCTCAACCAGAGTGCTGACAAACGCCGGCAAGCGAGCGCGCGGCTGGCTGGTTGCGATCGAATACCTGCACGCGCCGGGCCGCTTCAAGTGGCTTGCCGGACGTCAGGCCGGCCGCGTCGCGGGTTTGATGATCCTGCCTCTCTCCATCATGATCGGGTTGCCGATACCTTTCGGCAACGTGCCGCCCGTCGCCGCCATCGCCATGATCGCGTTCGCCTTGATCTTGCGGGATGGGCTTGCACTTATTCTCGCGTTTGTCGCGGCCATTCTGGCAGCAGCGTGGGTCGCTTTCGTGTTCTGGTTCGGAGGCGAACTTCTCAACCGGATCTGGCCGCTGTTTGGCTGATCGCGAGCAATCGTTCTTGCCGACAGGGCGAGCGGCGTTAAAGCTCCATGGACAGGACGTTTCAACAAGAAGTCGAATCCGCGCTGGAGAGCCTCGCAACCGACCGCAATGGGTTGGCACGCCGGTTGGGATTGGCCGTAGGATCGCTCAGAGCCTGAGAAAATCGCGGCGCGCCGCCCTATGCCCGACTTGTACTCGCCGCTCTGGTGGCCGGGCTTGATCTGGCGGAAATCCTCGCCTGCGAGCGTCGATCCAACCGCCGGTCGTCCAACGTCAACTAGCTCCAAATATCGATCCGCCTGCTCGGCAACATCTCTGCGGCTAGGCGGTCAGGGCGGATCGATATGCCATCCACTACATCGACCTCGACAGGTTCAAGTTCGTCAACGATCCGCTCGGCCATCCGGCGGGGCCCCGCTGTGCGACTGGTCGGCGCCCGCCTTATAAAGCTGTGCGCGGACGAGGGCCTTGTTGCGCGCTTCGACGGCGACGAATTCGTCGGAATGCAAGCGGAGTTCGACAAAATGTCGCCGGAAAGCATGGCGCGCCGCCTCGTCGACCTCTTGTCGCGGACGTACATCATCGAAGGGCGTTCGGTGAATGTCTGAGCCAGCCTCGGCGTGGCCATGGGCGACGCGGGCTCGGATGTTTCCGAAACATCTCGAACGCCGATCTGGCGCTCTATGCGGCCAAACGGGGCGGCCGCAGCTGTCATCGATTTTTTCGATCCATGCATGAAAGACGCGGTGGAGGCGCGCCGGGGCTTGGAAAGCGCCTTGCGCGCCGCGCTGGCGCTTGAGGTGTTCAGTCTTGTCTACCAACCGCAGGTCGACCTTGCGACCGCAACCGTGACGGGCTTCGAAGCTCTGCTTCGGTGGACCCGTTCGGACCGAACGGCGGTGACCCCGGCCAGTTTCATAACGTTGGCCGAGGCAATAGGCCGGATGCCGGCGATCGGCGAATGGGTGCTGCGAACGGCGACGCGCGATGCAGCATCCTAGAACGGAACGCTGTCCGGTCTCGGTCAATATCCCGCCCCTGCAGTTCAAAGATGCAAAGCTTGCCGAAACGGTCCTGTCGGCCGTCGCTTCGTCCGGCCTCGCGCCGTCGCGGCTCGATCTGGAGATCACCGAAGGCACGCTCCTCGACAACTGCCGCCATTAGCGTGAATGACCGCTTCTGGGCGCAGGCAAAGCTGGCATCTACGACCGACATGGGGGCGCTTTGCTGCCGTCCACACAGACCGACCTGAACGTCCGCTTTCAGGCGCAGGCAAAGTCTGCCCGAACGTCTGGCATGGTGGCGCATTGCGGTCAAAGTACAGTAGCCTGCTGAACGGCCGCTTTCCCGGCTTGGGCGCCCAGAAGCGGTCGGGCAGCTTGCCACCCCAAATCAGCCGGTTTGTTTCGACGCCAATCCGGCCGACGGTAGGCGCTCAGAAACTTCTTCCATATGGAATACCTGATCGCCCTCACCGCTGACAGGGAACACTGATACAGAGTGCTCCGCCCTAGCCTTCCGATATTCGTGGGGTGTTGCCACGGTATGAATATACAATGGGCCTTGACTTTAACCAGTCCTGGTGTGGACTGTTACCACGTAAGAAAGTGCGTACAGGCTGATTTTCTTAAATGAAAAAAGGAGAGTATTCATGGCACTCAAACCAGGTCCAAAGCCGATAGCGAAATCCACCGGGAAGCTGGATCAGCGCCGCCGTGATAACAAAGGCACACCAGGGAATACACCAGCCCTCAAACCTAGCAAATCTAGCAAATAGAGCACACCAAAAAAGGGCTCTCGCTGATTTGCACTTCTAGCCCGGCATTTGATTGGACCTGTGCGACAGACCGCGCGGAGCTGCGTGCCTGTCGGATGTTGGACGTCAGCTTTTTCGCATTCCCTGCCGAAGCCGGTCAGTCCGGGAACAGGACCAAATTCGCCAATCGCACTGTGTCTGCTTTCTCGCTGGCTGATCAACAAGCTGTCAGTCCGCTTTCCACCCCATACTCGCCTTCTTCAAAGCGCTCTGATTATGCCGAACTGCCGCATGGCCGACAGCAGACGCAGCAGCCGCCGAACTCGGCCATGCGGCATAATCCAGCTTACGGCATAATGTCCCATCTCGTGCAGGGCCGTCCGGTGCCAATTTATCGGCTCGAAATACGCCTGCGGCGGCGGCACCTGCACATAGTCATGTGCCGGGACGTAGAAGGCGCGGTTGCCGCCGATGCGGAAATCGATCCCGATCGCTTCGATCAGCGTCTCGACCCTCGGCTCGATCATGCCGGGCGGCGGTGGCGGGGCCTCGACGGCGATGTCGTCCGGCAGGCCCTCACATTGCTCGGCATTGAACACGGTGAAGCGCTTCAGGAACGGAATGCTCGCAGCCTCGTCCCCCGTCTCGCGAGCGCGGCGCTTCTCGTTTTCGGGCGTGAAGCGATCGGCATAGACGACGGTGGTGCCGCGCTCGCCCTTGCGGACATTGCCGCCGAGCGACAACGCCTGGCGGAACGTGAGCCAATGCTGTGTGGGGTAGCCGTGCTGCACCACGGCGCCCCAGAGGATCAGGACATTGATCCCGGAGTATTGCCGGGACGTTGCGGCGTTCTTCGGCATGGCGAGCGGCGCCTTCGCCGCCGCCGTCCCCCAGGGCTGGACCCAGGGAAGCCGCCCTTCCTCCAGCTCGGCGATGATCTTGTCGGTGATGTCGTCATAAAGGTTCGTGCGCGTGCCGCTCTTGCGGGCCGCGCGATGTTCTCTGGCCATCGGGATGATCTCCGCGACGGGCGCCGGAAGACTCTCCTCCGACCTTTCAATCCCGTCACGGAAAACCCGTCCGCACTCTAACTCTCGGGGGCGTTGCGGGGACCGCCCCGCAGAAGGGGGTGTGTCGGCAACGCCAGTGCCGGCCAGGGGGAAGGCTTCCCCCAACAGGGTCGTTGCATGCACTCCCACACTGTCTCATCTGGCCAGCGATTGCAGGATTGGAGGCCGCTCACCAGCCGGAGGTTGAAATCTCCAGCCTTTGCGGTCCTGGCTATACGGTGGTTGGCATTCGGGTATGGTGAATCAAGCAGGAACGTTGGTGGGGTGAAGGAAAAGTGACGACTTATGACCAACGGATAGCCATCTGGCGAGATGCGTTCCAGGACGAAACCACGGGCATCCACAGGACCATTCAGGATCTTCTCTGGAACTATGCCGCCTTTCGGACGGCTGTTCGAATCGTTCGTCTCGCAAATGAGAAAAGAGGCGCGCGGCCTCCACTCAACCAGATGATCTTCAACCTCGTTTCGGAGGGGTACTGGTCAAGCTTGCTTCTAGGCACACGCCGACTTCTGGATAAAGGTCCAATAAGCGGTCCCAAGGGCGTCTACTCGATCCGCTCTGTCGTTCGCGATGTGGAAGCAAGCCGTGGCTGGCTCAATCGGAGAGTATATATCGAAAGAGTACTTAACGCACAGTACGATCTTGCTCCTCTGCTGCAGGAACAGCGCGAGAATCTCGTCGCGGCCAAGGGGCGCCCAGTGTGGGGCAATCCCGAGCTTATGAAGACGGAGGCAGCGCATCGGTATTTCGATGTACTGAGCTGTGTTTCGCCGTCACAGCGCAGCCCGAGCGATCTGATTTCGCCCACAATTTTCACGAAGATCGAAGCGCGTCTTACGGCTCTTGATCGCATCTCCGAGCATGTCAGCTCTCATGTGGCTCACGCCGGTAACAAGCGAAGCCGACAAAACAAGGAGCTTGACAACTTCGACATTCGCGATGCGCAGAAAACACTTAAGCAATTGAAGGAAATTGCCGACCTCACTGGAGTTTGGTTTGCAAATGAAGGCGGCGCGGGCCTCGCTACGTACATCGGCGACCAATTCGACGGGCTCGATCATGCGGTCATAGGCAGCGCCGACTTAACCGACCTTGCCGAACAATGGCGAATGATCGACCATGAGATCGCAGGCTGGGTGATTGGGCCAGAGGACCTGTAACGGCGGGCGTTTCCGGCAAATTTTCAGTTAGCTTTACATGCTGCCTGCCAGTACGGCGATTTTATCAGAATTCCGCGTCATCCCCCTTATCGCGTCGATATATCGATCGCACACACATATCGCTCTCTGGCACCCTTGCGGGCGGCCATATGGATGGGGTGTTGGCACCCCTGATGGAACTCGTTCCCGACCGTGGGGGCCGCGGAAAAATTACTTCGCACTCTCCAATGCTTGCGAGATCGCGCGACGGATCGCCAACTGAGCCTCGCTCTTTTGAGATTTGGTGGTTAGTCTTTAAAGATGTGCGCCAATGCTATGGACGAGTTTGTCCATGTGGGGGGAGGCAAACGGTGAAAATCTATTCCGTCACCATCGAGAATTTCCGGGGCATCCGCTCGACTACAATCGTGTTGCCCGATCATGCCGTGCTCATCGGCGACAATAATACAGGGAAATCGTCGGTAATCGAGGCGATCGACCTGGTTCTGGGGCCGGATCGGCTAAATCGTCGTCCTCCCGTAGACGAGCATGATTTCTGGCAGGGCCGCTATGTTGTGCCCCCGCCCGAAGGCGAGAATGCAGCGCCAGAAGAAGGCCCGAAAATCAGGATTGATGTCACCGTCGTTCATCTTTCTATCGAGCAGCAGGCGCGGTTCGGCGGGCATATCGAGTGGCTGAACGTCGAGACCGGCGACCTCTATACCGAGGCCAATCCGTCCGGCGTCGATGCTGCCGCAATCGTCGCAGCGTTGCGGGTAACGTTCATCGGCGAATATGACGTCGATGAGGACGATTTCAACGGCAACACCTATTACACGCGCAGCCTCGCCGAGGACGATCCGCCGACGACCTTCTCCAAGAAGGACAAGCAGCATTGTGGGTTCCTCTATCTGCGCTCGCTGAGAACCGCATCGCGCGCGCTAAGCCTGGAGCACGGCAGCCTGCTCGATATTATCCTGCGTCTGAAGGAAATCCGGCCGCAGATGTGGGAAGCGACCATCGCGACGCTGGCGGAATTCGACGTGGCGAGTGACCCGGCGCTGGGGATTTCCGGCGTGCTGGAAAGCATCAATACGTCTCTGAAGAAATATGTCCCGCAGGAATGGGGCGCGAAGCCGCACCTCAAAGTATCCGGCCTCACCCGAGAGCATCTGCGTAAGGTCGTGACTGCTTTCATAGCTACGGGAAATGGCGACCATGCGGCGCCGTTCTACCGACAGGGTACCGGCACCATCAATATGTTGGTGCTGGCGATGCTTTCGCAAATCGCCGAGGACAAGCAGAACGTGATCTTCGCCATGGAGGAGGTTGAGACCGCGATCCCACCCTATGCGCAGAAGCGCATCGTGCATGAACTGCGCAAGCTCTCTGCGCAGTCGATTGTGACCTCCCACTCGCCCTATGTGCTGGAGGAGTTTGGGCTGGACGAAACCGTCATTCTGGCGCGCTCCAACGATGGCATTTTGAGCCAGGCAAAGATCGCTTTGCCCGACAGCGTGAAGCATAAGCGCTATCGGCAGGAGTTTCGCACGCGTTTCTGTGAAGGGCTGCTTGCTCGGCGGGTGCTGATCGCAGAAGGCGCGACTGAGGCGACCGCCTTTCCGGCAACAGCACGTCGGCTGGCAGAGTTGAACCCGGCAACCTACGCGTCGCTGGAGGCTTTGGGTCTGTGCGTCATCGACGCCGGCAGCGAAAGCCAGATTGCCGATCTGGCATTGCTTTACAGAGGTCTGGGCAAGCGGACCTTCGCGGTTTGCGACAAACAGACCGACGCCGCCAAGATGGCTATCGAGGCTCAGGTCGAGCATCTTTTCATGCACGAGGAAAAGGGCATTGAGGATCTGGTGCTCAACAACACAACGGCGGCCGCGCTGGAGCGGTTCGCAGAGGGGTTAGATTGGCCGCCGCATCTGCTCGCGCAGTTTCCCGACCCGAAAGAGCAGGCCGTAGCCGCGCTCAAGGCATATTTCGGCTGGTCCAAGGGAAATTGGGGAATTGCGGAGTTTCTTGCCCAGTGCGCTGAGGCGGAGATTCCGCAATGGCTGCGCGATGCCTGCATCGAACTGCGCAAGCGTTGCGATCCCCCGCCGGCCAAGCCGGAAACAGGTACCGGCGACGCCGACCTGTTCGCCGATATTTTCGGCTAGAGCGCCCCGCCATGGTCGAACTGACGAAAGCGCAGCAGGATGTACTTGCAACGGACGGCTATCAGCTCGTCACCGGCGGCCCCGGATCGGGAAAGACTACAGTTTCCATCCTCAAGGCCGCGAAGATCGCTCGCCAATCCCTGCGGCAAGAGCAACGCATCCTCTTTCTCAGTTTCGCCCGCGCGACAGTATCACGCGTACTGGAGGCGATGGATGAGGAAAGCCAGATTTCTCGGGATGAAAAGCGGCGCATTGAGGTGGACACTTATCATGCGTTCTTCTGGCGCATCCTCAAAACGCACGGTTACCTCGTCGGCTTTCCTCGAAGGATGACGATCCTGACGCCACCGAACGAGGCCATCGCCTTGTCGGCGGTGCGGAGCGGCTACAAGGGCGACTCCAAGCTCTCCGATGAAGAAAAGGCGGAGAAGAAAAAACGCGAGCAGGCCGAGCGGATCCGTTTGGCGACGGAGGAAGGCCAGGTCTGTTTCGATCTCTTCGCCGACCGGGTTGCGACCTTATTGCATGGCTCGGCGAAGGTCCGGGCACTGATTTCGACCATGTATCCGTACATCATTCTCGACGAGTTTCAGGATACCAGCGCGGACCAGTGGCGCGTGGTCCAAGCGCTCGGCATGTCCAGCACGCTGATCGCGCTGGCTGATCCTGAGCAGCGGATATTCGACTTCATCGGCGCTGATCCTGAGCGACTCGATCATTTTCGCGCCGCGTTTCATCCTTCGGAGCATGACTTGGCCGGGGACAATCACCGCAGCATAGGCACCGAAATCGCATTGTTCGGCAATGATGTGCTGACCGGGAAATTCCGGCAGAGCAAGTACAACGGCATCGCGTTTCAGGGGTTCAAATCGAACCAGAATCAAGCCTTCGCCAGCTTGGTCGGTCAGTTGCTCCAGGCCCGCAAGCGGCTGATCGACAGCGGCAAACCTGACTGGTCGCTTGCGATTCTCGTACCCACGAAGAAGATGACCCGCTTGGTGTCAGATGTGTTGCGCGAACCGTTTGGGCAGGTTTCGCCCATCGGGCATACGGCGGCCGTCGATATGGACGGGCCAATTCTCGCGGCGGAAATTATCGCCTTCCTGCTGCAACAGGGCCGCGATGCCGGTCATTTCGACGAATTCGTAGAACTTCTTTGTAGTTACTACCACGGTAGGGGCGGTGCCGCACCGACAAGGGGCGACCTGACAGAAGCGGCACGACTCAAGGCGGCGCTCGAGAAGCGGAACCAGTGCTTGGCAGCGGGCAAGGCACCCCCCGGAAATTCTGTGCTGAATGCGACCGTAGTGACTTATGCAGATGCCCTTGATGTCGTCCTGACCGGAGACCCTGACCGCGATTGGGCTGCGGTCCGCGCAGCGTTGGACGGCGGCAGTTGCAAGCGACTACGGGCAGTCGCTAGGGACGTCCGCAACGTGCGCTTGCTCGAACGCGGCACCCAACTTCGACAGGGCCTGACCCAGAATTGGCGTGACACCGGCGGGTATCGCAATGCCCTTGCCGTCACGCGACAATCCTTTGTGCAGGAGCATTTCGCCACGGCACATAAACCGGAATCCGGCGTGGTGGTGATGAACATGCACAAAGCCAAGGGAAAACAGTTCGACGAAGTCATCATCTTCGAGGGGTGGCCGAGACGTGCAAAAGGCAAGGTCGTGGCCAACTTTGACCGGATCGCGCGCGAGAATATTGCTGCCGGACCGATGGTGCAGGCTCGACAGAATTTTCGCGTCAGCGTTACGCGTGCGAAGCTACGCACCACGATTCTCACGCCGGAGGATGATCCGTGTGTGTTGCTCACGGCGTCGGGTTAGCGCGGTGATGGCATCCAAATCTATTCAGGAGGGGCGTTACGTTGGTCTCCGAGCGTCGTCGCCTCATCCATACGCGGGGAAATAGTCGCCAAAAATCGACCGCCACTCGTCGATCGCCAACTTTACATATCCCTGCTTCGCGTAGTTTTCCGCAGTAAGGGCCTTCCGATATGCCTGATCTAGAGCGGCGATCATCCCGTCGGCGTCGGACTTGGCAAGATGGGAAGCGACGTCGTCGCTGTAGCCGGCAGGATCGGCTATCTTCTTCCAGACCTTGTCCCTCATTTTGTCGAATACCCATCGAGCACCACTCGGATAGTCGGTGATGGTGATGTCCTTCAGAACATGGCGCACTAGAACCTCCAGATGAAAGGAGCGGAAGCGAACTACCTTGGCGCGGTTCCAGCACTTCAGCATCTTGATCAGTGGCACCAGTGATCCGTTGTGAGCCTTGTTGGACGCAGACCACAAGTCGACGTGCTTCTTCGGATTCGTGGAAATCCATCTTGTCAGGTTCGCGTCCGGAATAAGAAATCCACCACCAGTTCGATAAAATCCCGGAACGACATCGACCTTGAAATCTGTAAAGGTGATGGCCACCGCTTGGCCGTCCGGCTTTATCTTTGGTGTCGTAGGATACCTCTTCCTGAGTGTCTTCATTACAGAAGACAGCAGTGCATGCTGGTTCCGGTCCGCGTGGTATTTCGGATCGAGTACGATGAAGACGTCGATGTCTGCCGTCGTGAGGGGGGCGATCATCGTGTTCCGGCGATAGGATCCGGTCAGAAAGGATTCGAGGATTTCGAAGTCTTCGGTGACCGCGTCTCGCACGTTCTGCTGACGGGTGGATGTAGTGCTCTCCTGAAGAGTTGTGATTTCAAGGTTGGTTCTGAATTGGCGAAAAGCTTCAGATATGGTTGTGACCATCGCTCGCCTCAGATCCCGAGACGACCGCGAATCTGCTCCCATTCCTCCGTCAGGCGCACATTGTGCTTGTGAAACACCCTAGATGAGAGAAGGATCGCGGCCGTGGACTTGGTTGTCTCATAGAACGAGAACAAATCAATCGCCTGCGATTGAGCTGCAGGTCGTGAGAAGGCCTGCTTGCCCGTGAACAGCCGGTTTAGATTGTCGAAAACCTGCTCGCTGCGGATACGGAGCCATTCCATCCGGAGCCACCGCGCGATAATATCCTCGCTGAAGACAGCCTGCGCCGCGACAGCGAGAACTTCGAGGTTCGTGGAACGATTCAATACGGCGACAAGGTAGATGGCGAGGTAGCCGATGGTCTTCGTTCGCTGTCCGACGAGCATCTTCCGAACGATCTCGCGCGTGAAGTACGCGCTTTCCATGACCGACGCTGCGAGGCGTTTCAACGGGTTTGTCTGGTCGTTATTGTAGTAGCCGACGGTCTCTTCATGCGTCAGCGCCACGCTGTAACTGTTCGACAGCAAATCCTGTCGGCGTTTGTCCTCGGCGCGAGGAAATAGATAGAGCTTCTGGATCTGCCCCTGAAAAAAGAACAGCAGCACGCAAATGATGAAGAGGATCTGTAGGATGTCGTAGGCAAGCGGATAGGCCGCTTTGTCGACGAAGAGCGCCGCAATCGAGAGGATCGAGACCACCCAGAATAGTGCGGCTCCGAAAGCTTCTGCCTGCTCAAGCGGCTTGTAATAGTTGTCCCCTACCGTATCTACCTTGGGCATTGATAGCCCCCTCCCTAAAGCTACTTGATCACAACGTAGAATGGCTCGCTGAAACCAACGAGTCGATCATCGCTTCCACGGATGATGAATGCTTCCGCCATGTGAACGCCGCGGTATTCGAGCGCTTCCCACCGACGGTCACCGTCGGTGGGCTTCTCGAAGCCGCCCCGCCCTTTCTTGAGGGCGATCGCCACCGCCCCGGTATTGGTGATGCGCCATCGCACGTAGCAGTCAGCCGGCACCGTCTGGAACTTGTTGACACGGACGTCGAACCAGAGACCGCCCCGCGGAGGCAACGCCTCGCCTGAACTGATCCGATATCCCTTGTCGGAATGCTGGGACGCGCGATATTCGGCGAAGACCTGGACGTTACGGGACATGTTTTCGGCGGGCTGCCAACGAGGGGCCTGGAGGTGGGCTGGTGTCCGAAATCCCGGCGGTAGGATGCTGATGCCAAAGTCGATTACGCTATCGACCAAGCTATCAAGGTGGGCTGCCCCTTCCATGAGAAGCGCACGCGCCTGCTGCATCGCAGAAGCCTCTGCCTTCTTTACATTTTCTCCCTTTGCAAATTCGTCGCCGAAGACCTTACGCCATTTCTCAACGCTGTCGGACCGAGTCTCGGCGTCGATCGCTTCATCGATCCATTTCCGGTACTTGTTCACGAAATTTCGAAAGTTTGCGTACTGGGTGTCGTTCCAGAGATCGGCAAAGTCCTCGGCGGGGAGTGATGGGTTGCTGACCACCGGCTTGTTCGGCCGTGCCTGCAACCAGTCGTCGAGCCTACCCATGATTATCTGCAACGCGCTTGGCGTGTCCGCGAATGCGTTCGAATCCTTATCGAACCACTCGATTCGGTGACCTATGAGCGTCGTTAGAAGAACTGACTGGCAGCTGAAACGCTTCTTGATGTCCCGAATGTACTTGATGAGCCGGGTCGCCTTGCGAAACGAGTTGTTGCCCGAGTACCCGTTCTTCTCGCGTATCCATCGTGTGTATTCGATGGGCTGGGATTCGTCGAATTTATCGTTGCGCTTATCGCAGACCTCGAGCGTTCCCTGGTACTCGCGGTCCATCACCAGCGGAGCGATATCGATCTTACAATCGTCGGCATAGGTGATCGTGACGCAGTAATCATAGACGACCGTCTTGTCGGAATATCGTCCGCTTTCCAGGAAGACGCGCCCAAGTTCCTTTACGTATTGAGCGGCACTCCAGCCATCTACCGACCGAATCCGGACGAGCAGATCGGCATCGAATTCTCCGCCGTCCACCGGGCGGATAATGGTGTCGTGCGCCCAGGAACCCTGCTCGATGAAGGTGGAGATTGTCGGTTCCCAGTCGGATGCTCGAAGGAAGCTCTTAATCGTCTCCGCTCGGTCCTCAAGCAGTGCAATACGGGTTTGATTGAGATTGACGGTATCGGATAGAAAGTCCTTGAAGTCATTTATAAGTTTCATATCGCCCCCAGCCCCTCGATAATTGAATTATTTCATCCTAGGGCAGATTCCTGTCGTCCGCTTACACCTGATGGTGCCAAAGCGGACAGGCCGCAAGCCACCATGTATCGCTATTCTATTCCACCGCAGCCCTATTTAGGAGGGTCATGGAGCGCTATGGAGTAGACATAGTGCTCATCGCTATCCCGCATGCCCCGCCATCCATCCTGTCCTCAAACAACCTCCACCCTTGCACCTTCGCCGGCCGCCGCGGCCAGGCGGCGGTCCCGGGTGAGGAGCGGCGCATCGAGAACCTCCGCGAGCGCGACATAGGCCGCATCATAGGCGGTGAGATTGCATCTGAGCGCCCAAATCCGTGGCAGCAGCAGGTCGTGGGGGTACCGGCGCAAGGGCAGATCGGCCAGATCGGCTAGCGCTTCGCGGCCGCGGGGCATCGTCAATGTCACCGGCGGCCGCATACCGGCGTAACACCTGGGCGATTTCAACATCCACCAAGTGCGGCGCGTGCAGCGTCAGACCAGGTTGGAACAGCCGCTCCTCCACGGCTGCAGCAGCCGGCGTCCGCAGGAGCATTTCCAGCAGTGCGGACGCATCCACGACGATCACGGCCGCTCGCGTTCCTCGCGAACGGCCTCGGCAGGGGAGAGGCTCAGCCTCACTCTGGAGCGCTGCTCCAGCCGGGCGCGGAGTTCATCCAGGGTGGGCCGCGCCGCAATCTCGCGGATTTCGCTCAGCAGGAAATCGGAAAGCGACATGCCCGCCAGCGCCGCCCGCGCCTTGAGCTTTCGGTGCAGCGCCTCCGGTACATTGCGGATCTGGATCATGACCGACATGCGCAAAACATAAAACATGCGATGCACATGTCAATGAGCCTGCCAGTGCTGTTCGGATAGGCTCACCCGAAAAGGAGGTCGTATGGCCACGGGAGCAGATCTGCGCCGGTTGGCACTCGCCCTGGAGGGCACCATTGAAGCCCCTCATTTCGATCGGGCCGCGTTCAAGGTCGTCCGCAATTATGTGACGCTCGCAGCCGACGAGAAGACGGCCAACTTCAAATTCACGCCCGACGAGCAGGAGTTCAAATGCATGCTGGCGCCGGAGGCCTTTTCTCCCGTGCCGAACGCCTGGGGACAGCAGGGCTGGACCACCGCCGACTTATCCAAGCTGAGCCTGGCCAAGCTGCAGAACGCGCTTGAAACCGCCTGGGCACACGCGGTGAAGAAGCGTCCGGTACGCCGCAAAATTTGAGCTGCGCCCCGGTCCTCAAGACGGATCCCGCAGCGAGGCACAGAACCGCTGGATCCGGCGGCAGGCTTCTTCCAGCTCTTCGGTCGCCGCCGCATAGGATATGCGGAAGTTCGGCCCCAGTCCGAAGGCCGAACCGTGCACAACGGCCACGCCCTCGGCCTCGAGCAGCTCGCTCACAAAGTCCTCGTCCGTGGTGATGACCTTGCCGCGTGGGCTCACCTTGCCGATCAGCTGCGCGCAGGAGGGGAATACGTAGAACGCGCCCTCCGGCGTGTGGCAATGCAGCCCCCGCGCCTGGTTGAGCATGGAAACCACCAGATCCCGCCGCTGCTCGAACACCTTGCGCGCGGTGTGAACATAATCCTGCGGCCCGTCCAGCGCCTCCCGCGCCGCCCACTGCGCGATGGAGCAGGCGCCGGAGGTGAGCTGGCCCTGGATCTTGTCCATGGCCTTGATCAGCGGCTCGGGCCCGCCCGCATAGCCGATGCGCCAGCCGGTCATGGCATAGGCCTTGGACACGCCGTTCATGGTCAGGGTGCGCTCGAACAGCCGCGGCTCCGCCTGGGCGATGGTGGTGAAGCGGAACCCGTCATAGACCAGATGCTCGTAGATGTCGTCCACGAAGACCCACACATGCGGATGGCGCAGCAGCACCTCGCCCAGCGCCTTGAGCTCCGCCTCCGTATAGGCCGCCCCCGACGGATTGGAGGGCGAGTTCAGCATCAGCCACTTGGTCCGCGGCGTGATGGCCGCATCCAGGGCCTCGGGCGTCACCTTGAAGCCCGTCGCCTCGTCCGTCTTGATGAACACGCTGGTGCCGCCGCACATTGCGACCATCTCTGGATAGGAGACCCAATAGGGCGCGGGGATCAGCACCTCGTCGCCCTCGTTCACCGTCGCCAGCATGGCATTGGCGATGATCTGCTTGCCGCCGGTCGAGACGATGGTCTGGTTCGGCTTGTAGTCGAGCCCGTTCTCCCGCCTGAACTTGGCCGCGATCGCCTGGCGCAGCTCCGGAATGCCCGCCACGGGCGTGTATTTCGTCTCACCCCGCTGCATGGCGTCCCAAGCCGCCCGCTTGATGTTGTCGGGCGTATCGAAATCGGGCTGGCCGGCGCTGAGCGCGATGATCTCGCGCCCCTGGGCGGTCAGGTCGCTCGCCTTCTGCGACATGGCAATGGTGGCGGAAGGCTTGATACGGGCGAGAGCATGGGAGAACAGCGACATCAGGCATCCTGTCGGTTGGTGCGGCCGAACGGCGGCATGGGTATGTGTAGACGAGTCCTCAGCCCGCTTCCAGCTCGGCCGCCAGCTGGGACATGAGCGTGGCGGCGGGCACCGCGCGTGCCAGCGGGGCGCCTTGCCCCGCCCAGTGGGCGCCGTATCCGGCGACGCCTGCGGCTTTCGCCGCCGCGGCCAGCGCTTTGCCCGCATCATAGGTGAGGGGATAAGCAGGGAGATCTCCGGGCGAAACCGAGGCGCCGAGCGCCGTAAACCGGTTGCTCAGACAGCGCGCCGGCCGGCCGGAGATCACACGGGTGAGCACGGTGTGATGGGCGGCCTCGCTCCGCAGCGCCTGGCGGTAGCCTTCATCCGCCTGGGATTCCGGGCAGGCGATGAAAGCGGTGCCGAGCTGTGCCGCCGCCGCGCCGAGCCGCAGGGCAGCCGCGATGCCGGCCCCGTCCATGATGCCGCCCGCCGCGATCACCGGAATGTCGAGATTGCGGACGAGCACCCGGGTCAGCGCCATGGTGCCGAGCTGCTCGTCCGGCCCGTCGGGATCGAACAGTCCGCGATGGCCGCCCGCCTCGTAGCCCTGCGCCACCACCGCATCGATGCCGGCCGCTGCAACCGCGCGCGCTTCCGCCAGATTTGTGGCCGAGGCGAACAGGATGATGCCGGCCGATTTCATTGCGCTGATCCGCTCGGGCGAAGGCAGGCCGAAATGGAAGCTCACCACCCTGGGCTTCTCCTCGAGCAGCATGGCGAACATGTCGTCATCCTCAAGGAAGCTCTTCCACAACAGCGTGAGACGGGACGGCGGCTCGGCGCCCAAGCGCTCGAATTCCGGGCGCAGCTGCTCGATCCATGCGGCTTCCACGGCTGGATCGGCAACTGCCGGCTTATGGCAGAACACGTTAACATTGAAGGCGCGGTTGCTTTGCGCCCGCAGCGCCCCGATCATCTCGCGCGCAGCCGTTGCCGTGCTGGTGGCAAGCCCCAAGGACCCAAGCCCGCCGGCATTGGAAACCGCAGCCGCCAGCGCCGGCGTCGCCACCCCGGCCATGGGCGCCTGGATGATGGGCAGCTCGAGCTCCAGAAGGTCGACGAGACGGCGATCGTAGGTGCTGGCCATGTTTCATCCTCCAAGGCGGTCGGCAAGGGCTAACCTGCCGCTCCCAATAACTTGCGGTCAAGATCTCCTTGGCGTTCCATGCGCCGGTTCTCGTGCTTGTCTGGGGTTTTCTTCCATGAATGCGGATCTTAAGCCAGGGCTTCGCCACGTGCAGAGCCTCAGAGTGGATCACACGCTCACCGTGCCCGCCGTTTCGCAAGCCTTCACAGGCTTTTCCGACATGCCGCCCGTATTTGCGACCGCCTTCATGGTGGGCTTCATCGAATGGACCTGCATTGAGGCGCTGCGGCCATTTCTGGAGCCGCACGAGCGCACTGTCGGCACCCATGTGGATGTCAGCCATTCGGCCGCAACCCCGGTGGGCATGACCGTGACCGCGGAGGTGGAACTGATCGCGGTCGAGGGCCGGACGCTGCGCTTCAAGGTGTCGTGCCGTGATGAGGCTGGGCTGATCGGCGAAGGTTTCCACGACCGGGCGGTGATCGATGCCGCCAAGTTCATGGCGCGCGTTTCTGCCAAGGCCGAGGCCAACCGCCGCCCATAACCCACGCGCCGTCGGGAACGCGCGGCCTCCGACATCGGTTGTCTCCGCAAGGGATAACCTGTGCGGCAAAGGAAGTATCATGCCCGAGAAGCATCCGAACACACAGCGCTGGGGTGGGCCCGGCGCCAGCCACGAAGACCGCAGCAAGCCGATGCCCGAGCGGAAAGACCCGCGGCCCCCGGGCACGCCGACCAACCCGCCGGTCAGCCGCGTATCGGGCGGCGGTGGCGAGCGCGACGAGAAGCATAGCCACGTGGACAACATGCGCAGCGCGAAATCGCACGCGACCGACAGTCCCAGTCCCACCGCCGGCCGCCGGTTCAAGCCGAACCGGCCCCGCCACTGGGACGACTGATCAGTGTCGGCTCACGTCATGTGAATCTTGACCGGCTCGGCCCGCCAGGCGCCGGGCCAGACTTCGGCCGCGCCCGCCCGCAGCGCGCGGATCGTGGCAATCGGAATATCCCGGGCAATGAGCAGCGGCCCGTCGGCCTCATCCTCCGCCACCGGCGGGATCTCCGCATAAAGCCCGGTATCGCCCAGGGTTGGCTCGCAGGGCAGGAATACCGAGCAACCGGAAACATTGCTGTCGTTCTGCGTGGTTCCCTGCGCGACGCCCACCACGCCCACCGCCGCGACCACCGCCATCAGCTCGACCGCACGCGCCTTGGCACAGCCGAACACCCGCGAATAGCCCGACAGGCCCGCCGTCATGGACGGTACCAGGATCAAATCGGGTTCGAGCGGGGCGAGCATGGCCGACAGCGCCGGCAGCTCCACGTCGAGGCAGATGCAAGTGGCGAGCTTCAGTCCACGCCACTGCACCACGTGGACCAGCTCGCCTGGCTCGAGCTGCCACGCATCCGGGTCCTTTTCGAATGGGGTGAGGCAGAGCTTGTCCTGGCCAACTTGCCGGCCATCCGGCAGGAACAGCCAGGCGCGGTTGCGGAAGCCGCCCTTCCCATGGGCAACAGGCATGGTCCCCGCCAGCAGCGCCATGTCATATCGTTCGGCCAGCGGCGCCAGCAGCGGCAGAGCCTGCGCGCCCTGTTCCGCCATCCATGCGATCTCCTGGTCGGGACGCAGCCCCTCCGGCTTGAACGACAGCCATTGCTCGCAGGCATATTCGGGCAGGATCAGCATGTCGGCGCCCTGGCGCTTCGTCTGCTGCATCTTCTGCTCGATGCCCGCCACCCAGGCAGAAATCCCGTTGAGCGGGCGCCCGAGATTGACCGCCCACAAGGCGAGCGTAACCTGGTCAATAGCCTCAACCATGCGAAATTCGATCCTCAGTTATCCCCGCTGGTCGCAGCGCTCCAGCGCGCCGCGGCCTCGTCATCGGCCTCGCGCGCCTCGACCCAGCGCTCCTGGCCGCCGCTGCCCGGCGCGCGCTCGCGCTTCCAGAACGGCGCCTTCGTCTTGAGCCAATCGACCAGGAAGGCGCAAGCGGAAAAAGCCGCCTCCCGATGGGCCGAAGCGGTGATCACCAGGACGATGTCGTCTCCCGCAGCCAGCCGGCCGTAGCGGTGGACGATGAGCGAAGCCTCCAAGGGCCAGCGCCGGTGCGCCTCCTCCTCGATATCGGCCAGCGCCTTCTCCGTCATGCCCGGATAGTGCTCCAGCGTCATCTCGGCCACCGCCTCTCCGCTGGAGGTATCGCGGACCGTGCCCACGAACAGGGCGATTCCGCCGATTGCCGTATTGCCCGCCTTCAGCGCCGCGAGCTCCGCGCCGGCATCGAACGGCTCACTCTGCACTCTGATCATGGTACGCCCGTGACTTGACTACAAGGCATCGCCCTTGCCCGAGGTCTGCGGAACCGGCTGATCGGGCGTGGCCATCTGCGGGCTCGGCTGCTCGGGAGCGGGTGCGTGCGGGACCTCCTCCTCGGGGGCCTTTGCCTCGGCGGGCACCGGCGCTTCCCCGGCCGGCTCGTCCGTGCTGTCCTCTTCAGTGGCCGCATTCTGTGGTGCGTGCACGGGCGCCGGCAAGCTCTCGCCACCCTGGGCGGCCGGTTGTGCGCCGGGTTCAGGCTGATCGGCCTGTTCTCCGGCGGACCGGGGCTCGACCGCACCCTGGGACGGCTGCGGCTTGCGGGCACCCAGGCCGCCCTTCATCAAGCCATCCAAGAACTGACCGGCACCACTTCCGGTGAAGCTGCTGGTCGTGTCAGGACCAAGGCTCTTGCCGATCTCCTGGTTCAACAGCGGGCCGACATTGTCCAGCACCCCGTCGATCGCCTTCCCGCCAGAGCCGAGATCAAGCCCGCGCGTCGCCTGCACCAATCCCTTGAACTGCTTGTAGGCGGCCTGAGGGTCTTTCATGACGCCCTCGATATCGGGATAGATCTTGGGCCGGCTCCATGGTCCCTTCACGACGATTGGCACCGAGAAGCCTTCCAGCGCCTGCTCGCCATTCTTCGGCTGCAGCTTCGCGACGAGCTGCGGGTCCACCCGGTAGTCCAGGGTCTGCCGGGCGAGGTCGACGGAGCCTTCTCCGGAGACCCGCACGAGCGGTCCCAGCAGGGTCAGATCATCATTGGCCGCAACCCCGTTCTCGACCTGAAAGCTTCCCTCGAACAGGCTGAAGTCGGTCAAGGCCTCTTGGCCGCCCATCCAGCCATCCACCACATGGGCCGCCACTGCATTCACCATCTTGCCAAGATCGACCCCGCGCAGGGCACCATCCGTCACCCGGAACACTAGATTGCCGCGCAGGGTGGAGACGAGCTCCGCCTGGCTGCGCCCGGTCCCGGCGAGAGATACCGACGCGGCGCCGCGGCCCTCGAACTGCTTGAGGCCGGTTAGGTCGCGCAGCAGCTCGTAGCTGGCGAAGTCACTGGCGCTGAGCGCGAGGCGTAAGGTCGGCACGGCTTTGGAACCGTCGAGCTGCACGTTGCCTGCCGCCGTGCCGCCATAGAGGGCGAGATTGCTGAGCTGCGCCTCGAGCAGTCCATTGTCGATGAGCAAGCGCAGCCCGCCCGCGTCGGTCTTGACGTTCCCGAAGATGACACGGCCCGCATTGAGCGTGAGGTCGGCGTCGATGGCCTTAAGGCCGGAAAGATCGATCGGCTCCATGCTCCAGCCATCGACCAGCGCGGAGGGCTCGGACGACGCACCGCCTTTGGCGGTCGGCTCGCCGTCGCCCCGATAAACGTTCAGATCAACCGTGTCGACACCGAGCGTCGCGATCACCTTGGGCCGCGCGCCATCGAGCTCCAGGCGCACATTGCCCCGGGCCTTCATCCCGTCTAGCGCAATGTCGGCATCTTTCAGCGTCAACGTCTTGTGTTGCAGGCCGATGGCGCTTTCGGCCCGGAACGGACCGAGGCCTTGCCCGTCCGGCAGCGGCTGCCCCGCCCACTGCATGAGCTCCCGCAAGCTGGGCGTGCTGAAGCCGACAACCCCGGCGAGCGAGAGCCCATCCTTCAGCGAGATCTGCCCGTCATAGCCGGCATTCAGGAGAGGGGAGGCCAGGGTGACCTCGGCGGCCGAGGCCGACCCGGCGGCCAGCTGTGCCGGATGCCGCAGCACCGCGTCGAGATTCACCCGCTGGCCATTCCAGATCAGCGAGCCGCGCGCGCTGAACGGCGAGTCGAGGTCGGCCAGGCTCAGCGTGAGGTTGACGTCCTCCGCCATGAAGGTCACGCCGTTGCGCTCGTCGAGATAGCGCACCGTTCCGTTCTGGATTTCAACCGGCGCTAGCTCGACCGCTCGCATGGCCGTGCTGGGATAGGCCGCGGGATCGGCCGGCGCGTCGATGATATCCAGCGGCTCCTCGTCGCTCGCCGCCGCATCCCGGCTGGTTTCCGCCGGCGTCGGCTGGCGGCTGTCGAACACCCAGTTGCTATGGCCCTCGCCGTCGATGAGCAAATTCAGCCGCGGCGTCTCGACCACAAAGGCCTTGATCTGCAGCTTGCCCGACAAGAGCGGCCAGAGCGCCACCTTGACCCGAAGGTTGTCGGTCAGCATCACGTCGCCTGCCGGCATGCCTGGCGGGTTGCTCAGGGCCACGTCCCGCAGCTCGATGGCGAAGTCCGGATAGAAGGACAGATGCGGCTCTTCACCCAGGGCAAGCTCGCGACCTGTCTGGTCACGCACCACCTCGGTGATCTGGCGGGCGACGAAGTCGGCGCTGACCACGAATGGCAGCGCGGCAACGGCCAGCACCGCGACCACGATAACCGCAATCAGACCAATCACAACGCGTTTCACGAGGGTCGTTTCCCTTTTGTTTGGCCGGGGAGCCACCCGTTACGCCAAGCTCAAGGCGGTTTTGCGACCGCCGCGACCGACCGATTCGCTTGACGCTACTGTAGCACTTTCGCGCCCGGCCCGGGCACCGATTGCCAGAAAGCACCACATCGCCCGGCGAGGCTGTCAGCGGCGCGTAAAATCCCTTGGGGTCTAGCGGATCTTTTCTTATGGTGCGCGCAAAATCGACGGGAACCCTGGGAGGCGTGAGTATGATGCAACCCCTCTGGACACCTTCGGAGGAGCAGAAGGCGCAGAGCCGTATGGCCGCGTTCATCAGGCTGGTGGGCGAGCGGCACGGTCTCGATCTCGCTGATTTCCAGGCCTTGCATCGCTTTTCCGTCGAGCGGCAGGAAGACTTCTGGAACGCGGCTTGGGACTTCTGCGGCGTCAAGGCCTCAGTCCGCGGCACCCGGGTGCTCGTGGACGGCGACAAAATGCCCGGGGCCCGCTACTTCCCCGACGCCCGCCTCAACTATGCGGAAAACGCCCTGCGGCGCCGTGACAGCGCACCGGCGATCATCTTCCGAGGCGAGGACAAGGTCAGAAGCGAACTGAGCTGGGCCGAGCTCCATGATGCAGTCGGGCGCATGGCGCGCGCGCTCAGGCGAGCTGGCGTGAAGCCGGGCGACCGGATCGCGGCGGTCGTGCCCAACATGCCGGAAACGACGGTGGCCTTTCTCGGCACCGTGGCGATCGGCGCCATCTGGTCGTCGTGCTCGCCGGATTTCGGCGAACGCGGCATTCTCGACCGTTTCGGCCAGATCGAGCCCAAGGTGCTGGTCGTTTGCGACGGCTATTTCTACAACGGCAAGCAGCTCGACATCACCGACAAGATCGCCCATGTGCTCACCCAGCTGCCTACCATCGAGACCGTTGTGGTGATCGACTATACCGGCGCGGCGGAGGCGGCGGTCCGCAAGCTTCCCAAGGCAGCCACCTACGGGGAATTTCTAGGGCATGAGCCGGTGGGCGAGATCGCCTTCGAGCAGGTGCCCTTCGACCACCCCATTTTCATTCTGTTCTCCAGTGGCACCACGGGGGTGCCGAAATGCATCGTGCATCGCACTGGCGGCATCATCCTGAAGCACCTGACCGAGCATCAGCTGCACGGCAATATCCGCGCAGGCGACCGCTTCTTCTACTTCTCCACCTGCGGTTGGATGATGTGGAACTGGCTCATGTCGGGGCTCATGTCCGAGGCAACGCTCGTGCTCTATGACGGCTCGCCCTTCGCGCCCTCGGAGCGCGTGCTGTTCGACTATGCCGAGGAGGTCGGCATGACCCAGTTCGGCACCTCGGCGAAATATGTGGATGCATTGAAGAAGACCGGCTGGCGTCCGATCGATACCCACAAGCTCCCGGCATTGCGGACAATGTTCTCCACCGGCTCGCCCCTCGCGCCCGAAAGCTTCGCCTTCGTCTATGCCGGCATCAAGCCCGGCATTCACCTGGCCTCCATATCCGGCGGCACCGACCTGTGCGGCTGCTTCGTTGGCGGCAATCCCTTGGCTCCGGTCTACGAGGGCGAGATCCAATCGCCCATGCTGGGCAATGCCGTCGATGTCTTCGACGACGAGGGCAGGCCGCTGCCGCGCGGCAAGGGCGAGTTGGTATGCGCCGCGCCCTTTCCCTCCATGCCGGTCATGTTCTGGAACGACCCGACGGGCGAGAAATATTTCAACGCCTATTTTGCCCGCTTCCCGAACGTGTGGACCCATGGCGATTTCGCCGAGTGGACAGAGCATGGCGGCATGATCATCCATGGCCGGTCCGATGCCACCCTCAATCCCGGCGGCGTGCGCATCGGCACCGCCGAGATCTATGCCCAGGTCGAGCAGATCCCGGAGGTGATCGAGGCGATCGCCATCGGACAGGATTGGGACGGCGACGTGCGCGTGGTGCTGTTCGTGCGCTTGCGCGAGGGGGTCGCGCTGAGCGAGGATTTGGTCAAGCGCATCAAGACCCAGATCCGCACCGGCGCCTCGCCGCGGCACGTGCCCGCCAAGGTGATCGCCATCGCGGATATCCCGCGCACCAAGTCCGGCAAGATCACCGAGATCGCCGTGCGCGATGTCATCCACGGCCGCGAGGTCAAGAACCGCGAAGCTCTGGCCAATCCGGAGGCCTTGGACCTCTACAAGGATCTGCCAGCCCTGCGGGATTGATCCACTATTCCGCCAGAACGCGGGTGGTGGGGAAGGTGATCTCGACGAGCGTGCCGCTTTCCGGCCGGCTGCTGATGGAGAAGCCGGCGCGGTTCGCTTCGGTCAGCGCCTTTGTCAGCGGCAGCCCGAGGCCGGTGCCGCTCGCGCGGCGGCGCTTTGTCTCCAGCCGGCGGAACGGCTTTAGCGCATCCTGCAATTCGTCCTCGGTCATGCCGATGCCCGTGTCCTTCACGCGGAGCTTCACTTCGCCCTGCGGCGTGGTCACGAGTGACACGATCACCTGCCCGCCGGGCTCGGTAAACTTGATGGCATTCGACAGGAGATTCAACACGATCTGCCGGATGGATCGCTGGTCGGCAACGACGGGCGGCAGGGCAGCCGGGATGCTGGTGCGCATCAGCACGCGGGCTTCCCGCGCCTGGTCCTGCATGATGTGCACGCTCTGGTCGATCAGGTCCACCAGATTGACCGCGGTGAAGTTGAGCTCGAGCTTGCCGGCCTCGACCTTGGACAGATCGAGCAGATCGTTGATCAGGCTGAGCAGGTGCTCGCCGCTCGCATGGATATCGCCGATATAGCTCAGATATTTGTCGTTGCGGATCGCGCCGAAGCGTTCAGCCTTCATGACTTCCGAGAAACCGAGGATCGCGTTGAGCGGTGTCCGCAGCTCGTGGCTGATATTGGCGAGAAATTCCGATTTCTGCGCGCTGGTCCGCTCGGCCTCTTCCTTGGCCGCCCTGAGGTCGGCCTCCGCTTTCTTCCAGTGGGTGATGTCGCGCAGGACGGCGCAATAGCCGTCGCCTTCCACCACCGGGCTTATGGTCAGGAACAGCGGAATCTCGCCACCCTGGCGCTCGATCCCGGTCACCTCCCGCCCATCGTTGAAGATGGTGGCCAGGCTGCCGTCGACCATGGCCGCGAGATAGTCCTTGAAGGTCTTCGCGCTCTCCGCGTTGAGGAAGTCGCTCAAGCGCCGGCCGACCGCTTCCCGCGCATCGATCCCGAAAATGGCCTGCGCGCCGGCATTGATGCTGCGGATGACCCCCGCCGCATCCATCACGATGATGCCGTCGGTGGCCGTCTCCAGGATCGTCTTCAGCGTGGCATCGCTCGGCGCCCAAAGCTCGCTCTGCGCACTCTTGCCCGGCAGCGGCTTGTCCCGCGGGGTGAACATGAGCTGGCGCACCGGTCCGTCCGGCCAGTCGAGCGTGCGCGCGGTGATCGAGTTGCTGGCGATCCGCCCTTCCGGCGTGGACACGCAGGCCTCCTCGCCGCGCACCCGCCAGCCGGGCAGGACTGCATCCAGCCCCACCACCTCCAGCGCTTCCGGGCTGTCATAACCCAGCACCTCCGCCGCGCCCTTGTTGGCGGCCAGGATCTCGCCGTCGCGATGGATCAATGACGGCGCGTCGAGGCCCCCCATGAGCTGGCGGGCCAGGGTGACGGCCAGCGTCTCGGCCGGCACATGGGCTTTGCCAGGTGCTTCCATGGCAGGCCCCTCATCCGGCGAGCGGGTCGGCTCCGGCTCCGGCGCCTGCGGCGGGAGGACATCGATATCGGTCACCGCTTCAGCGATAGCGGCCAGCGGCGCGGCCGCTTCGGCCCTGACCGCTTCGGTTCGGGGGGCGTCTTCATCGGAAGCGGGTGCGGCGGCCGGCTCCGGCTCGGCACTGCCGATGTCCTGGCGCAGCCGGCGCGCGAGGCGCTCGAAGGCAGCAGCATCCTCCGGACTGAGGCCTGGGCGCTGGGATTCCCGTTGTGGGCCTGGGCCGGGAGCGGGGGCTGCCCACGCCGTCCGGTCAGCCCCATGCTCGGTGACCATCGGCGTTGCCTGCTGCGGCGCCACCGCATCGACAGCGGAGTCTTCTGCCGCATCGGGAACGGGAGCATCGCTCGCTGCCTCGCTGCCCGTGGCCGTGTGCTCCATCGGTGCAGGCGAGGGGCTGTCTGCGGCCTGCGTGCCGGCGATCGGCAGCGGATCCTGCGTCTCCCGTCGGATCAGCGCCCCGATGCCGCGATAGGCCGTCCGGCTGTGCTCCACATCGGCAACCGCGACGGCGCTGAGGCAGGTTGCCAATTTGGCTTCCGCCTTGTGCCATTCGATCGTCGCGCGCCACGATCGGCCATCTGCCATCGCCGCTGCGATTACCCCATCCCTATCGAAGCCGAACCGCTCTGCAACCGCCCGCCATGGCTGGCCCACGATCTCCTCGGCGGCAATGCCGGTGGCCTCGGTGAAGTCGGCGCCCACCTCCTGCCATGCCAGGTCCCGGTCGAGTTCGAAGGTGAAATCCGCGGCCGCCGCAACGAAGTCAGCCAGCCGGGCGACGTTGTCCTGCAAGCTGCGCTCCAGGGCCCGCCGCTCGGCCACATCGTCGATGAGCAGGAGAATGCGTACGTCGGCCTGGCCGCCTTGCCCGGCTTCTCCCCCATGCGGTTCGATCCTCCGCCCTTCAAGGCGCAGGTCGCGGGCGCCGTAGCGCGTGTCCACGCGCCGAACCTCGCTCGCCACCCCGGCGGCCAGGACACGGCTGATGAACCGCATCGCGCTGCGCTCATCGCCCAGCAGCTCGGCCAGACCGCGCCGCCGGGCATCGGCCAGGAGCTCCCCCGCCTGCGCGTTGGCATGCAGGCTGCGCCCGTCGCGGTCCAGGGTCAGAACCGCCTGTGGCAAGGCATCGATCACGCCGAGGGCGAGCTCTGCGGGCGGGGTGGCCGGGCCGGCATGGATCGGCTTGGCGACAACCAGGAGGCCTGGTCGGCCGTCGCTCAGGCGATGGACGTGGCAATCGCAGGCGAGGGGCTCGCCCATGGGGCTCGAGGGAAAGTCGAGCACCTCCTCGGAGGATTGGCCAGGGCGGACCAGGGTGTCGGCCAGGCTGGCGAGACGCGCCACACCGGGCTCGCGCCGGTCGAAGCGCCGATCGATCAGGTCGAACAGCGACTCACCGCCGAAATAGCCGATGGCGGCCTCGTTGGCCCATACGATGCGAGCGCGGGCGGGGTCCCACAACCACGCGGCTACGCCTGCGTGCTGCAGCGCATCCAGGCTTGGTACAGCCCCTGTGCTCACGCGCGTCTCTCCTGGGCCATCCTTTTGCCTGATGCGTACCCAACACCATCCGCATCATACCCCGATCGTATTAACGAGGGGGAATCACCAGCGAGTCTTTTCCTCCTATTAAATGAAAAGGCGCCCAAATCATGGACATGAGAGACCGATGGCACGGATTACCTCCCACCTGCCGTGTCGGCCGCGGCATCCGGGCCCTCTACCGGATGTTCGCGCCGAGCGTCTTTGTTGCGCTGCAACATTCATCGGATTAGACTATCGCCCATCCAAGTTGACAATTGCACAAAAATTCGGTCGTGCATCCGCCGCCGGCGAACAGAGTTAATGAGGAGAATCTCCCGTGACCAACAACGCCCAGAACGACGAAAAGTTGACCAATGGCCAAGCCAAAGAGCCGCGCCCAACCGGCGCGGTCACAGCGGATCTCGAGGCGGGCGGCTCCGCCTATGCAGTTGAAGGCACGAGCGAAATGCCAGCGGTGAGCACCCCGGCCAGCCCGGCCGTTGATAAGGCTTCCGGGGTGCCGGCCAGCGCTGCGACCAAGCCGCGCAGGCTCCGCGCCGCCCCATCGCGCCCGGCACGCGCCCACAGGGCGAAGGAGAAACCGGTGCAGCCGCCGGCAAAGACCATGGTTGCCGCAGGACCAGCACGCGCTGCGAAGAAACAGGCCGTGCCGCGCAACCCCGCGGTGAAGCGCGCGGCCGGGAAATCCTCTGCGAGCATTTCGGCACCGGCGGCCGCTTCCGCCGCGCGGCGCGACGGGGAAGAGATGCGGAACATCCATGCCGTTGCCCTCTTCGGCTGGCAGGATAGCGCCCATGAATTGCAGCAGACGGTGCTGCATTTCACGCAAGCCAACATATCCGCGCAATTCGGGTTCATTCGCGAGATGATGAGCCAGCGCGACCCCGTCCAGATCATGTCTCTGCAGCAATCCTTCCTGCGCGAGAGGCTGGTCGCCCTCAGCCGGCAGATGCGGGAGGTGTCGCGCCTGTCCGGCCGCCTGGCGGGCGACGCCATGAAGCCGATGCAGGAAGGCATCAGCCGCGTGATGCAGCAGTCGGCCGGGCTCTGACACACGGCCATGCCGGGCCGGCGGCCGGGCGAGCCGGTGCCGGCCCGCAGCGGTTATCCGCAAAGTGGTGCGGGAGCACGCATCCCACCTTGTCAATGGCCGGGCTTGCGCTTATTTTGCGCGCCAAATGACAGCGCAGCTGTAGCTCAGTTGGTTAGAGCGCCTGATTGTGGATCAGGAGGTCCCCCGTTCGAGCCGGGGCAGCTGTACCATTCTTTTCAACAGCTTAGGTTCAGGCCAGGAGCATTAGGCGCACACTGGTCATCACCCGGTTATCAACGGCGCCAATATTCCGGGTCAGACGAGCTCACCGACCCTCCGAGAAGACCGCAACCTTTATAGATGTCCTCGAACATGTTGCCGAGGATTTCCAGCTCAATGAGAGCGTCCTCACCCGTGGTCGCGAAAATCGAAGGCGCTGGCACTAGGCGCGGCAAATCCGCTGTTGGTCCCGCTGCACGCCTGGAATCCATTGGATGATCGTGTCCGTGTTGATAACATCGATTTTTTCGGTCCGAAGAGATCAACATCATGACATCCGCTGGCGAGGAGCCGGAAACGGTAGAAGGCCTGATCAGCAGTCCTGAGCTCGCCGACGCGTTGGAGAGCCATCAGTTTAAGAAGTTCCTGGACCAGGTTCCGATCGCTATAGCGCTCTCGGAATTCCGTGGCGAGGAAACGATCATCTACGTAAATCCGCAGTTCGAGCGGCTCTCAGGAGTGCAGGCGGGACAGACAGCTGGCCAAAGTTGGGATCTCCTACAGGCTGAGCGGATCGATGGGTCCAATGGACCGGATCTAGCTTCCGCAATCGTGCAAGGAAGCGAATTGCTCGGCACGTTCAATCTGCAGACATCGGGAGCGCAGCATACGGCTCTCGATGTTCACTCCAATCTGATCCAAGATGACACCGGACGGCCCAAATACAGGCTGGTTGCCTTCGTACCGCCGAGCTCAAGCCGCGGGTCTCCTCAACGGGAGGCGCAAGATCGCGCGAGAGAAAAGGATCTACGCCTTCGAGAGCTACAACATCGGGTCAAAAACAACCTTCAGATGATTACGGCACTGATCCGATTGGAGATGCGAAACGCTGCAACGATAGACCGCCAAGCCTTCGAGCGCCTTTCCGGCCGCGTGGCTGCCCTCTCTAGCCTTTACGACGTCCTTTCAATAGCGGATGACGAGGGTGAGATTGACCTTGGAGCTTATCTCAGCCAAATCGCCGCGTTGGTGATGGCTTCGCACGCGACGGAAGGGATTAAGCTCGACCTGCAGGTGCATGCATATCCAGCGTCGATCAATGTGGCCATGCCTACGGGCTTGGTCGTAAACGAATTGCTTATCAATTCACTTAAGCATGCCTTTCGTGATCGAGAGGGCGGAACGATCAGACTTCATAGCACCGTGGACGAGGCTGGTTGCGAAGTCGTTGTAGCGGACGATGGCGTTGGAATGCCTGCCGGGAAGACTTGGCCACAGCGCGGCAAACTTGGCGAGCTCATGGTCCAGACGCTTGTAGAGAATGCCAGGGCAGATTTCACATTTCGATCGATCCCCCAGGATGGAACCAGAGCCGTCATAAAGTTCAAACGATCAGCCGCGCTGGCGAGCAGCACATAAATGAGATGTCCAATCGTTACGGTGATGCCTTTTCTGGATGGTTCCTCAGCAGCGCTCCGGCCCTCTCTCTGATCTCCGGTTCCAGCGCGGTGGGTGCCCGTGCCGAAAGGTCGAACCGCACCGTCACGACCTCGGCCTCGGCCCGCAGCGCTCCGTCAAGGGTGCCTGACATCTCGTGCCGGTAAGTGAGAGAACTCCGGCCGATCCGGGTAACCTGCGTGCGGATGGTCACCAGCGTCCCGGCCGATAGCTCCCGCTTATATTCCATCACGAAGCGCGCGTCGGCCCACCCCCTGCCGGTCTCTGTTTCCTGCCCGGTCCCGGCGAGATAGCCAAGCAGTTGGAAGCTCGCGTCATCGAACATGGCGGCGTAGTGGCGCACATTAACGTGCCCCATCACGTCACACATCCACGGATGCGTGACGCCGGCAAAGGTGACTCGCGGTTCCCTGCTCAAAAGCCAACCTCGTGACCGCCCTTCAGCTTCAGCATATCGCGCGCCTCATCGGGTGTGGCGATGTCCAGCGACAGCTCGCCGAGAATACGACGGATCTTCGCCACCTGCTCCGCATTGCTCCTGGCAAGCTGGCCCTTGCCGGCATAGAGGCTATCTTCCAACCCCACGCGCACATTGCCGCCCATGATGGCGCCCATCGTGCACAGTCCCATCTGATGCCGGCCTGCCGCAAGGATGGACCATTGGTAGTCGCTTCCGAACAGCCGGTCGGCCGTGCGCCGCATATGCAGCAGGTCTTCCGGATCAGGGCCGATCCCGCCGAGCAGGCCGAAAATGCTCTGCACGAAGAGGGGTGGCGTCAGCAGTTTCCTGTCGAGAAAATGAGCCAGGGTGTAGAGGTGGCCCACGTCATAGCACTCGAACTCGAAGCGCGTGCCATAGGCCTGCCCGACGTCCACGATGACCCGCTCGATCTGCTCGAAGGTGTTGGAGACGATGCCGCCGCGGGTGGCTTCGAGATAGGGCTTCTCCCAGTCGTGCTTCCAATCCGAATATTTGACCGCCACGTGATGGAGCCCGAGATTCATGGACCCCATGTTGAGTGAGCACAGTTCCGGCTTGGCGGCATGAGCGGCCTCGAGCCGCTCCTCCAGGCTCATCTTCAGCCCGCCGCCGGTCGAAATGTTCATCACGGCGTTGGTCTGCTGCTTGATGCGCGGCAGGAAGTTCATGAAGAGGCGCGGATCGGGCGAGGGCTTGCCTGTCTGCGGATCACGCGCATGGAGATGAATGATGGCAGCGCCGGCCTCCGCCGCGCCCACCGCGGCGTCCACGATCTCGTCTGGCGTGACGGGAAGATATGGGCTCATGGTCGGCGTGTGGATTGAGCCCGTCACCGCGCAGGTGATGATGACTTTCGACCTTGCCTGCATGAAGCCCTCTTCTGGTTGTCCCCGGTTCAATCCTTAGACGACCTTTCGGCGCCTTCCAGGCCTGCCGACGCGCCGAACGGTATCGATCTGCCCCTGATGCGCGCCGCCGGCCGCACGCAGAATGATGTCGGCTGCATCGGAAATGTCGGCGGCGATGGCTCTCCGGGCGGCACGCCCATCGCCTCTGCGCAAGGCTTCGAGAACCTCCAGGTGGTGGTCCAGCCCAAGGCCTAGGGTCGCCTCGTTGCGCATGATGTTGAGCCAGGGGCCGGCACGCAGCCACAGGCGCTCGATGATCGGCAACAGGGTGGCCGAGCGGGACGCCGCATAGATGGCAAAGTGGAACGTGCGGTTGAGCGCGAGGTAGTCGGCGGTGTCGCCTCGCACAGTGCAGTCGCCCATCCGCTCGTTGATGGCTTCGATGGCAGCAAGCTCTTGGGCGGTAATCGTGGACGCAGCCCACTCCGCCGCGGCGCCCTCGATGGAACAGCGGACACGAGCGATGTCCGCGATGATTTCGACGGTGGCTTCCGGTACGATGACGCCCCTATTGGGATGATCGAAGAGGGCTTCATCGCTCACCAGCTGCCGGAAGGCCTCACGCACGGGCATCGCGCTGGTCTCGAACCGCTCCGCAATGGCACGGACGACGAGCCGTTGCCCCGGAACGAAGTCGCCATTCATCAGCGCCTGCTTGAGTGCCGCGTAGATCCGGCTATGGGCGGTGCCGTTGAGCCGCTCACGTGGATGACCATGGTCGGTGTTCAGCACCATCTCGACACCTGAGCGCATTCGCTCCCTTTTTTGATCAACTCGCTTCCCACCACGCAATCCGAGAAACAGCGGTGGCTTGCACCTCAGATTCCCAGTTCGGATCAAATATGGCCCCATAGATATGTACTATCGTTATTTCTCGTTGCATGCCAAGAGATTTTTTGGTTTGAATTTGATCAAATAGGAGCCGACGGATACGATGGACACACTGCCCGAGCAAGACATCGTCTGGCGCAGCCACTGGCTGCAACAGGCATTAGCTGAGCGCCCCGATCTCGCGCCAGCCCTGGATGGCGAGCAGCGGGCGGATGTCTGTATCGTGGGTGGCGGCTATCTCGGCCTTTGGACGGCGATCCGCCTTAAGGAGCAGAGGCCCGAACTCGACATCGTCCTCTTGGAAAGAGACATTTGCGGCGGGGGGCCCAGCGGCCGGAACTCCGGGATGCTGCTTTCAGCTTGGGCGAAGTTCAGCGCGCTCGCGTCTCTGCGGGGCGAGGAAGAAGCATTGCGTCTCGTAAAGCTGTCGCGGGAGGCGGTCGACGGCATCGAGAGCTTTTGCCGTGAAAACGGCATCGATTGCTGGTTCGATCGCGTCGGCTGGATCTGGGGCGCGACCTGCCCGGCACAGCGCGGCGCTTGGGACGACGCCCTAAACAGGCTGGCGCGTCATGACTACGCGCCGGCACGGCCGGTGACACGGGAGGAGATCGCAGCCCTCACGGGCTCGACCCGCCATCTCGCGGGCGTGCTTGATGAAACCGCAGCGACCATTCACCCGGGATTTCTGGCGCGCGGCCTGCGGCAGGTTGCCTTGAACCGACGCATCCGCATCCATGAAAAATCGGCCATGAGGCGCTTCAGCCGGAGTGGTCAGCTCGTTGTGGAAACTGCGCACGGACGTGTGCGCACGGGAAAGCTGATCCTTGCCATGAATGCGTGGTCGGGCGCGGTGCCGGAGCTTGCCCCGGCGATTTTCAACATCGCCAGTGATGATGCGGTTTCGACCCCGATGCCGGAAAAGCTCGCGAGCGTGGGCTATTCGCGCGGGCCGCTGATGATCGACTCCCGAGTGTTCGTGGCGGGTTACCGGGTGACCCGCGACGGCCGCCTCAATGTCGGCGTTACCGGCGGCAATATCGGTTTCGGCGGTATCGTCGACCGCCGTTTCGATCAGCCCTCCTCGCGCGTGGACGACATGCGCCGGGCCCTGCGGGATGGTCATCCAGCGCTTGCCGACTTCACGCTCGCAAGTGCCTGGAGCGGCCCCATCGACCGGACCGCCAGCGGCCTCCCGCTTTTCGGCCACCTGCCCGGAAATCCCGACATTCTCTACGGTTACGGCTTTTCCGGCAACGGCATCGGCATGACCTATATGGGCGGGCACGTCCTCGCCTCGCTCGCCCTTGGCCTTGAGAACCACTGGGCCGGCTGCGCGCTGGTGCGCCCGGTCACCCGCGGCTTCCCGCCGGAGCCGTTCCGCTTCATCGGCGCGCATTTCGTGCGCGGGGCGGTGCGCCGGCGCGACCAGCTGGAGCACGACGGCCGCAAGCCAGACCCGATCACCACCTGGCTTGCCAAGCTCGCGCCCTCGGGCGTGACGCCATCGAAAGCCAACATCCAGGCACAGTAGGAGCATTTTCGAGCGAAGTGGGTACCGGTTCGCGTGAAGAAAATGCGACCAAGCAATAACTTCAGGGCAGTTTCGCGATTCGGAAAAAGCAAAAGGTTAGGAGCAACGGCCATGTCCAAGGCGAAGGTCTTCAAGCGTGCGCAGATGCAGCTCAAGCCAGCCGTGACGCCAACCGGCACCACCTCCATCGCCCGCGTCATCGACCGCTCCATAAGCGAGCACATGGGCGGCGGCATCGAATATCTCGAAAACACCACCATCGACTGGACCGTCACCTATGATGAGATCCTCTTCATTCTGGAAGGTCCGCTGACGATCGCCTTCGACGACGGCCAGCATGAGTGCAATACCGGCGATATCGTCTGGCTGCCGTCTGGCACCCATCTCAAATACATAGCCAAAGGGCGCGCCGCCTATTTCTACGCGCTCTACCCGGTCGACTGGGCGGCAAGGCAGGGGACCGTCGAGCCGTGAACCCTCGACCGTCAGCGGGTCGCGAAATCACCTCGGCCCAAACCCGCGACGATCACCTTCGCGGCGTCCAGGATGTCGCGCTCGACCGCTGCTCTGGCCGCGGCCGCGTCCTTGGCCGCTACGGCGGCGACCATCGCGTGGTGTGCTTGCAGCCCGATGGGGATATCCTCGCGCGCGGCGACCAGGTTGAGCAGAGGACCGATCTGCAGCCACAGAGTCTCGATGAAGCGCAGAAGACGCGGCATTTTGCTGGCGTTGTAAATGTGGAAATGGAATTGCCGGTTGAGCTCGAGATAGTTTTCCTGGCCGGCATTTCCGGCCTCGAACATCTGCCGGTTGATTTCGCGGAGGAACGCGACATCCTCCTCCCCCAGGTTGGGGACCGCGCGCTCCGCCGCAAACCCCTCTACGGTCGCGCGCACGTCGGCAATCTCGCGGAAATCCTCCGGCGTCAGCACGGGAAGCGCGAAGGCACGGTTTGGCTGAACATCAAGCGCACCTTCCGTCACGAGACGCTGCAAGGCGCTGCGCACGGGCATCGGGCTGACATTGATGACATTCGCCAGCGCGCGGATCGAAATGCTTTGCCCCGGGCGCAGCCGTCCGGAAATGATCAGCCGCCGCAGCTCGCTGTAGACGCGGTCATTCAGCGTGACCCGCTCCGGTTGGCGGAGGTCCAGCCGAGCGAGCTCCTCGCGAATTCGTGCCGACACTGTTGCTTCCTTTCCGCCTCGCGAGAGGCCAGGGCCCTTTTCCGGTAGAATCGGCCGGGCTTCAAGATCCGATCATGGCGCCTGGGCTTCAACGGCCTCCCTCCGGGGGAGAACAAACGGCGCCGGATCAACGAAACGCCGGAACACGTTGGCGGTGACCCGCGACACGTTGTTGTCGAAGCCATTATAGGGCAGGCTCGCGGCCCAGGTGATCGAGCCGGTGGAGAAGACCGCACCGCCATTTGGCGTCTCGAAAAAAGTCATATCCGCGTGGACGAGCGGATTTTCGGTGCCGCCGATGATGTAGTTGGTGGCCGGCATGTCTTCCTTGGCCACCATCATTTCCTCCGTATGGTCCTCCGAGCGCGCAACCACCAGCGCGTGGGGCGGTGAGCCCAGAGATCGGTCGTAGCGGTCGATCTCCTGGCCCGCGGCAGCGCCCCCCGCCAGACCGAAATTGCCGATGATCTCATCCTCCACCCCCTCGAAGATGAAGCGGACCCGTGGATCGGCGCTTTCGGGCGTGCGGCGGTAATAGGAAGAAATATCGAAGCCCGATGCCGTAAAGCCGACCCCGATCAGCCCGTTCGGGGGCCGGCCGGCGCGCCGCCACAGCCCGCCATACTCGCCGTTGAAGCTCATGGTGTATTCGCCAGGCTCCGCCTCCCAGGGGCGCGGCCCATCCTCCGTCCGGCGCAGCTCCAGCACGCCCGGCACTTCGCTGTGATAAGCGATCCGCCAGTAGAAGCCGTTGCCGCCCAGATACATGAGCCGCCCTCCCCGGTCGAGGAAAGCCTGGAACGCATCCCACATCCGCGTCGAGACATATTCGGGATGATTGCCGGTGATCACCAGACGGTAGTCCGAAAGCAGCGCCAGCCCCTCATTGTGCAGGTCCTCGTCGGTGATGATGTCGACTTCCAGCCCCAGCGCCTTGAACCAGCCCAGGATCCAGCCGTCGTCGTTGAAGGCCGACAGGGTGGTGTTCGGACGCATATTGACGATCGGCCTCAGCCGCGTCGCGATCGAGATCCCGCTGCCGTCATTATGGGTGGCGTAGAGAGAGTCCCCGTATTGCGGCCGCGCGTTGAGAAAGAGGTCGCTCTCGACCAGTTCCGGCAGCTGGCCCAGATACATCTCGTAGAGATTGCTGCGGTTCATGACCCGGTAGTTGCCATAGGCCATGTAGGTTGCGGTCGAGGCGAGGAATGCCGCCTTGGCGCCGGGCCTGCCCCGCGGTGCGCGCACGAAGAACACCACATGCTCCGGATCGCCCGTGCTTTCGAGCTTCGCGGCATAGAAACCGCTTGGCAGATCCGCAGGGATCGTGAAGGTGAAATCCGTCTCCCAGCGGCAGTCGGACAGGTCGTCATCATGGAAGTGAATGGCGCCATACTCCTGCGGCGCGTGCTTCCAGTCCTGCCAGCGCCCCGACCAGTTCCAGCCCTTCATGGCGCGCGTCGGCATGTTGACGAGGCGACCGTCCAGGCGATTCGGCGAAAGATCGACGATGGTCTCGCGACCCATCTCCTGCGCGAAGTCCCAGGCACCGATCACATGGGCCGAGCGTTCAGGATCAAACGGATCAGCAACAATCCGCCGCAGCGCCTCGACCGGTAGCGCGCTGTCCGTGAGCCGCGGACTGTCGATCTTGCCATTGAAGTGATGCACGAACCGCTGCTGGCTATCACGCCCGGCCGCAAGGACCAGGGTCCCTTCCCCGCCGGTCGCCAGGCCAGCCTCCACCACGCCCGAAAGGTGCTCCGGAGGGAAATAGCCCGCATGCGTGTTGGCCGGCGTGGCGTGCAATGCAGCGAGACCGCTTTGCTCATCATAGCTCGCCGCCACCAAAACCCATTCGCGCAACAGGAGCGGCTGCTTCAGCGTCAACCTGCTGCCGTTGGAGAAGGAAAGGGTGAGCCGGCCTCCTGGATCGAGGGCGAGCGCGAACCCACCCTCGCCCCCTGACGCCGAGGCAATCACCTGGTCCTCGTCTTTTCGGAGCGTCGGCCAGATCATTGCTGCGATGGAGAAGCTGCGCAGGCGGGCAACGGCGGGCCCACCATCGACGACCGCGCAGGACCCTATGTGAATGGGCTGATGGCGGGCCGGATGGACGCCATCGAAGGCGCATGGAACAACCTCTTCCTGAAGGCCGGGCCCGTCCCGGTGGGAATCCAGGCAATGGAGCCGCACCAGCGAGGCCCGATAGCTGGATGCGCCATCCTCCGCCGACACCTTGAAGGCGATCGTCTCCCCAGGACAGACGCTGATGCGGTCGGTATAGCCGGCAAGCACGCGTGTCATCGCAGCGCCTCCGGAACGTCGCTGCCGAAATAGGCCTTCCAGCGCAGCTTGAACACGGCCCACTCCGCCTCGTTCCAATCGGTGAAGACGTGATCGCGGTGAATGGTCAGCGGCTCGCCCTTGCGGCCGTTGAACTGCACCAGGACCCAGCGGCGCTGGTGGTCCACCCGCAGCAGCGCGTGCTTGCCGGCCACGGGCAGGGTACGGAAGATCCTGAGCAGCCGCTGCAGTGCCGGGCTGTGGTGGCCGAGCGGCGTCTTCTTGAACTCGGCGGCCAGAGCCGGGTCAGGTTCGATCGGGTAGGCCATCACATTGCCTCGTTGAGACGAACCGCCGCCGCACCTGCTGATGCGCCGAGGGTGCCGACGGCGGCAGCCAGCAGGCGGCGCGTATAGGGGTGTTCCGGGCTCGTGTAGATTTTCTCCGTTGGACCGACCTCGACCAGCCGGCCCTGATAGAGCACGCCCACATGGTCGGCCAGCGAGCGCACGACCCCGAGGTCATGGGAGATGAACAGCATCGAGACGCCTGTCCGCGCGCGCAACTCCTTGAGCAGCTCCAGCACGCGGGCCTGCACCGAGACGTCGAGCGCCGAGAGCACCTCGTCGCAGAGGAGCAGAGAGGGCCGCGCGATCAGCGCCCGCGCGATGGCGACACGCTGGCGCTCGCCGCCGGACAGTTCATGGGGAAAACGGCTGAGATAGGCCGGGTCCAGCCGGACATCCTCCAGCGCCTTTTCCAGTTTAGCCCGCACTTGCCGGCCCCTCTCTCCGAAGAACACGTCGAGCGGCCTCGCGAGAATTTCGCCGACCCGCATGCGCGGATTGAGGGATGCGTCCGGGTTCTGGAAGATATACTGGATCTCTCGCCGTTGATCGGCGGTGCGCTCGCCAATGGTGGGCGCCAGCGGTTTTTCCCGATAAAGGATGGTTCCCGAAAGGGGCGCCACCAATCCGCAGAGCGCGCGGGCGATGGTGGACTTGCCGCTACCGGACTCACCGATCAGCGCAAAGGTCTCGTCCATGCCGATCGAAAGCGAGACATCGTGCACCACGGTGGTGCCCTGCGCCTGGCCGATGCCGAAGAGACCACGACGGCCGCCATAACCGATGCAGAGCTTGTCCGCCGCAAGCAGTGGCTGCTGCGTCTGGCCCAGCTCAACCGGCCGGACCGGCGCCGGCTGAAACAGCGGCACCGCTTTGATCAGCGTGCGTGCGTATGGGTTGCGCGGGCGGGTGAAGATCTGCTCGGTCTGCCCGATCTCGACCAGCTCGCCGCGATACATGACCCCGACCCGGTCCGCGATTTGGCGCAATAGCGGCAGGTCATGGGTCACATAGAGCATCGACACGCCGCGGCTGGACCGCAGGCTGCGCAGGAGCTCCACGATCTGCTGTTGCACCGTCACGTCGAGCCCTGTCGTCGGCTCGTCCAGCACCACCAGCTCGGGCTCGCAGGCGAGTGCCATGGCAATCGCGACCCGCTGCTGCTGCCCGCCCGACAGGCGATGCGGAAAGCGACGGGCAATATCCCCGATGGCGCCGAGCCCGACCTGCGCCATGAGTTGCACGAAACGGGCATCGATGCCCTGACGATCCAGGCGCTTGTGGGCTCTGAGGACTTCCGCTATCTGGTCGCCGACTGTCATCGCCGGATTGAGCGCAGTGGTGGGGTTCTGCGGGACGAAACTGATGCGGTTGCCCCGCAGCTTCTGCAGCTCGGCCAATGGGAGGGAGGCGATATCCGTTCCCTCGAAGAGCACGCGGCCTGACCGCAGGCGCGCGTTGGGCGGTCGGTAGCCGAGAAGCTGGTAGGCGACCGTGCTCTTGCCAGAACCGCTCTCGCCCACAAGGCCGAGCACTTCGCCCCGGCGCACGTCGAAGCTGACATCATTGACCGCCCGCTGCCACCCGACCGGTGTGCGGTAGTCCAGCGTCAGCCCCGTGACCTCGATACAAGCCTTGCTCATGCGGCACCCCGCAGGGGCGAGCCCCGCATCGGCGAGCGGCCGAGCACGCGAGCCAAGCCCTCGGTGAAAAAGTTCAGTCCGATCACCAGGCTCGCCAACATCAGGCCCGGGCCGAATACCGCCATGGGCTGAACGGTCAGCAGGTTGCGATATTCGCTGATCATCAGCCCCCATTCAGGGGTTGGCGGCCGCATGCCGAAGCCCAGGAAACCGAGGGTGCCGATCAGCACCGGCGCATAGCCCGCGCGCACGGCGAACTCCACGAGAAGCACGCCCATGGCATTGGGCAGCATTTCGCGGACCACGACCGAGTAGGTCGGCTCGCCGCGAAGCCGCGCCGCGGTGACATAGTCCCGCGTGACAATGTCGAGCGCTGCTGCGCGTGCCATGCGTGCGATGCGCGGCGTGTAGATGAGCGCGACCACCAGCACCACCAGGAGAGGCGAGCCGGAAAGCTCCGGGCCGGCCATGGAGACCGCAAGCAGGGCAAGCACGAGGAACGGGATGCTCAGCACCGCTTCGACCAGCCGCATCACGATCTCGTCCAGCCATCCGCGAACGTAGCCGCAGGTCAGCCCGATGACCGAGCCGAGGGCCACGCCAAGAATGGTACCGCTGGCGGAGAGCACGATCACGATCCAACCGCCGTGAAGCGTGCGGCTGAACACATCGCGCCCGAGTTGGTCGGTGCCGAACCAGTGCAGCAGATCAGGGCCCTGCACGGGGCGGCCTGTCATCATCTGCTGTTGTGCGAAGGGAGCGATCCAGGGCCCGAGCACCGCCAGGAGAATCTGGATGGCAAGGATAACGGCGCCGATGCGGAAGCTGCTCGGAGCCGACCAGAACAGGCTCGATATGCGGCTTTCCCTTCCTTTCGGCAGAGGCTGGACCACCATGGCTTCAGGTCCTCAGCTTGGGATTGAGCAGGATCGCGCCGATATCCGCGAGCAGATTGACCGCAATGAAAATGAAGGCCGCGATCAGCACGGACGCCTCGATCAATGGGATGTCGCGCAGCTGAAGCGCGTCGACCAGCAGAGAGCCGAAGCCTGGAAAGATGAACACCCGCTCCACCACGACGACGCCGCCGATCATGAAGGCGAAATTGATGGCCGTGGCGTTGAGCCAGGGGATCAGCGCGTTGGGCAGCGCATGCCGCAGGATGATGCGCCGGCGCGGCAGGCCCTTGAGCTCCGCCATGCGGATGAAGTCGGAATCGAGAAGCTCGATCAGGCTTTCACGCAACAGGCGGGTGCCATAGACGGCAAGCAGGATGGCGAGCGACAGCGCGGGCAGCGTGATGATGCGGATGAAATCGAGCGGCCCGGTCGCCGCTGAAACCTGCGCGAGCGGCGGGAACAGTGGCAGGGCAACGGCAAGCCCGAACAGCAGCAGGGTGGCCAGCAGGAATTCGGGCGTCGACAGGACGAGGACCGTCAGAGTTGAAATGATCCGGTCGGGCAGCTTGTTCGCATAGAGCGCCTGGACCAGCGCCGGGATGATCGACAGCGGGATATAGATGAGTAGAGCCAGCCCGGCGAGCGCCAAGGTATTGCTGAGGCGGGCCCATACCATGTCGGCAACGGGCCGCCGCGCCGAGATCGAGGTTCCGAAATCCCCCCTCAGGGCGCCTGCCGCCCAGTCGAAGTAGCGCTCGACCGCCGGCCGGTTCAGACCCAGCTCGACGCGCAGCTTCTCGCGCGCTTCGAGCGGTGCCTCCCGGCCCAGGATGCGGCTCGGGATATCGCCGGGCAGCACCTCCACCGCGGCAAAGATGATCACCGATACCAGGGCGAGCGTGCCCAGCGAATAAACCAGCCGATGCAGAATGAGTGTGAGGGCAGCGTTCATCGTTCAGCCGGAAAATCCGTTCATGCCAGCGCAGGGATGCCGGGCCGGGGGATGAATGACCATCCGGACCGGCCCGTCGCGTTCAGCTCTACTGCGCGGCTTCCTTGCCTTTGCAGACGAAGTTCTCGTAATTGAGGATCGGCACCTGCGGATGCGGCACATAGCCTTCGCAGTCGGCGCGCATGACCGCCACGTCGCTCACGAAATAGGGAATGATCACCCCGCCATCGTCCGAGAGGAGCTTCTGCGCTTCCTTGTAGAGCGCATTGCGCTTCTCCACGTCGGTCTCCGACCGTGCCTCCTTCAACAGCCGGTCGAATTCGGGATTGTTCCACTTCGCCTCGTTGTATTTCGCGTCGGAGGTGAAGGTGTAGGGCAGGCCTTCGGCCGGCGGGCGACCCGACCAATTGGACGTGAAGAACGGCTTCTTCATCCAGATCACGTCCCAATAGGAATCGGCCGGATTGTTGATCACGTTCACCGTGATGCCGGCCTGGGCTGCCATCTGCTGGAAGGCCTGCGCCAGCGCGACCATTCCCGGATAGCCCTCGCCCGTATTGAGCTCGATAGTGAGCCCGTTCGGATGGCCAGCCTCGGCCAGCAGCTTCTTTGCGCCCGCGATATCCTGAGGCTTGATCTCGGAGGTGTAGGCCAGCGGGCTCGTCGGTGGCACCGGATTGTCGTTTCCAGCCACGCCATTGCCCAGGATGATCGTGTCGACCAGCAATTGACGGTCGACCACCTTCTTGAGAGCCTGCCGCACCCGCACGTCGTTGAATGGCGGCGTGTCGGTCCACATGGACAGGGTGAGATAGGTGCCGGGCGCGGACTTCTCCAGCTTGAGCGTCGGATCATTGGCAAGCACGCCGGCCGCGGCTGCCCCGGCGCTCAGGATCAGGTCGGCCGCGCCGGAACGGATCGCCGCGATGCGCGAGACCTCCTCCGTGACGACGCTCAGTTCCAGGCACTGCGCCTTCGGCAGCCCCTTGCGCCAGTAGTTGTTGTTGCGCTGGAAGACACGGCGCGTCTCGGTCGGCGAGTAGACATCCTGAACGAACGGTCCGGTGCCGACCGCCTTGAGCTTCAGCTCTTCGCTGGTCGAGCCCTCCGGCACGACCAAGCCGTATTTGATCGCCAGCACGGTCGGCAAGTCGGCCACCACGGTGGGCGTCTTGAACGCCACGGTGTGGTCGTCGATGGCGGTGATGCCATCGGCATCGAGGAAGTTGAGCACCGCTGCAGCCGGCGAGCCCACCTTCGGATCCAGCAGACGGCGGAAGGAGTAGACCACGTCCTTTGCCGTCATCGGGCGGCCGTCGTGGAAGGTTACGCCCTCCTCGAGCTCGAAGGTCCAGGTGAGGCCGTCCTCCGAGACGTTCCACGACTTTGCCAGCTCCGGAATCGGCTGGAAGCTCGAGTCGAGATTGACCAGCCTGTTATAGACCGCATTCTGCTGATAGCTGTCGTCCGCCAGGTTCACGAACGCGGGATCCATCGTGAGATTGGGGACTCCGGGCTCCGTGCCGATGACCTTCACGCAATCCTGTGCACCAGCGGCCACCGGACCCAGGCCGAAGATCACGGCGCCGAGAAGCAGCGCCCGTATTTTTCGTTCATTCCGCATGCCATTTCCCTCCCTTGTCTTCATGCGGCTCCCGCGCGGCGAACGACACGCGCGCCGTCCCTCCAGTCGAGCCACTTCTGGAAGCGCAGGTAGAAGGGCAGGAACCAGGGCCTGCCCCAATACAGCGGATTTGTCGGCATGGTCGGGAAGTCGAGCGCCGTTACGGCCTCCTCCCCGAGAATGCCCCGTGCGACCGCGTCGCCGAGATAAGTGCCGAACGGCATGCCGGCACCGAAGCAATAGCCGAGCGCGTAGTGCATGCCTTCATGCTGTCCACGATGGGGGAAGAAGTCGAACGTGCCGCCGCACTGTCCTGTCCAGACATGGCTGAGGCGAACGGGGCCCAGCTGCGGAAACAGCGCCAGCATTCTCCGGTGCAGGGCAGCGGCGACATCAGTCAGGTCGTCATGTTGCTCGCCCGTCATGGCGCCGAACAGCAGGCGCGTGCCGTCGGGGGAAATGCGGGCATATTGCATGTCGCGCGCGCAGTCGTGAAAGCCGCGCCGGCTGGGCAGAACACTGGCGAGCAGCGCAGGATCGAGCGGCTCGGTCGCGATCATATAGGCGCGGATCGGTACGATGCGCCGACGCAGCCAAGGCGTGGCGCTGCCGGTATAGCCATTGGTGGCGACGATGAGCTCCCGCGCGGCGATCGGGCCTCGGTCCGTCTGCACCAACCAACCGGCGCCTTGGCGCTCGATGCCGACCACCCGGGTTTGCGCGTGGAAGGACGCGCCGGCCCTAGCGACGCGCTCGCTCAGTCCTCTATGAAACAGGCCCGGATGCACCATCCGGTGCTCCGGTATCACCGCGCCGCCGACGAATTGCGCTGTGCCGAGCTCCTCGCCCTGCTCGGCACGTCTCACCATATGGAACTGGTGTCCGAACAACTCTCGCCGCGCCGCCAGCTCCTTTTCCAGAGCATCGAAATGGGCCGGTGTGTTTGCGGCCACGAACCGTCCTGATGGGGCGTGAAAACAGTCGATCCCTTCCCGCTCGATCAGGGCGTTAACGAAGGCGAATGCCTCGTTGCACGCGGCGTAGAGCGTCTTGGCCCGCTCGATCCCGAACCGGCTGATGAGGGTGAGGAGGTCATATTTGTACTGGCGCCCGAGCATGCCGAAATTGCGCGTGCTTGCGCCGGCGCCGATGCTGTCCTGGTCGAGAATGACGACGTCTCGGCCTGCGCGCGCAAGCGTCAGCGCTGCCGAAAGACCGGTGAAGCCGGAGCCGACGATCACGATCTCGGCAGACTGCGGAAGCGGCTGCTGTATCTCCTCACGGCGAAGCGGTGCGGCATCCCACCAATACGGCTCGGCCCGAAACCCGGGCGAGAAGATGCGCCCAGCGGAGTGCGCCCGGCGCTGGGGTCGCTCCAAGGCCACAGCCTCGTTCCCGAACCGCCGTCGGGCTCTTCTCATGTAGCTGTCCGCTGCATCCCCCATCCCAAACGCTTCCCTCCCGCCGTGTTATTCTGTGATATGAGATCACAGTTACACAGTTCTCAGGGGCTGACAAGGGCTCTGGCGAGCATCATCAACCCGACTCGAGCTTAAGGATTCCGTCCGGCCTTCAAGCGCAATTCGGATGCCAAGCGTGATCAGCAGGCCTGCCGTGACCGCCCTCCATCCGCGCCGCACCGCGCTGCGGTGTGCCAAAGGCGCCGATCTCCGGCGCAAAGACGTGCGCCATGGGCATCCGGAGCATTCGCCTATCTCCGAGACCATTGCTGGCATTCGCGCGCGGGCATCATCGATCATTTCGTGCAAGGCGTTATCAAGAAGCCCTTGACCACCTTCGGCAACGTCAAGGCCGACGTGCTGGCGCTGAAGGATCCGAGCTATCAGAGGATGAATTTCTGCGCGATCATCCTCGGCTCGGCCTGGCCGAATTGATAGGACATGGCGGGGCTTCCCCGTCGCGAAGGAGAAGGAGCGGACCAATGCCTGAAACCAGCGGCAAAGTTGCGATCGTCACGGGCGCTTCCCGAGGCATCGGCGCTGCCATTGCCGAACGGCTCGCGCAGGACGGTTTCCGCGTTGTCGTCAACTACGCCGGCAGCGCGGGGTCAGCCGAAGATGTTGCCGCCAAGATCCGGAAGGCCGGCGGCAGGGCAAGCACCGTACTGGCGGACGTGAGCGATCCCGTCGCGGTCGCTCGCATGTTCGACACTGCCGAGGCCGCGTTTGGTGGTGTGGACGTGCTGGTCAACAATGCGGGGATCATGCAGCTCGCGCCGGTGGCAGAAGCCACGGATGCGCTGTTCGATCGCCAGGTTCAGGTCAATCTCAAGGGCGTCTTCAACGGCATGCGCGAGGCAGCAAGAAGATTGCGCAGCGGCGGCCGGATCATCAGTTTCTCTTCGAGCGTGGTTGGGCTCTATCAGCCGACCTACGGCATCTACGCAGCCACCAAGGCCGGCATCGAAGCGATGACCCACGTCCTCGCAAAAGAGCTGCGCGGCCGCAACATCACCGTGAACGCCGTCGCGCCCGGGCCAACGGCGACGGCGCTCTTCCTCGACGGCAAGACACCGGAGGCGGTCGAGCAAATCGCTAAGATCACGCCGCTCGAGCGGCTCGGGACACCGCAGGACATCGCCGCGGCTGTCGCCTTTCTCGCCGGGCCAGACGGTGCCTGGATCAACGGGCAGGTGCTGCGCGCCAACGGCGGCATCATATAGTCGGCGGGATGCCGATCCCGTCGGCCCGTGGCTCAAACCGACACGCGTGCGGGTTTCTGACAGTCCCTTGCGGGCTCTCGGCTCAGGGTGCAGAGCTTGTCTCAAAGTGAACCTCGCCTGTCCCCACCCCGGCGGGGGACGGGCAGCGCAAGCTTGCATCCTCGATGCTTTCGCGGCGAGATGGATCGGCGCTGTACCTGGATTGCTTGCCCCCGCATCGCGTGAGCTTGCTGCTCGGCTTAGGCCATCGCCGGAGCAAGGCGTGGGATGGCCCGCAATTTGCTGAGCGGGCCATGTGAACGGTGCTCGATATTCTCGTGGAACACCCCTGGCGTGAGTCCGAACCGCATAACCGCTCTCGTCGAGCAGCTTGGGATCAGGCTGTCCTTGGACCAGCACGCGCTGGTGGGCGGCGCGCTGCTCGTTCTGCTCATTCGGGTGGTCGGCGCGGCCCTTGCCTATCTCGGGATGATCGTGCTGATCAGATGGATGGGCGCCGCCGAGTTCGGGATCTACAGCTACGCTCTGTCCTGGGCCACCGTGCTCGGCCTGCTGCTGCCGCTCGGCACCAATGCCGCGCTCCTGCGGTTCATTCCGGAATACCAGGAGCGTCGCTTTACGGAACGCCTCAAGGGCGTCGTCACGCGTCTGCGCCTCATCGTGACGCTGGCGAGCTTCGCAGGTGCCGCCCTCGGCTTGCTGATCGTGCTGACGATCGGCGCTGAGATTTCAGCGCCTTACCGCGTGCCGATCATCATTTCCCTTTGCTGTGTCCCGATCTTCGCCTTGATGGACCTGCACGAGGGCATGGCCCGCGCCTTCGGCTGGCAGACCCTGGCCTACGGTCCGCCCTACGTCCTGCAGCCACTGCTCATGCTCTTGGGCACCGGCGCCGTCGCAATGTCCGGCATCAGGCCCGATGCCGCCATCGCCATGGCGGCGATGCTGGTCGGGTCGGTGCTGTGTCTCGGCTGGCAGATCACTTCGATCCACATCAATCTGGCCGGACGCCTGCGCGCGGTGAAAGCCCGCCACCACACGCGCTACTGGATGGCCATTTCCCTGCCGCTGCTGGTGATGGAAGCCTTCAGGGCGATGCTCGAGAACACCGATATTCTACTGCTCGGTGCTCTCGCGGAGCCGCAGGCGGTCGCGGCCTACGTCGCGGCCCTGCGCACCGCGGGCCTTCTCGGGTTCCTGTTCTTTGCCGTCGCGGCCATCGCTGTGCCAAAAATCGCCCAGACCCATTTTGGGTCAGGGCGGGAGGCGCTGCAGAGGCTGGTGAGCGCCAGCACCGCCCTCATCTTCGTGCCATCGCTCGTCGGCGCCGGTCTCCTCGTCGTTGCCGGTCCGTGGATCCTGGCCCTGTTCTCGCCGGAGTTCACCTCGGCCTATGCCGCGCTTGCAATCCTGGTTCTCGCGCACCTGTTCCGCGCCGCGACCGGACCCGTCGAATACATGCTCAATCTGACCGGCCATGAGCGGGCGTGCATGCCCGCCTATATCGCCGCGGGTGCATTCAATATTGCCGCCAATCTCGTGCTCATTCCGATACTCGGCCTTATAGGGGCGGCGATCGCCACCGCGTCAGCCATGATCCTCGTCCAATTCTGGCTGGCCTGTCAGGTGTGGCGCCGGCTGGGCATTGTGCCGTTCATCGCGCCATCGCTGATATCAAGAACAACGCGACCTGCAGTATCATGCGGTCTTCTGGGCCGAGGCCGCCATGGCGAAGGTCGGATCTGAACTGGGGAAGGCCATGCTGGAAGCCCTGAGCGCATCGCATGCATTCGAGGTCCTTGCGCCACTGTTGACGACGGGAAGGTGGCGGCGGCGGCCGCATCGGTCAGCGGTCGCGGCGCTTGCGCCGGCCGCTGAGCCAGACCTTCGCCCCATCTGGGACGACCTCGTCGCGCTCGCCTCCGAGAGCAACCCGTTCTTCGAGCCTTGGGCGCTCCGACCTGCCATTGCCAATTTCAGTGGAGATGATGCCCACGTCATGCTGGTCGGCAGCGCGGAGCATCCGCTCGGTGTGCTACCGCTTGCGCCCGTCGCTTCGGGGCCGTTTCCGCTTGGCTTCGTGAGCGCGGTATGGCTGCATCGGCATTGTTTCGACACGACCCCGTTGGTAAGGACGGGCTGTGAGGCGCAATTCCTTGCAGCCCTGCTCGATAGCTTGGCCGGCAGCAGCGTGAAGCTCCTGCATTGGCCGTCCCTTGCGCTTGATACCCGATTCTCTGACCAGCTGTTTGGCTTTCTGCGCAGCGAGGGGCTAGCTCATCGAACCATTCAGCAGGTCGAGCGGCCGCTGCTTGCCGCCGATGTGCCATGCGCGGATGCCTTTTTGTCCGCGACGCTCTCGAAGAAGCGGTTGCGCGAGTGGCGCCGCTGCTGGCGCAGACTGGAGGAGCTGGGCACGGTCAAGTTCCGGATCTTCGATGGGCCGCATGATGCGGCCGCATGGTGCCACGATTTCCTGACCCTCGAAGCCACCGGTTGGAAGGGGCTGCACGGAACGGCCACCGCCCTGGCCTGTGATCCCGGAGAGCGGATGTTCTTTGAGGCGGTCTCCACCGCGAGCGCGGAACGGGGCAATGCGCTGGTCTATAGCCTCGAGCTGGATGGGCGGCCGGTTGCCATGACGGTCAATTACCGTCGCGGCGGAAGGGTGTGGGCGTTCAAGACCGCCTATGACGATCGCCTCGCCAATCTATCTCCGGGGGTGCTGGTGGAAATCGAAGGCACCCGTGCGGCGCTTCGCGATCCGAGCATCAGCTGGATCGACGCCTGCACCGATGGCAGCAAGAGCCTCATGAATGAGCTGTGGCCTGCCCGGCGTCCTGTCGCCGATCTGCTCATCGCGACGTCGCGCCAGGCGAACGGTTTGGTAGCCCCGGCAACGGCGCTTGTTCAGGCCTATCGGGGCTTGCGCAGCCGGACGGGCCAGCTCCTCAGGAGCGTGCACCGGCGGCGCGCCCGCGCGGCACGCAGCCGGGATTGCCGCAAGACGGGGTGAGCCGCGCCAGCCGGCACGGCCCCGGGCTTCGCATTCGCGCGAAGGCCCGGCAGCTCGACCGCGCTCAGGCGCTCAGCCTGTGCGGCAGCCATCCATCGCAGATCGCCGCCACGTGCCTGTGATCAGTGCCGCAGCAGCCCCCTAGGATCCGCAGGGAAGGAAGCCTGTGCCGGAGCGCGTCATAGCGCCTTGCGAGATCTTGAGGGTCGCCCGCGTCCAAGGTTTCCGATTCGTCCAGCTCTGCGTGGCTCTTCGTCGAGGCATTGGCCTTGATGCCGAAGATGCGCTGCAACCAAGGCTCGCCCGCCTTCAGGATGTGGTCGAAATGGGCGGGATGGGCGCAGTTGATCAGATAATAGGCGGGATATGCGCCCGTCGCGTGGTCCACCTTCTCGATGGCCTCTCGCAGCGACAGGCCGGTGACCAGCTTCCCATCGGTCTCGACCGTGAACGCGATGGCGCAGGGCATCTTATGCGCTTCCGCCGCGCGGGCGACGCCGATGGCCTCGTGAACATTGTTGAGGGTGTAGGCGCTCACCATGTCCGCCTCGGTCTTGGCGAATGTCTCGATCTGCTCGGCGTGGTAGTCCTCTGCTTCCGCGGCATCCATTCGTCCCGCCTTGTAGCCGTCGCCGCGGGGCCCGATCGCGCCGCTGATCACGCAAGGGGTTGCGGGCGTCTCCCAGCGCTTGCGGAGATCCTGGAGCAGCGCGATGGATGCCGCATTGATCGTGCTCAACGCCTCGCGGCCATACCCGAGCTTCGTTCCCCAATCGGGATTGGCGCGCCAGGTGGCGCTGTCGAGAATGAAGCCCACGCCTCGGTCGCGTGCCACGCGCAGATACTGCTCGTAATAGTCCGTAAGATGCCGTCGCCCCTCTGGCGTGTTCAGCAAGACGAAAGAGGCAAAGTGCGGCAGGTCCAGGCCGTGATGGAAGATCAGGGTCGTCTCGATCCCGCCGTCGCTGAGAAACGTGCCGCCCTTCAGCTGCGGCAGATCAGTTCGATATTTGGGCATCGCTACCTCCGAGGATGACGTTGGCGCGTCTGGTGCGCCGTTCGGGTTCAGGTATTTGCCTCAATCCGCATTCAGCAACTAGACTTCTCCCGGTACAGGAGGTATCCGGTTTCAGAAATTCGTTGACCCCCAGCGGGTTAGACCGGGCGCTGCGGTCGCCGCCCACACTTGGGCACGCGCGCTCTTGGTGAAAACTGTACCGTTGGTGCAGTCATCTCGGGGTGTGTGATGCGGAAGGGAACGGATACACGCGAACGGATCCTGCAGATTGCAGAGGCGTCGGTGCTGGCCAAGGGCTTCGGTGCAACCTCGATCGACGAGATCATCGCCGAGGCAGGCATCACCAAGAGCGGCTTCTTCTATCACTTCAAGGACAAGAACGAGCTCGCCCGCGAGATGCTGAAGCGTTACGTGGCCACCAATGACCAGCTGTTCGACGAGATCTTCAGCCGCGGCCGCCAGCTGTCCGATGACCCGCTGCAGGCTTTCCTCATTGGCCTCAAGCTGCTGGCCGAGGTGATGGCCGATTTGCCAAGCGGCCATCCCGGCTGCCTGATTGCCAGCATCTGCTATCAGGAACGCTTGTTCGACCGGGAAGTGCGGGATCTCAACGCCCGCTCCGTGGAGGCTTGGAACGCGCGGTTCACGGCCATTCTCGAGGAGATCGCGGCCGTGCACCCGCCGCGCGAGCCCGTCGACCTGCGCGATGTGGCCGACATGCTCTCCTGTGTCGTGGATGGCGCCATCATCATGGCGAAGGCCCTGAACGATCCCCGTCGTCTCGAGCGTCAGGTGCTGGCCTTCCGCACCTTCGTCAAGCTGATCTTCTCCGACCCTACCCGCAGCAGCATTCACTAGCCTTGCGGCCCATCCGGCCTCGGCCCTGCTTACCTCCGCCAGAGGTTCGGGTCGAGCATCACGAGCAGGGTGAAGAATTCGAGGCGCCCCAGCAGCATGGCAAAGGCGAGCAGCACCTTGGCTGTCTCCGGCAGGCTCGAGAAATTGCCCACCGGGCCGATGACCGGCCCAAGTCCCGGCCCCACATTGGTGAGCGCGGTGGCCGCCCCAGTGACGCTGGTGACGAAATCGATGCCCAATGCCATCAGGGCCAGTGTGAACAGCATGAATGATGCGAACAGCACTGACACGAAGGCGAGCACCGCGATGGGCACGTCCTCGCCGATAGCACGGCCATCATAAAGGGTCTTGTGGACCCGGTGCGGACTGATGAGGCCGACGAGGTAGCCACGCACCGTCAGCCACATGATCTGGATTCGGAAGATCTTGATGCCGCCGCTGGTCGAGCCCGTGCAACCGCCCAGGAAGGTCAGCATGAAGAAGGCGCCCACAGCGGGCGGCCCCCAGGCGGTGTAGTCGCCATAGGCGAAACCCGTGGTCGAAATGATGGAGACCACGTTGAACGACACCTCGGTGAGAACGGCGAGAAGGCTGAGGTCTGTGGATAAATAGCGCCAGATCGAGAGACCGACTACGAAGGTGGCGACGATCAGGGCAAAGCCGCGCACCTGGACGTCGTTCCAAAAGGCCCAGCTGCCGCCTCGCAACATGCGGATATAGATCACGATGGGCAGGCTCCCGAGGAACATGAACACCGTGCTCACCCAGATGGTCGATCGATTTGGAAAGAAGGCGAACGATGCGTCGTGAGTGGAGAAGCCGCCGGTGGCCACCGTGGTCATCGCGTGGTTCACCGCGTCGAACAGCGTCATGCCCGATATGACATAGCTGACCAGGCAGGAAAGTGTCAGAAGCCCATAGCAAACTGCGATATAGCGGACCAGCTGCCCAGCGCGCGGCACGATCTTGTCCGAACGGTCCGAGCTTTCCGTATGGAACAGCTGCATGCCGCCCACCCGCAGGAACGGCAGCATGATGATGGCCATGACGACGATACCCACACCGCCGAGCCAGTTCAGGATCGAGCGCCACAGGAGCACGCCCGGTGGCATGTTGTCGAGGCCCACAAGAACGGAAGAGCCAGTGGTCGTCAGGCCGGAAACACTCTCGAACCAGCTGTCGGCAAGCGAGATGTCCTGATCCAGCAGCACGAATGGCACCGCGCCGAAAATCGAGACTGCGAGCCAGGTGACGGCGGTGATCACGAACCCGTCCCGCCGCGAGATGCTTTCCGTGCCCTGCCAATCGCTCACGAGCGTGAGCATCAGGCCGAAAAAGCCGGTGATCAGGGCCGAAAGCGCAAAGGTCTGCCAGTCGTCATGGCCGGCAGCGAGATCGGTGACCATGGGCGGCAGCATGAACAGCGCGAGCCCGATCAGCATCACGCCGACCACCAGGATGATGCGGCGCGGATCGAGCGTGTTGAGCCGCCGCACGGAAACGGGCGTTCGGACAACGGTCCGGGGTGCCGATGTGGAGGATGATTCGGACGGCATCACATACTAGGGGCCCACGGAGGCGGATCGCCTGACGACGTGGGTCACGCTTCAATGAATCGCCTGTCCGCGTCAACGCATCTTGAACAGATGCGGGTCAGCTGTGGTCAAGAAGCCGCAGATCCTGGGCTGCGAAGCTGATCGTGACGCGCGCGCCCGGCGCCGGCGGCTGCTCGCTTGGGGTGTTGAAGGTGTCGAGCGATACGGCATTCTCGCCGAAGCGCACCCGCATGCGCACAATGGAACCCAGGAAGCTCACGTCCTCGACCGTGCCCGACAGCAGAGGAATGTCCGGCTGCTCCGCGCGCAGGGAAATCGCCTCCGGGCGAAGGGCGAAGGTGACGCGGTCGCCTGCCTTTGCGCCGTTCAGATGCCCGGCCAGGTTCAAGCCTTGGCCGTCGACCTCCATCCGTCCGCTCGCCGGGTCGACAACCTTGGCGTGCAGCAGGTTGAGCGTGCCCACGAAAGAGGCGACGAAGCGTGTGCGGGGATAGTTGTAGATCTCGAAAGGTGTGCCGAGCTGCTCGATGCGGCCTTCGTTCATGACCACGATGCGGTCCGACATGGAGAGCGCCTCTTCCTGGTCATGGGTCACGTAGATGGTGGTGATGCCGAGCTGCCGCTGCACCCGCCGGATCTCCTCGCGCAGAGAGATGCGGATCTTGGCATCCAGCGCGGAAAGTGGCTCGTCCAGCAGCAGGACGCTCGGCTTTGGCGCAAGTGCCCGGGCCAGCGCCACCCGCTGTTGCTGGCCTCCGGACAGCTGATAGGGATAGCGATCGCCGTGCTCCGGCAGGCCGATCAGTTGCAGCATCTCGGCGACCCGCGCGGCGATCTCGCTCGCCGGCTTGCGTGCGACCTTGAGCCCGAAGCCGACATTCTCGGCCACGGTCATGTTGGGAAACAGCGCATAGGACTGGAAGACCATGCCGATATTGCGCTGATTGGGGCGCAGACCGGTCACGTCCCTGCCGTCGATGCGGATTGCTCCCATGCTTGGCGGCTCGAAGCCTGCGATCATGCGCAAGGTCGTGGTCTTGCCGCAGCCCGAAGGTCCAAGGAACGAGACGAACTCACCGCGCGCGATGGCGAGGTTGACCTGATGCACGCCCACATTGCCGCCGAAGGACTTGCTCAGGTTTTCCAGTTCGAGAAACGCCATGCACCGGTCCTTGGACTAGAGACTTGGGCGGGCGCTGCGGGGGCCGCGCCCGAATACCTGGATGAGGCCCATGCAGGCCCAGGTCACCAGGAAGGCGATGATGGCGAGCGCCGCCGGTTCATAGGCCCGGTTGGCGCCGACGAGTTGCAGATAGGGCCCGAAGGCGGGGCGGTTGAGCAAACTCGCGAACACGAACTCGCCGATGACGATGGCGAAGGTCAGGAACGCGCCCGAGAGGATGCCGCTGCGCACGTTGGGCAGGATCACCTTGAACAGAATGGTGGGCCAGCCAGCGCCGAGGCTTTCCGCCGCCTCCGTCAGGGTGCGCACGTCGATCGCCCGCAGGCCCGAGTCGACCGCCCGGTACATATAGGGAAGGGACAGCGTCACGTAGCCGAAAGTCAGGAGCAGGTCCGTGGCCCATGCACTCGCGGTGAACGGCAGCCAGGATGAGGAATTATAGATGCGGAGATAGCCGAACACGATGACGATCGCCGGCACCACCAGCGGCAGCAAGGTGATGAACTCGACGATCGGCCGGAGCTTCGGCAGCCGCAGCCGGATGATATAGGCGGTGGGCAGCACCAGCAGCACGCCGATGGCGATGGTGGCGAGTGCCAGGGTGGTGGAATAGAGGAAGCTCTGCTGGAAGCGCGGGTCCTGCAGCACCACCCGGTAGGCCTCGAAGGAATATTCGCCGCGCCGCATGCGCATGGAGAATTCAAGCGTCGAGATCAGCGGCACCAGGAAATAAAGCGTGCCGATGGCGAAGGCGAGCCAGGAGCCGAAGCGCGATCCCTTCATCTGAGCCACCTTTCGCTGCGAGCGCGCAGCCAGAGATAGACCCCGTTGGACAGCCCGGTGATCACGATCATGCCCAAGGCCAGCGCATAACCGAGATGCGGGTCATGCAGGACATCGCCGCGGATCTGCGCGTAAAGCAGGATGGTGACAATGTTGAGCGACGAGCCGGTGAGCGCGTAAGCCGTGGCCACGGCGCCGAAGGAATTGGCAAATAGCAGCAGGGTCGTGCCAAGGATGCTGGGCCATAGCACCGGCAGCGCCACATGACGCCAATACTGCCAGCGCGAGGCGCCGAGGATCTCGGAGGCCTCCCGCCATTCCCTCTTCAGCCCGTCGAGCGCGGGGGTGAGGATCAGCACCATGAGCGGGATCTGGAAATAGAGATAGGTGAGGGTGAGCCCCCAGAAGCTCAGCAGGTTGAAGCCGGCGGCATAGAGATTGAAGCCGAAATAGGTGGCAAGGAGCCAGGTCACCAGCCCGGTGCGGCCGAGGGTGGCGAGGAAGGCGAAGGCCAGGGGAATGCCGGCGAAGTTGGAAGCGACGCCTGAGAACGTCATCAAGGTCGGTCGGATCCAGGCAGGCAGGCCGCCGAGCACGGCGGCATAGGCCAGAAAGAACCCCAGCAGCGCGCCGAGCATGGCGGATGCGGCGCTGATGCGGATGCTGATCCAGTAGGCGCTGAGAATATTGGGCTGAAACAGCCGCGCGAGATTGTCGAGGGTGAAATTCCCCGCCGTGTCCTGAAAGCTGCCAATCACCAGATAGGCCGCCGGCAGCAGCATGAACAGGACGGCGAAGGCGAAGAACGGGATGAGACCGATCCAGGCCAGCGGCAGAGGCCGCTTTGCTTGGCCGGCACCGGCAATCATCGAAGCGGCGAGTTGAGCCCGTTCTGTCATTGTGGCGCCGAAAGGGCGGGGCGAACGTGACGCCACGCCCCGTCAAAGCTGGCTACTGGACGTTCGCGCCCACCACGCTGTCCCAGGTCTGGGTAATGATCGGGCTCGCGGTATTCTGCGCCTCCAGGCTCGGGAAAACGGCTTTCTTGTAAGCTTCGGCCGGCGGCAGGCGATCGAGCAGCTCCTGGGGAACCTTGCCCTTTTCCACCAGGTCGTTGAAGCGGATCGGGTGGCAATAGCCCTTGAGGTAACCGAGCTGTCCTTCGTCCGAATAGAGATATTCCATCCACAGCTTGGCTGCGTTCGGATGCGGCGCATAGGCGCTGATCGCCTGGACATAGACGCCGGCCACCACGCCGGATTTGGGGACGATGACCTTCACCTCCGGATTGCCGTTCAGCGTGTCGCGATCGGCCAGCGCGTTGTAGTCCCAGCGGATGATGATCGGCGTCGAGCCTTGCGCGAGCGATGCGGCTTTGCCGATCACCGGCACGAAATTGCCGGACTTGTTGAGGTCGGCGAAGAACTTCAGGCCCGCCTCGGCAATTTCGACGGGATCGGTTTTGCCGGCGGCGAGCCCGGCTGCATAGACAGCCTGGATCGCTTGATTGGACGAGCGCGGATCGCCCGCCAGCGCCACCGCATTCGCATATTCCGGCTTGAGCAGGTCCGGCCAGTCGGCCGGCGGATCAGCAACGATGTCCGCGTTCACCTCGAAGGCGAGCACGCCGTAATAATCGCCATACCAGTAGCCCTCCGGATCCTTGGCGTCGTCAGGGATCGTGTCCCAGGTGGCCACCTTGTAAGGCTGGATCAGGCCTTCCGCCTTGGCCGAGGGGCCGAAGGAGAGGCCCACGTCGATCACATCCGGCGCCTGCGGGCCGGTATTGCCCTTGTTCGCCTTGATCGCCTCGATCTCGTCGCCGGACCCGGCATCCGGGTTGAGCTCGTTGATCTGGATCCCGTATTTCTGCTTGAACCCTTCGAGCAGCGCGCCATAGCCGCACCAGTCATGGGGCAGGGCGATGGTGGTCAGCTGCCCCTCGGCCTTGGCCGCGGCGATCAATTCTTCGGATTGGGCGTAGGCCGTGCCGGATCCGGCATGCAGGACGAGCGCGCCGCCCATCATCAGGGCTGACACGAGGCAGTATGAAGCGGATTTCATTTCTGAGAACCCCAGTTGACGCCAGTTCATTAGGCATTCTTACCCCATGGCCGCTATCACGCGCCCATGACGGCTCGGTGTCAATCAGACTCTCGAAGAAGTTCCTCAGGCCCGCGGCCGGGCACGCGAGAGCCACGGCCGGCGCAGGCTGCGCGGCAGCAGCCTGTAGCCCAGCAGGGCCGCAACGATCCCCGCATAGATCAGCGGCTCGGCCGGCCAGGATTTCACCGCCATGATGAAGTGCACGGCCCCGGCGGCCGCAGCCACATAGACGAGGCGGTGCAACCTCCGCCAGTTGGGGCCGAGCCGCCTTATGGACGCATTGTTGGAGGTGATCGCCAGCGGCACCAGCATGAGCAGGGCGAACATGCCGATGGTGATATAGGGCCGCTTCAGGATATCGGCCACGATGCCGTTGAGGTCGAGCGCCTGGTCGAGCACCAGATAGGTGGTGAAATGGAAGGTGGCGTAATAGAAGGCCAAGAGCCCCAGCGCGCGCCGATAGCGCAGCAGGTTTATCCGGGTGAGCTCGCGCAAGGGCGTAACCGCCAGGGTGAGGATGAGGAACCGCAGCGTCCACAGGCCGAGCGTATGCTCCAGCACCTTCACCGGGTCGGCGCCGAGCTGGTCCATCGCCCCGAGATAGAAGGTCCACAGGCCCGGCATGAAACCGACCACATAGATCAGCCAGTTTATCGCCCGCGGGGAGAGGGCGCGGCGCGTCGCGGACGCCGCTGCGGTCTTGCTGTCGCTGGCGGTCAATAGTTCTCCTTGAGGTCCATGCCGGCATACAGGCTGGCCACTTGGTCGCCATAGCCGTTGAACATCAGGGTCGGCCGCCGGCTCCCGCCGAACAAGCCGCCTTCGCCAATGCGCCGCTCGGTGGCCTGGCTCCAGCGCGGATGATCGACCTCCGGATTGACGTTGGAATAGAAGCCGTATTCCGACGGGTTCTGCCGGTTCCACGAGGTGGGCGGCTGGTCCTCCACCAGCGTGATGCGCACGATCGACTTGATGCTCTTGAAGCCGTATTTCCACGGCACCACCAGGCGAATGGGTGCGCCGTTCTGGTTGGGCAGCGTCTCGCCATAGAGCCCGACCGCCAGGATGGTCAGGGGATGCATCGCTTCATCGAGCCGCAGGCCCTCCACATAGGGCCAGTCGAGCACCTCGAAGAACCCGCCCACGCCTGGCATCTCGTCCGGCCGCAGCACGGTCTCGAAGGCGACGAACTTGGCCGAGCCCATGGGCTCCACCCGGTCGAGCAGCGCCTTCAGAGGGAAGCCGATCCACGGGATGACCATGGACCACGCCTCCACGCAGCGCAGCCGGTAGATCCGCTCTTCCAGCGGGGCGAGACTCATGAGTTCGTCGTAGTCGAACGTCTTCGGCTTGGCGACGAGGCCACCGACGTCCATCGTCCAGGGCAGCGGCTTGAACTTGCCCGAATTCTCGGCAGGGTCACCCTTGCCGGTGCCGAATTCGTAGAAATTGTTGTAGGTGGTCACATCCTCGCGCGGGGTGAGCTTCTCGTCGGTGGAGAACGCGCTTTTGCTCGCCGTGAGCGGAGCGGCATCAACCGGGGTGGCGTCTGGACCGACCAGCCCGAGAGCCAGCCCACCGGCGAGAAACTCGCGTCGTCGCAGGTAAAGCGATTTCGGGGTAACCTCGGAATAGCGGATGTCACGCGCACGACGGATCAGCATGGGACCGCCTCGGCTGATTTTGCTTCTGCCTATATATAGCGGATCGGGTGGCGGATGGGCGCAGGTGCGCCACACATTGCCGTGAGGCCGAGGAGCAGCATATGCGATCGGATCGCTTCTATCTGGACCTGCCGTCTTTCTCCCGCTTCGACGAGGTGGCCGACTTCGAGGCCTATGTGCCGGTGCCGGACGACTGGGTGCTGATGATCACCGATGTGGTCTCCTCCACCCGCGCCATTGCCGAGGGTCGCTACAAGGACGTGAACCTGATTGGCGCCTCTTCCATCGCGGCAATCCTCAATGTGGCGGGAAGCCTCAAGCTGCCCTTCGAATTTGGCGGTGACGGCGCGGTGGTGCTGGTGCCGCCGTCCTTGGCCGAGGCCGCCTCGGCCACTTTGCGCGGACTGCAGGTGGTGAGCCGACAATCCTTCGGGCTCGCCTTGCGTGCCGCGGCCATCCCCGTTGCCGCGCTCCGGGCCGAAGGTCAGGATCTGCGTGTCCGCAAGTATGAGCTGAGCCCCGGCAACTTCCTCGCCATGTTCGTCGGCGGCGGCATCCAGCTCGCCGAGCAGCTGATCAAGTCGGAAACCTCGAGCGCTCCATTCCTTCTGCAGGGCGGGGAGGGTGAAGCGATCCCTGACCTCGGCGGCCTCTCCTGCCGGTGGGACCCCTTGGTGCCGCGTAACGGACGCATGTTGGCGCTGATCCTGCGCGCTCGCAACGAAGCGCCGGCCGTCAAGCGGCAGACCCTGATGCGCACCATGGACGCGGTCGCTCGCCTGGCCGGCAGCGAGCTGAAGTCGATCGCGCCGGTGAGCGGTCATTCGCTGCAGTTCTCGTGGCCGCCGCAGCGCTTGGCCGCGGAGGCACGTCTGAATTCCAGCCGCACGCCTTATTGGCTGGAATACGGCAAGCGCTTGGGGATCTCGCTGGTGCAATGGGCGGTGCAGCGGCTCAATCGCAAGATTGGCGACTTCGACCCGGTCGTCTACCGGGACCAGCTGTTCGCGAACACCGACTTCCGCAAATATGACGGCACCTTGCGCCTGGTGCTCGATGTCACCGACGAGCAGGTCGCCAGGATCATGGACTATCTGGACGCGGAATACCGGGCGGACCGGCTGATCTACGGCGCCCACGTGGCCGAGCGCGGGCTGATGACCTGCCTCGTCTTCAGCCTGGCCGACAACCAGCACATCCATTTCGTCGACAATGCCGACGGTGGCTTTGCGCTCGCCGCCGCCGACTTCAAGCAACGCAGCGAGACGCGCATGGCGCCGCCGCCCAGCGAGGCGCTCGCCGGATCAGGGTAGCCGGGCCGCCAGCAGGCGCGCCAGGCGCGCGGCGCAGGCGGAGAGGTGCCGAACATGGTCGTCTCGTCGGCCATTGATCAGGCCGTCGATCGTGCCAGTGAGGCAAAGGCTGTAGCGGATAGGCTTGCCCTCCACCCGCACCGGCATCGCAATGCCGGCAAACCCCTCCACGTCCTCGCCGATGCAGAAGGCCACGCCCGTGCGACGGATCTCGGCCCATTCGGCTTCGATGTCGGCGAGATCGGTCTTGGTCTGCGCCGTGAGCCGGGGCAGGGGATCGGGCAGCAGCGCAAGCCGGCGGTCGCGGTCGAGAAAGGCGAGCAGCGCCTTGGCGGAGGCACCGGTGTGCAGCGGGATCTCGCGGCCGGGCATCACATAGGGCCGCACCGGGTTGTCCGGCGCCACCATGGCGATGCTGCGCACCGCTGCCCCGTCGAGCCGCGCGATGAAGCACACCTGGTCGGTCGCCGCCGCGAGTTCTTGCAGCAGGGGCTGGCTCACCGCCCGGATCCAGCCGTCATCGGCGCTGGCATAGAGCAGGTTGGTCAGCCGCGGGCCCAGCCGGTAGGTCTGCCCTTTGAGCTCCACCATGCCGACATCGGTCAAGCCTTTGAGCAGCCGATGTGCCGTGGTCTTGGGAAGGGCAAGCGCCGTGGCCAGGGCGGTGAGCGATATGCCGTCCGGGAACCCGCTCACCACCTCGATGATCCGCATATAGCGCTCGAGCGGTTTTTCCGCAGACATCGGCTCCGCTCACGCCGCGTCAAGGTCGATCCGCTCGCGGCGGAACAAGGCCGGCTCAGGCTCATCGAACGTGCGGGCGTAGCGGTGGCCGGCAAAAACCGCAGCGACGATGGCCGCCGGCGCCAGACAATCGCCGATCCGTGTGACGGAGCGGATGCCGGCCTCCTGCAACCGGCCCGCATCGGCGGTCAGCGCATGGAATAGCCGCTCATTCGGCACCCGCGCGGTGACCATGACGATGCTGCGGCACGGGAGGTCCTGGGCCGCCATGGTGCGCATATGGACCAGCCGGGCCTTGCCACCGCCTGCCTCGAACAGCGCGTGATGGGTGATCATCCGCACCCCAAGCTCGTGCAGCCGCAAGGCCGTGCGGCCCAGCTCCAGCGTGTTCTCGGTGAAGGCGGATACCTCGGCGGCCGGTGTCGCAATGGTCACTGGAAGTCCGGCCCGTGCCAGCTTCTCCGCGATGACCGCGCCCATATAGTAGTGATCATCGTCATAGATCAGCACCGGCCCCTCCGGCAGCTGGCCCGCCATGATGTCATCCGGCGTCATCGCGGCCATATCGCCGGCGATCGGCACTGGCAGCGCATGCACCCGGCCGACGCCGTCCGCCCGCCACGATGCGCCGGTGGCCAGCGCCACGGAGGGATAGCCGAAGCCGAGAATGTCTTCCGCCGAGAGATCGCTCTCCCGATAAACCGACACATTGGGCATCTTGGCGATCTGGCCCACCCGCCAGTCGCGCACCCTAAGCCACTCGCGCAAGCCCGGCAGCTCTGCTTCGCGCGTCACCCGGCCGCCCAGCTCGCGCTCGCGCTCGGCCAGCACCACCTCGTATCCGCGCTGGCCCAGCGCCCGGGCGGCTTCGAGCCCAGCCGGGCCTGAACCCACCACCAGGACGGTCTGGTCGGTGCGCTTCGGCGCGATATGCTCGGGGTGCCAGCCGCGCCGCCATTCCTCCCCCATGGTCGGGTTCTGGGTGCAGCGCAGATTGGTCATGGCGAAATGGCTGGACACGCAGATATTGCAGCCGATGCATTCGCGGATGTCCTCGGTGCGGTCCTCCTCGATCTTCTTCGGCAGGAACGGATCGGCGATCGACGGCCGCGCCGCCCCGATCATGTCGAGAATACCGCGGCGGACCATGCTCAGCATCGTATCCGGCGAGGTGAAGCGGCCCACCCCCACCACCGGCTTGCTGGTCACCTGTTTGATGCCAAGCATAAATGGCTCGTGGTCGTTCTCCGGCGCAAAGCGCGAGGTGGGCGAGTCGTCCGCCCAGGTGCCCACCACGATGTCCCACAAATCCGGCAACTCGCCGAGAAGGCCGATCGCCTCCAGGCCCTCATCCTTGACCCGCAAGCCCTGCTCGCCGCACAGCTCGTCCACGATCAGCCGCACGCTGATGCCGCAGCGGCCCTCGCTCGCCTCCCGCGAGACCTCGATCAGCTCTTTCAACAGCCGCACCCGGTTCCTGAGCGGCCCGCCATATTCGTCGGTCCGCTGGTTGCGCGGCGACATGAACTGGAAGGCGATGGTCGAGAAATTGGCGTCCACATTGATGATGTCGAACCCGGCTTTGACCGCGCGCCGCGCAGCATCGCCCCACCAGCCCAGCAGGTTGCGGATGTCCTGCTTGTCCATGGCCCGCACCTGCACCGGGTGATAACCGCTCACCGGCCGCGCCATCGGTCCCATGGGCACCTCGCGGGTGAGCCGGTTGGCGTTGTAATAGGCGGCATAGGCCAGTTGCACGCCTGCCAGCGCGTCATGAGCATGCACCGCGTCCACCATGCGCGCCAGCACCGGGATGTCGCCGTCATCCCACAGGGTCTGCAGCACCTCCGGCATCAGGTCGCCGGTCGGATGCACCGAGCAATGCTCCGTATTGACCACGGCCCAGCCGCCTTCCGCCTTCACCCCGCGCATGGCCGCGTGCGCCTGCGGCCTTAAGCTGCCCATGCCGTTGCAATGGGGCGTCTGGTAGAAGCGGTTCTTGGCCCTGACCGGCCCGATGTCGATCGGCTGGAACAGGAGGCTGAAGCGGTTCTCGGCCAAGGCATTCACTCCCGTGATGTTCCGAAAATCGGAACGTTGTCCTGAATTTCGGAAGTATGGCCGGCCAGGCTGCCGCCCGTCAAGCCGGGAGGTGCACCTATCACCCGGCTGTCCTTTTCGCTATCATGGGAGGCCATTGCGTAGAACGGGATCCGCTTCGCCCATGAACATTCGCCAGAACGTCAAGATCGGCCATTCTGCTTGCCCGCATGACTGCCCATCCACCTGTGCGCTGGATGTGGAGGTGCTGGACGAGGGCACCATCGGGCGGGTGCGCGGCTCAGCCGATAACAGCTATACGCTCGGGGTCATCTGCGCCAAGGTTGCCCGCTATGCCGAGCGCATTCACCATCCCGGCCGGCTCACCAAGGCGCTGAAGCGCAAGGGCGAGAAGGGGGCCGGCACGTGGCAGGAGATCGGTATCGAGGATGCGCTGGACGAGGTCGCCGAGGCCTTCCTGAAAGCTGAATCCCGCTACGGGTCGGAAGCGGTCTGGCCCTATTACTATGCCGGCACCATGGGCCTGCTCATGCGCGACGGCATCAACCGCCTGCGCCATGTCAAGAAATATTCCGGCATGTACGACACGTTCTGCGTGACCCTGTCCTGGCCCGGCATCCTCGCCGGCCAGGGCAAGATCGCAGGTCCCGATCCACGAGAAATGTCGCTTGCCGACCTGGTGGTGATTTGGGGCACGAACGCCGTGCACACCCAGGTCAATGTGATGACCCATGCCCTCAAAGCGCGCAAGGAGCGGGGCGCCAAGATCGCGGTGATTGACGTTTACGAGACCGCCACCATGAAGCAGGCGGATCTCGGCTTGATCATCCGGCCCGGCACGGATGGCGCCCTGGCCTGCGCCGTCATGCACGTGCTGTTCCGCGACGGCTATGCCGATTGGGACTATCTCGAGCGCTTTTCCGATTGCCCGCGCGAATTCGAGGCCCATCTCGCGACCCGCGACCCGGCATGGGCCTCCGCCATCACCGGCCTTGAGCCGAGCCAGATCGAGGCCTTCGCCAGGTTGATCGGCGAGCATCGTCGCACCTTCTTCCGCATCGGCTATGGCTTCTCCCGCTCGCGCAACGGTGCGGTCAACGTCCATGCGGTGAGTTGCATACCGGTGGTGACCGGCGCCTGGCAATATGAAGGCGGCGGGGCGCTGCACTCGAATAGCGGCATCTATCACATGAAGAAGTCGCTGATCGAAGGGCTGGACGCGATGGACCCTTCCGTCCGCGTGCTCGAACAGGGGCGCATCGGCGAAGTATTGCTCGGGAACCCAAGGGATTTGGGCGACGGACCGCCGGTCATGGCCATGCTGTTCCAGAACACCAACCCGGTCTCGGTGGCACCCGACCAGAATCGGGTGAAGCAGGGCATGGCGCGGCCCGACCTGTTCACCTGCGTGCACGAGCAGTTCATGACCGAAACGGCCGAAATGGCCGACATCGTGCTGCCCGCCACCATGTTCATGGAGCATGACGACATCTACACCAGCGGCGGCCATCAGCACCTGCTGGCCGGCCCCAAGCTCATCGAGGCGCCGGGCGATTGCCGCTCGAACCACGAGATCATCGTCGGACTTGCCAGGCGGGTGGGCGCCAGCCACCCCGGCTTCGAGATGACGCCGGCCGAGATCCTCGATCACACCTTGCGCGAATCCGGCTGGGGCACGTGGGAAGAGCTCAAGGAGAACCGCTGGATCGACTGCCAGCCGAAATTCGAGGAAGCGCATTTTCTGAACGGCTTCAAGCAGCCCGGCGGCAAGTTCCGCTTCCGGCCCGACTGGCGCAAGGTGGTCTATAAGCCGCAGGTGAAGGCCAAGCTCGGCCCGATCGATGACATTCCCGAATTCCCGGACCACTGGACCGTCATCGAGGAGGCGGATGCCGAGCACCCGTTCCGGCTCGCCACCAGCCCGGCCCGCAATTTCCTCAACTCAAGCTTCAACGAGACGCCCACTTCGCGCGCCAAGGAGGGCCGGCCGGAACTGATGATGAACCCCAAGGATCTGGCGCAGCTCAACCTGACGAGCGACGACAAGGTCAAGGTCGGCAACCGCCGCGGCGTGGTGACCCTCCATGTCCGCGCCTTCGACGGTGTGCAGCCGGGGGTCGTGATCGCCGAATCGATCTGGCCGAATTCCGCCTTCGAGGACGGATGCGGCATCAACAGCCTCACCGGTGCCGACCAGCCGGCACCCCTGAGCGGCTGCGCCTTCCATGACAACCGGGTGTGGGTGCGGCCCGCTTGAGGGCGGTTGTGATCCAGAGCCAAGCGGGAAGCCGCGCGCCATGTAGCCCTGAATGCCGGCTCAGCGCTAGGCGCGGCCGGCATGACGGGTGAGGAGGAACACCAGTCCTTTCCGTCATTGCCGCGCTTGACGCGGCAATCCAGGGGCCGCAATGGGAGTTCGTGCCGTGTCGGCCTGGGTAGCCTGCGGCTCTCACGCCGTCCGGTTGAAGGAGCCGACCGGCAGCACCGTAACCCTGGTGCCGACCGGTACCCGGTTGTAGAGATCGATCACATCCTGATTGAACAGGCGGATGCAGCCGCTCGATACCGAGCGCCCGATCGACCAGGGCTCGTTGGTCCCGTGGATGCGATAGAGCGTATCGCGGCCGTTTTGGTAGAGATAAAGCGCGCGGGCCCCCAAGGGATTGTCCAGGCCGCCGGGCAACCCATCAGCATAGGGACCGTACCGCTCCGGTTCTAGCGCGATCATGGTTGGCGTCGGCGTCCACCGCGGCCAGCGCGCCTTACGGCCGATCACCGCATCCCCCTGATAGTCGAACCCGGCCTTGCCCACCCCGCAGCCATAGCGCAGCGCCTTGCCGCCCTCGCGCACCAGGTAGAGAAAGCGGCGCTCCGGATCGACCACGATGCTTCCCGCCGGCTCCGGCCCATCGAAGGCAACTTCCTGGCGCAGATATTCCGGATCGATCCTGCTGACATCCACGGCCGGCACCGGATACGGCTCATCGTGGATCGCTGCATACATTTCCACATAGAACGGATCGGGCGGCGGCCGAAAAAGAACGGGCATGGGCCGCGTCGTGGAACAGGCGGTCAGGACGAACGGAAGACTGGCAACGAACATGCGACGGGTAACAGGCATCGATGTAATCTTTTCACGCGGTCGTCTGAAAGGAATGCGGCGCTTTCATACCCTCGAACTTTGCGAAAGAACATTGATATTAACGTGCGCTTGGCACCTGATCCCGCCGAAAATGTGCACCAGTGGCCGTTTTGCCAGCCGCTTAGACTTTCGTCGCACCGCTGCCATGCACCGATGCGCTTGTTTTCCCGCAAGCATTGCGATCATATTCGTCCAGCTTCTCGCCGCCGGCCTCACGGCGGCGACATCGGACAACCTCATAAGCGCTTTCTCGGGAGGATCGTTGTATGGATCGTCGCACAGTGATCAAAAAGGCTGGTTTCGTCGCGGGCGCCGCGGCTGCCAGCGCGGTGCCGCTGGCCGCACCCGCCATAGCCCAGTCGATGCCGGAGATCAGGTGGCGTTTGACCTCAAGCTTTCCCAATTCGCTGGACACCATTTTCGGCGGTGCTCCGGTTCTGGCCGATGCCGTCAAGAAAATGACCGACGGCAAGTTCACCATCGACGTGTTTCCGGCCGGCGAGATCGTGCCCGGGCTGCAAGCGCTGGATGCGGTGCAGAACAACACCGTCGAGGCCGCGCACACGGTCTGCTACTACTATGTGGGCAAGGATCCGACCTTCGCGCTTCCGTCCTCGGTTCCGTTCGGCCTCAATGCTCGCCAGCAGAATGCCTGGCTGTATCATGGCGGCGGCAACGAGGCGGTGAACGAGTTCCTGTCCGCCTACAACGTGATCGGCATGCCGGGTGGCAATACGGGCACGCAGATGGGCGGCTGGTTCCGCAAGGAGATCAACAGCGTCGCCGACCTGAACGGTCTCAAGATGCGCATCGCCGGCATCGCCGGCCGGGTGCTGCAACCTTTGGGCGTCGTGCCGCAGCAGCTGGCTGGCGGCGACATCTATCCGGCGCTGGAACGTGGCACCATCGATGCGACGGAATGGGTGGGCCCCTATGACGACGAGAAGCTCGGCTTCTACCAGGTGGCCAAGTTCTACTACTACCCGGCCTTCTGGGAAGGCGGCCCGACCGTGCATTTCCTGTTCAACAAGGCCAAATACGACGAACTGCCTGATGCCTATAAAGCGGCCCTGGACACGGCAGCCAAGGCCGTGAACATCAACATGCTGGCGCTTTACGACGTGAAGAACATGCAGGCGATCCGCAGCCTCGTCGGCAAGGGCGTGCAGCTCCGGCCACTGCCGCGCGACGTGCTCGATGCGAGCTACGAGCAGGCGTTCAAGATCTATGACGAGCTTGCCGACACGAATCCGGCCTGGAAGAAGATGTATGAGCCGTGGAAGACGTTCCGCAGCCAGATCTACGAATGGTTCCGGGTGGCGGAATACAGCTACGACAGTTATGTCTACAGCCAGCAGGCCGCCGGCAAATAATCGCTGAGCTATCGAGACCATGGAGCCCGGGCATTGATGATGTCCGGGCTTTTGCTGTTCAAGGCTGCTGCTGTTGTGGCGCTCCAAAGCTTGGTGGAGGGGGTGTCGTGGTCTGGCCTGGCGGCGTGTTCGCCGGGGGAGGCGCCCCGAAACTCGGCGGCGGAGGCGCCCCGAAACTCGGCGGCGGAGGTGCCCCGAAGCTCGGCGGGGGCGCGCCGAAGCTCGGCGCTGTCGGGCTGCTCGGCCCTGCGCCCGGCATCGGCACGTTCAACTGAATGGTGGAAGGGTCGACCGTCCTCTCCTTTCGGATCCAGTACGTCACCGTCTCTGGCCAGAAGATCACGACGAAGACCAGCAGCAGCTGCAGGGTGAGCCAGGGTATCGCACCCATGTATATGTCCGACGTGCGCACGCTCTTCGGCGCGATCCCGCGCAGGTAGAAGAGCGCGAAGCCGAAAGGCGGGTGCATGAACGCCGTCTGCATGTTCACGCACAGGAGCACGCCGAACCAGACCAGATCGATCCCCAAGGCCTGGGCCGCCGGCACCAGCATGGGAATGACGATGAAGGCGATCTCGAAGAAATCGAGGAAGAATGCCAGAAAGAACACGAACACGTTGACGAAGATCAGGAAGCCCAGCACGCCGCCCGGCAGCCCCGAGAGAAGATGCTGCACCCAGTGGCCGCCGTCCATGCCCTGGAACACCAGGCTGAACACGGTCGAGCCGATCAGGATGAACACCACCATGGCGGTGATGCGGGTCGTGGAGGCCATGCCCTCCCGCACAAGCGCCCAAGTGAGGCGCCGATGCATGATCGCCAGCAGCATGGCGCCCACCGCGCCCATTGCGCCCGCTTCCGTCGGCGTGGCAAGCCCCAGGAAGATGGTGCCCAGCACCAGGAACATCAGCACCAGTGACGGCACCATGGCCTTGGCCACCCGCCACAGGAGCTGCAGGCTGCTGGCCGTCCGGGCTTCCTTGGGAAGCGGCGGCATAGTGTGCGGCCGCACGATCGACATCACCAGGATGAAGATCAGGAATATGGCGACCTGCAGCAGCGACGGTCCGATCGCGCCCGCATACATGTCGCCCACCGACCGGCCGAGCTGGTCGGCCAGGATGATCAGCACGAGCGACGGCGGGATCAGCTGCGCGATCGTTCCGGAGGCGGCGATCACCCCGGTCGCGACCCGCGTGCTGTAGCCGTAGCGCATCATGATCGGAAGCGACACGATGCCCATGGCGATGACCGACGCCGCCACCGTGCCGGTGATCGCGCCCATCACCGCCCCGACCAGCACGACCGCATAGGCGAGTCCGCCTGGCAGCGGCCCGAATAGCTGCCCCGCCCCTTCCAGGAGATCCTCGGCCAGCCCGCTGCGCTCCAGAATGGCGCCCATGAAGGTGAAGAAGGGAATTGCAAGCAGCAGGTCGTTGGAGAGTACGCCGAAGAACCGCAGCGGCAGCGCCTGCAGGAAGACCGCATCGAAATGTCCGGTCAGAATGCCGATGGCGCCGAAGAACAAGCCGCAGGCGGCCAGCGAAAACGCGACCGGAAAACCATAGAGCAGAAAGAGGACGAGGCCCGCGAACATGAGCGGGGGCATGATGCCGTATTCAAACATGCGGACGCGTTTCCCCTCTTGGCTTTCTTGTTGGCCGCCTTACTGCAGCGGCTTCTCGTAGTGTGTATCGAGCTCCACCTGCCCGGTCAGCGCGCCGATTCGCTTGATCAGCTCTGAAATTCCCTGCAGGGCGAGCAGGATAAAGCCCAGCGGGATCATCAGCTTCGCCGGCCAGAGGATCAAGCCGCCTGCATTCATGGACATCTCCCCGCTCCGGAACGAGGCAAGGAAGAAGGGCACCGTCAGATAGATGAGGTATCCGGTCACCGGCAGAAGGAAGAAGATCAGGCCGAGCAGGTCGATATAGAGCCGCTGCCGGTCACCCACCGAGGAATAGATCAGGTCCACTCTCACATGCCCGTTGTTCTTGAGAGTATAGGACGTGCCGAGCATGACCATCGCCGCAAATAGGTACCACTGCACCTCGAGGAACGCGTTCGAGCTGTAGCTCAGCACGTAGCGCATCACCGCATTCCCGGCGCTGATCAGCACCGCAACCAGCACGCAGTAATTCGCAACGATGGCAAACCGCGCATTCAGCCGATCGATCAGGCGGCTGAACGCCAGAAGGGCTTGCATGCTTTTCACGTCCCCTTTGGTTGGCGATATGTTCTCATTCGCCGCTTTGCTTGCGCATAGCAGCTTTTGCGGACTGGACCAACTCGGTCAATAGTTGCAGACGCGCTCGCGGCAGGCAGCCCGCAAAGGCCAGGTCACAGCGGAATGCCAACCCCTGCTGATCCGCGCATTACGTCGGAATTGCCGCGCACCGAGGCACCGGGCGTCACGGTCTCGCATCCCGCCAGCAGGAGCAGAGCAGCTATCACGAGCACCAGCCGTGTCATTTCGCATCCCCTCCGTTCAGATCTGCCATCGTAGAGCCTTCACCGCTACACTCTAGCGCCAGTTTGCTGCGGCCGAGGATTTTTCGTATGCCCGAGGCGGGCTCACAATGTCGCGTTGGCATCTGGCGAAATGGGCGCCGCATGCATAATGTTAACGCCGCAAGGACGGCTTAAGTCCGCTGTTCCGATCAAGCACCTCGAGCCTAGAGGAAACGTCCTGAGCACCGCCGACGCGTCCATTCTGGAGACCGTGCACCCCGAGCCGCTCGTGCCCGCATCGCCGACGCCGGCCCGGCGGGAAGCTCTGCGCTGGACCGTCACCTGGCTCCTGGCCTTGTTGCTGCATGTGCTGGTCTTCGCCGCGGTGATCTACCAGTTTCCCGGCGCGAGCCAGCTCGATGTGCCGCAGGCCATACCGGTGGAGCTGGTGACCATGCCGCCTCCGCCCCCGCCTGCCCCCCAGGAGGCAGAGGAGCAGAAGCCCGAGCCGGAGCCGGAGAAAAAGCCGGAAGAGCAGCAGTCTGAGCCCGTGCTGCGGCAGAGCGGCGCGACGGACAACACGCAGCTTCCGCCCAGCGATGCGCCCAAGGTCGAGCAGCCTGAGGAAAAGCCCGAGCCGGCGAGGCCCGAGCTGTCGCCGCAGCAGGTCGAGCAGCAGGCCAAGCCCGCGCCGGAAATGCCGAAGCTGGTGGAGTCGGAAACCGGCACCGAGCCCAAGGCACCGGATCCGCCACAGATGATGGCCGGCGTTCCCAAGCTTGACCTACCCCCTGCCTTCGAGATCCCACGGCCGGCCCGCGGTCTTTCCGGCATGAGCAGTGGGCCGGGCGGTGGCGGCGACCCTTATCTCAACGCCCTGCGGGACAAGATCGTCGCCCGCCTGGTCTATCCGCCGGGCAGCGAATCTCGGCGCGGCGTTGCCCAATACCAGGCCGTGATCACCAGGCAAGGAAAGCTGGTGAGCGTGCAACTCACCCGCTCCTCCGGCTATCGCGATCTCGATCAGGTGGGCCTGCAGGCGATCCGCGCCGCAGCGCCCTTCAAGCGCCTGCCGCGCGAAATCCCCGGCGACCGGGCCATCATCGAAATCTCGCTGCGGCTAGGGTCCTGACGTTGCCGCGCCGCAACAATTCCGCTGTTTTGCATCTGCGTCATGGCGGCTATGCATGGGTCCCATCGCTCTTTTCTCAGGAATATGAAAGAATAAGTGTCTAGTATGCCAAGCGATTTGCGCCTGGACCTGGTTGCTTCATGAAGTCTGCGCCGAACAAGATCCTCATCGTCGTGCATCAGGCGTCATCGAGTCCCGGACGGGTCGGACTCATGCTGCGCGAGCGGGGCTATGAGCTCGACATTCGCCGGCCCTGTCTGGGCTGCCCCTTGCCGGAAAGGCTGGATGACCACGCCGGCGTCGTGATCTTCGGCGGCCCGATGAGTGCGAATGACTGCGACGCGTTCATTGCCCGCGAGATCGACTGGATCGGTGTTCCGCTGAAGGAAGACAAGCCCTTTCTCGGGATCTGCCTCGGGGCCCAGATGCTGTCGCGCCATCTTGGCGGCGCGGTCACGCCTCATCCGGAAGGGTTGGTCGAGATCGGCTACTACCCGATCTACCCCACGCCCTTGGGGCAGACATTGTTCCACTGGCCGAGCCACGTCTACCATTGGCACCGGGAGGGATTTTCCCTGCCCGCCGGGGCCGAGCTGCTGGCCCGCGGCGCCCACTTCGAGAACCAGGCCTTCCGCTATGGCCGGAAGGCCTTCGGCATCCAGTTCCATCCGGAGATCACGTTGCAGATGCTGCACCGGTGGACCGTGCGCGGCGCGCCCAGGTTCGAGCTGCCGAACGCACAGCCGCGCCGTGCCCATTTCGAAGGCCGCCGCCTCTATGACGCGGCCGTGCGCGTCTGGCTCGCCCGGTTCCTCGATCACTGGCTTGAGCCGGACCCAGCTCACACGTCGGCCATGGCCGCGGAGTAGCGACGCCTCCGCCGGCCGTCTGGTCCGGGACCAAAAATTTAGCGCAGAAGTGTATAATGAGCGCTGGCAATGGATTGACGGTGGTCCATCCCCGCCCTAACGTCCATGTCTAGTGAATGGCGAGGTCGAGGGGAGACCTCTGATTGCAACCACCGAGCGGGCAGGGGTGATCGATGAAGATTGTCGTCATAGGAGGCGGGGTCGTCGGCGTAACCACCGCCTACCAGCTGCAGCAGGATGGTCACGAAGTGACCCTCATCGAGCGCCAGCCGCAGGTGGCGGAAGAAACCAGCTGGGGCAATGCCGGCATGATCGCGCCCGGCCATTCCTTCGCCTGGTCGTCGCCCCAGGCCCCGATGATTCTGCTCAAGTCGCTGGTGAAGAAGAACCAGGCGCTGCGCTTCAAGCCCTCGCTCGACCCGCGGCTATGGACTTGGTCGCTGAAATTCCTGGCGCAATGCACCGAGGAACGGGCACGGATAAACACCCTGCGCAAACATCGGCTGGCCACCTATTCCCAAGGCGTGCTGCACGAGGTGGTGGCGAAGGAGAACATTCAGTTCGACAACAACCGCCGCGGCATCATCTTTTTCTACCGCGATGAGGAATCGCTCGAGCGCGGCGTCGCCCACATGAAGATCCTCGCCGATGACGGCCAGGAGATGCAGACCATCGGCCGCGACGAGATCGTCAAGCTCGACCCGTCCCTGTCCTCCGCCGCCCACAAGATCGCCGGCGCCGTCTATTGCCCGACCGACGAGACGGGCGATTGCAATAAGTTCACCAACGGTCTTGCCAAGGTGTGCATCGAGCGCGGCGCCGAGTTCCTCACCGGCACCGCCGCCACGCGCATCAACGTTTCGGGCGGCCAGGTCACCGGCATTCAGACCGACAAGGGCGAGGTCAAGGGCGATCTCTACGTGCTGTCGGCCGGCAATTACAGCCCGATCCTCGCCAAGCCCATCGGCATCGACCTGCCGATCTATCCGGTGAAGGGTTACTCGCTGACGATCCCGATCGGGAATCACGGCGCGGCCCCGACCATTGCGTCGGTGGACGAGAATAACCTGGTGGCGATCACGCGGATGGGTGATCGGGTCCGCGTCACCGCCACCGCCGAATTCGCCGGCTACAACACCAGCCACAAACCCGGAGACTTCGCCTTCATGAAAGGCATCGTCCAGGAGCTCTATCCCGATGGGGCCGACTACGACCGCGCCTTCATGTGGGCGGGCTTGCGGCCGATGACGCCGACCAACATGCCGATCATCGGCCAGAGCCGCTACCGCAACCTCTATTTCAACACCGGACATGGCCATATCGGCTGGACCATGTCGAACGGTTCGGCGCGCATCGCCGCCGATATCATCGCCGGCCGCAAGCCCGCCATTCCACTCGACGGGCTCGCCGCATAGGGAACACACCCATGACTCAGGCACTTGCACGACAAACGTCAGCCAGCACCGAGTTCCTCGATCTCGGCGTGCTGGATTGCGAGCTGGACCAAGGAATTGCCCACCGCGCTGCCATCGGCCTCCTCGTGCTGTCCACCGACCAGACTATGGAGCATGAATTCCGCCAGGTGGTGCGCGGCGACGGCGTTGCCTTCTATGCGACCCGGGTGCTCAACGACGTGATGGTCACCAACGAGACCTTGCGCGCCATGCGCGACAAGATCGCCCCGGCAACGGAACTGATCCTGCCCGGCCTGCCCCTCGACGTGGTCGGCTTTGGCTGCACCTCCGCCAGCATGGTTCTGGGCGAAGAGGTGATTTTCGAGGAAATCCGCAAGGCGCGGCCGGGCATTGCCTGCACGACCCCTATCACCGCCGCCTTTGCCGCCTTCAAGACCTTCGGCGCCGACCGGATCGGCGTGCTTACCCCTTATTCCGCCGAGGTGAACGAGACCGTCCGCGCCTATCTCGAAAGCAAGGGCGTGAACGTTGCCGCCTTCGCCACCTTTGACAAGGTTGACGACCGCGAGGCGGCCCGCATCTCGCCTCGCTCGATTGCCGAGGGGATCAAGATCTTGAGCCGGCGCGCCAAGCTGGACGCCGTCTTCGTATCCTGCACCAGCTTGCGCCTGTGCGAGGAGGTCGCCGGCATCGAGGCGGAGATCGGCATTCCCGTCACCTCCAGCGACCATGCCCTGGCCTGGCACTGCATGCGTCTCGCCGGCGTGAACGACGTCGTACCCAATGCTGGAATGCTGTTCGAGCGGGGCGTCTGACCGCCCGATCCGTGTAAGGATGATCCAGGGCTGGCCACCTTACAGGGAACCAGCACGGGCTTGTGCGGTTTGTACCCCGGCAGCTTTGGGTTGGGGACGGTCGTGCAGAAGAAATCACCCGGGCCATCGGTAGGTGTGGCAAAACCAGCGGTCAGGCGTTCTGCGATACGCGAAGGGCTGCCTTTCCCCTTGGGCGCCACGTGGGACGGCCTTGGCGTCAACTTCGCCATCTTCTCGGCGAATGCCACCTGCGTCGAGCTATGCCTGTTCGACGCGGAGGGTGAGACGGAGCTCGAGCGCATCGAGCTGCCGGAATACACGGACGAAGTCTGGCACGGCTACTTGCCGGCCGCGCGGCCCGGAACCGTCTATGGATATCGCGTTCACGGGCCATACGAGCCCGATGCCGGCCACCGCTTTAACCCGAACAAGCTGCTGATCGACCCCTATGCCAAGCAGCTGGTGGGCAAGCTTACCTGGGGCGAGGAGCTGTTCGGCTACAAGATCGGCCATGCCGACAAGGACCTGGCCTTCGACGGGCGCGACAGCGCCCATCTCATGCCGAAATGCCGGGTGATCGATCCTGCCTTCACTTGGGGCCCCGAGCGCCGGCCGCGTGTTCCCTGGGAGCGCGCGGTCATCTACGAAATGCACGTGAAGGGTTTCACCAAGCTCAATCCGCATGTTCCGGAGGACGAGCGTGGCACTTTCGCCGCGCTCATCCATGACCGCGTGCCGCGCTACCTGCGCGGCCTCGGCATCACCGTCGCCGAATTCCTGCCGGTGCATGCCTTCATCGACGACAGCTATCTCGTCGAGAAGGGGCTCCGCAACTACTGGGGCTATAATAGCATCGCGTTCTTTGCGCCCGAGCCGCGCTATCTCCACTCGTCCTCCGTGAACGAATTCAAGGAGATGGTGAACCAGTTCCATGCCGCTGGCCTCGAGGTCATCCTGGATGTGGTCTACAACCACACGGCGGAAGGCAACGAGCTCGGTCCGACGCTCTCGCTCAAGGGCATTGACAATGCGAGCTACTACCGCCTGCTGCCCGACCAGAAGCGCTACTACATCAACGATACCGGCACCGGCAATACCGTGAACCTGTCGCACCCGCGCGTCCTCCAGATGGTGGCCGACTCCCTCCGCTATTGGGCCACCGAGATGCGGGTAGACGGCTTCCGCTTCGACCTCGCCACTATTCTTGCCCGCGAGCCCTATGGCTTCGACGAGGGCGGCGGCTTCCTTGACGCCTGCCGCCAGGACCCGGTGCTCTCGGGCATAAAGCTGATCGCCGAACCGTGGGATATCGGTCCAGGCGGCTACCAGGTCGGCCAGTTCCCGCCGGGCTGGGCGGAGTGGAACGACAAGTTTAGGGACACGGTGCGCTCATACTGGAAGGGCGACGACGGCAAGCTGCCCGATTTCGCGGCCCGCATCGCCGGCTCGGGCGACCTGTTCAACAAGCGCGGCCGCAGGCCGTGGGCGAGCGTCAACTTCATCACCGCCCATGACGGCTTCAACCTCAACGACGTGGTTTCCTATAACGACAAGCACAACGAGGCCAATGGCGAAGAGAACCGCGACGGCCATTCCAACAACCATTCCTGGAACCACGGGGTGGAGGGCCCGACCGACGACGAGGCCATCATCGAGCTGCGCGAACGCCAGAAGCGCAACATGCTGGCCACCTTGCTGCTCGCGCAGGGCACGCCCATGATCCTGGCGGGAGACGAGTTCGGCCACACTCAGCAAGGCAACAACAACGCCTATGCCCAGGACAACGAGATCACCTGGCTGAACTGGGAAGGGATAACCCCGCGCGGGCGTGCCCTGCTGGAATTCGTGCGCAAGCTGATCGCCGTGCGCATGACCTATCCCATTCTGCACCGTGGCCGCTTTCTCGGCACCGAGTATAATGAGGAGCTTGACGTCAAGGACCTCACTTGGATCTCGCCCACTGGCGAGGAAATGAGCCAAGAGCAGTGGGAGGATGGCAAGGCCAAGTGCTTCGGCATGCTGATAGACGGGCGTGCTCAGCCCACGGGCATCAAGCGCCGGGGCGACGATGCAACGCTGCTCATCGTCACCAACGCCTATCATGATGTGGTGAAGTTCACCCTGCCGGAAGTCGCCGAAGGCAATAACTGGGTTTGTCTGATCGACACCAATGTGCCGGATCGCTCCGATATGACCCGCCACAATATCGGGGCGGTCTATGAAGTGACAGGGCGCTCGCTGCTGCTCTTCGTGCTCAACCGTGGCGACCAGGCGGCGAAGATGACCCGTGCCGGCCTTGGCGCCATTCTTGATATTTCCGAACGTCCACTGCCGGAGCTTGCCTGAGAGGGCCTGCCGCTGATGAGTCTAGAGCGGAGGCCCAGCGCCTGTTGCTCAGGGGGAGGGGAGCCAGGAACCGCTATAGCTTTCTGTCCTGGTCCCTGAATCGCCGCGTCGAGCGCTGCAATGACGAGAGTGGTTACGTTGAACTCATCGTCGTGCCCGGCTCAAAGCCGCGTGTTGTCGAGCACCCACAGCCCCAGCGCCTGCACCATATCGTCGCGCCAGGACAGCGGTCCGGGCTTGTAGAGCACTGAAGTCAGCGCCTTCTGCTGCTTTTCGAGAATGCCGATATCCTCGCGGCCGACCAGCTCCCAGCGCTGGTAATAGGCCGCAGCCTTTTCCTCGAAATCCGCCCGGTGCAGCTTGTCCTCGGGGAAGCAGCCGCCGATCTCCACCTTCGAGCGGTCATGGGCAACCGGCGTGACATTGAGCCACCACATCGAATCCTGGGCGACGGCGAACTGGCAGGTCGGGAAGATCACCGTGAAATAGGTGCCCATGCGCGCATCCTCGTCGAGCCCCTCGATGGGCTCGAACGGCGGCGGTGCGCCGGGAAGCGTCGCGATGCTGCGCCCGCTGATCACCTGGATGCAGATCCAGTCGCCCTCGGTCGGCAGCGTGCGCGATTGCTGTGCACCGACAGTGTTCTTGTGCACGATGCCGGTGTGATAGGTCTCCATGGCATTTTCGAGCACGAGCTTCCAGTTGCACGCGGCATCCAGGGTGATTTTCCAGGTGCAGCGCATGCGGTCCAGCCGGTGCGACGCGAAGCGCCGAGGCAGATCGCCCAAATGCTCGAGCAACGGCTTGGGCTGACGCGAGAAATTGGCGAAGAGGAAGCCGTTCCAGCTGTCCAGCGAAAGCGGCACCAGGCCGTTTTCCACCCGGTCGAAGCCCTCCGCGTCCTGCATGTCCGGGCAGCCATACAGCCTGCCGTCACTGAAATAGCTCCAGGCGTGATAGGGGCAGATGATCCGCCCGCCGCAATTGCCCTCGCCCTCCAGCAGGATCGATCCGCGATGCCGGCAATAGTTCGCAAAGCAGCGGAGCACCTCGTCTTTGCCGCGGATCAGAACGATGGGTCCGCCCGGCGTGTCGAAGGCGCGGTAGTCGCCCGGGTTCGGCAGCTGCTCTTCGCGGCACAGAAAGAACCAATGCTTCAGGAACAGGCGCTCGCGCTCGCGCGCAAAGATCTCCGGGTCGGTATAGAAACCCGCTGGCATGGCGCGCGCCCGGGTCAGCGGTGCGCTGGCGGCCGCAAGCGCCTCGTGGTCCAATTTCATCGGCACGTCCTCGCGTTTTGCACGCTGGCATTTCCAAGCCAAGCTCCAGTTGGCCGCGGAAACCGCCAGAGCTAAAGCAACCGGAGCGCGATCCGATCGACCTTGAACGGATCAATTCCTAGAATGACTCCAGCCCCATGCCGGGTCAACGCGCAAACGCAAGCACCCCTCCGTCATCCTCGGGAGGGGTGCTCGTGCCGCAATCTGCGAGGCATCACGGACGGAACACGATCACCGGACCGGGACCCATCCACCACGGCCAAGGATACCAGTACCCACCATAGAAGTAGGTGTAGCCCGGCCGCCGGTAGCGGTAGCGCGGTCCATACCAGCGCCCGTGCCTGTACCACCGCTTGTAGCGCCTCCAGTCCCCATGGCGGTGCCAGTGGCGATGCCCCCGCCAATGGCGACGGTCTCCGCGCCAATGGCGGTCGCGGACCTCTTCCACATTGACCTTCTCGACACCGGTGGCGACATTCGCTTGGCTCAGAGGCGCCGCGGAAGCGCTGCTGGCCAACCCGCCAATCGCCAGCGCACCGGCGATCAACGCTGCAAACAACTTGGGCTTAGCGATTGACATGACGAATCTCCATCAGTCGCATCATGAATAGATGGTAATGTTCGGCCGTCAGGAATTCACCCTCGCGCTTGTAATAAATTGTAAGAAAGTGTATCACAAAACCTTGAGTTTCGTGAACGAGCTGTTCATCTCCCGTTCATATTCCGCAATTGGAGCTACAGAACATGAAGAAAACTTATGTTATTCCTCTGCTCTTCTGATGTATGCTTTACCTGGGTTGCGAAAATGCCTGCTGTTGTATGCCGCATTGGGTGAATATAGATGCGGGCGAGCATCTTCATCGGTCAGCCAGACATGGCCATAGCCCGTATGCAGACCCCACAGGCCGTTGTCCTTCCATGAATAGGTATTGTCCGGGGCGGGGTCGGCGCCAGGCTGGCCGCGCGGCTGATCTTGCCAGAACGTGTCAGCCTTGGCGGGTTCACCGGCCAAGATCAGGCCGGCGATCGCGAGAGGCACGATCTTGAAATGCAGGGGTCTCATAAAATCCTCCAAAAACAATTGACCGAACTGGGGAGATTAATCCGGTCTCCTCACGAATGAGTTCACGGCAGATCGCAAATGTGCTTCGAATTGATGAGGTCGCGCAGGGCGGTGACCTGGCCGGTGCGGTGCACGTTCGGCGCGCTGAGGATTGACAGGCAGCGCGCTGATCGGAATGGTGCCGTGCAGTCGCGTCAGGAAGGACGAGAGGACCTCACATGGAGATCAAGCGCTGCGGCTCGATACCGTCCCGGCCGGGTAAAGCCGGATGGTTCACCGGCAAGACCTTGCAGAACCCGGTCATCGAGGCGCCTGAGCCGGCGCGGGTGCGCGCGACGGTGGTGACCTTCGACCCGGGTGCGCGCACGGCCTGGCACACCCACCCGTTGGGCCAGACCCTCTATGTGCTGAGCGGCTGTGGCCGAGCCCAGACCTGGGGCGAAAACATCGTGGAGATCCGTGCAGGCGATATCATCTGGTTCCCGCCCGGCGAGAAGCACTGGCATGGCGCCGCGCCCAACACCAGCATGACCCATCTCGCCATCCACGAGGCCCTGAACGGATCAACCGTGGATTGGCTGGAGGAGGTGTCGGAGGAGGATTACAACGCCGCGCCCTGAGGGCTGCTGGCCGGTGCCATCAGGCCGACGCAGCCACCCTGGCGGGAGGCAGGCGCTCCGCGTTGATCTCGTCGAGCGGCATGCCGAATTCCTTCTCCAGAAGCGGCACCACGTCGCGGGCAAAGCGCTCGAGTGACGCGCGCGCCCGGGCCCCGGGAACGGTGCCGATCTGCATGAAGCAGGAAAGGTGGGTGATGCCGAGCGTGCGAATTTCGTGGGCAAGCTTCTCCGCCACGTAGTGGGCATCGCCAAAGACGAGATTGTCCCGGAACGTCTCCAGCGGCGGCTCGTCCGGCATGGGTGGCGCCTTGATGAAATGCCCCTCGAGTTCGGGCACCCCGGCCCGCATGGCCGTCACGATGCGGGCCACCACCCGGGCCCGCTCCGCCATGTCCAGCGCCTCGGCCTTGTCGTCCGTGACGAAGACATATTGCTGCACGCCGAGCGGCATGCGGTCGGTGGAAACGCCCGCGGCCGCATATTGCGCGCGCACTTGCGTCGCCATGTCCCGCAGCAGAGGAAAGCCCTTCCAGCCGGCGGTGATGAACGGCACGCTTCCGCTGCGCGCCACCCGTTGCAGCACGCGCGAGTCGAGGCCCGTCACATAGACCTCGGGCCCGCCCGGCTGCAAGGACCGCAGGGCGATGGGCGAGGGCGGCACCTTGAAGTGCTTTCCCTCATAGGCGATGTAGCCGTCCCGCATGCCCATCTCGATGATGTCCCAGATCTCCATCATCAGGTCGACCTTGTCGGCGAGCTTACGGTTGTAGCGGTCGAACTCGTATTGCTGATAGCCGGAGCCGATGCCGATGATGGCGCGCCCGTTGGACTGTACATCGAGCAGCCCGAGCTCCTGCACCAGCCGCACCGGATCATAGAGCGGCAGCACCAGCACGGCCGCGCCCAGCCTGATCTTGCGGGTCACGCCCGCCGCATAGGAGGCCATCATCAGCGGTGAGGGGCATACGGAATAATTGGAAAAATGATGCTCCGCGAACCAGGCGACGTCGAAGCCCGCCTCGTCCGCCAGCTTCACCATGGACAGGGTATCCTCCACGATGGTGCGGGGCGAGGTGGACGCATCCCGCTGCGTCATCAGGTTGAACAAGCCAAGCTTCATGGCATTACCTCAGAACGGAAAATGGCCGGAACTCGCGCCGAATGCGCCTGCTTCAAGCGTAGATATAGCCGCCGCTGACAATCACGTTCTCGCCGGTCATGTAGCGGTTGGCATCGCTCAGCATGAACACGATCCACTCGGCGATGTCGTCCGGCTGCGCATTGCGACCCAGGGGCGTGTGCGAAGCAAGCTCCGGCAGGAAACCTGCCGCCTTGGCCTTCTCCGTGGCGATGCCGGCGGGCGCCACGGAGTTTATCAGGATCTGATCCGGCGCGAATGCATCGGCAAATGACTTCGTCAGGCTCGCCACCGCTGCCTTCGTTGCGGCGTAGTGAGCATTCTTCGGATGCGCCTTGAACGCATCCACCGAGGTTATGTTCACGATCCGGCCGCGGACGGTGCCGACAATGTCCTGGCCTTGCATCTTCTCCACGGCCGCGGCCATGAGATTGTAGGTGCCGCGCACATTGACCGAGAAATCGAGATCCCAGTCCTCGTCGGTGATCGCCAGGATCTCCCTCCGCGGATAGACACCGGCGCAGTTGACCAAGCCGTCGACACGGCCGAGTCGCTCGGCGGCCTGGGCAAACAGGCGATAGGCTTCGGCCTTGGGCACGATATCGCCGGTGATGCCGAATACCTCCGCGCCCGAGCCCGACAGCCGCTCCACCAGCGGGTTCAGCACCGCCGGGTTGATGTCGATGATGGCGATCTTTGCTTTGCGGGCCGCCAGCATCTCCACCGTGGCCAAACCGAGCCCACTGGCACCGCCGGTGATGACGATGCCCTTTCCCTCGACACCCATGACGAAATTTCCTTCAGCCCAGATAAGCTTCCTTGACCTGCGGATTCTCGAGAAGATGGCTGGCAGGTCCCTCAAGGGTGATGGCGCCCGTCTCCAGCACATAGCCGTAGTCGGCGATCTGCAGCGCCATGAACGCGTTCTGCTCGACCAGCAGCACCGCCACGCCCTGCTTGCGGATCTCGCCGACCGTCTCGAAAATCCTCTGCACCAGCAATGGCGCGAGTCCCATGCTGGGTTCGTCCAGCAGCAGCACCTTGGGCCTCGACATCAGGGCGCGCGCCATGGCGAGCATCTGCTGCTCGCCGCCCGAGAGCGTGCCGGCCACCTGCCGGAAGCGCTCCTTCAGCACCGGAAACATGTCCAGAACCCGCGCCTCGGTGTCGGCGATCCACTGCCTGTCTTTCTGCAGGAAGGCGCCGATCCGGAGATTTTCCGCAACCGTCATGCGCGAGAAGATGCGCCGCCCCTCGGGCACCTGCACCAGCCCCTTGCCGACGATGGCGAAAGGCGAAAGCTCCGTGATGGATTCGCCATTATAGACCACGTCGCCGTCGGTTGACGCGAGGATCCCGGAAATGGCCCTAAGGGTCGTGGTCTTGCCCGCGCCGTTCGCGCCGATCAGCGTCACGATCTGGTTCTGGCCAACCGCCAGCGAAACGCCCTGAAGAGCATGGATCTTGCCGTAATAGACATGCAGGTTGCGGACGCTCAGCAGCGCTGCGCTGCTCTCATTGCCCTTCGATGGCGCCGGTGTGGGTGCGCTTGCCTCAGCCATCGCCATCACTTCAACGCCTTTTCTGTGTTTGCGCCAAGATAGGCCTCGATCACCTTGGGATTGTTCTGCACCTCGGACGCCGTGCCTTCGGCGATCTTCACGCCGTGGTCGAGGACGCTGATCTGGTCGGAGATGCCCATCACCACCCGCATGGAATGCTCGATCAGCAGAATGGTCACACCCAGCTCATCCCGCAGCCGCCGCACGAAGCTCATCATGTCGTAGCTCTCGCGCGGGTTCATGCCGGCCATCGGCTCGTCCAGCAGCAAGAGGCGCGGCTTGGTGGCCAGCGCCCGCCCGACCTCGAGCCGCCGCTGCTCGCCATAGGCAAGGTTACGGGCCACCGTGTCGCCGCGGCCCTTGAGACCGACGAAATCGAGAATCCGCAGCGCTTCTTCCTGCGCCGCCTCCTCGTCCTGGCGTGTGAAGCGCGTATTCAGGATCGCGCCGAGCCAATTCGACTTCAGGTGGATATGCATGCCCACGAGGATGTTCTCGATCGCGGTCAAGTTCCGGAACAGCCTGATGTTCTGGTAGGTGCGGTTGATACCCGCTGCCGCGACCCGATCCGGCGTCACCCCGTCGATCCGCTCGCCGGCGAACCAGATCGCGCCCTCCGTGGGCTCGTAGAACTCCATGATGCAGTTGAACACCGTGGTCTTGCCGGCCCCATTCGGGCCAATGATGGAGTGGATGCTCTTTTCCTCCACATCCAGGTCCAGGCTGTCGACGGCAATGAGGCCGCCGAAGCGCTTTGTCATCTGCTCCAGTTTGAGAAGAGGCATGGCCATGGAGACTACACCTTCTGCACGGCGGTGCTCGGCCCGTGCTGGGCGGTCTGCTCGGCCCGCGTTTCTGCATCGATCTTGAGCTCGCGCCGCTTGGCGGCCGAGGGCCACAGACCTTCAGGCTTGATGCGCATGACCAGGATGATGGCGAGCCCGTAGAACAGGAACCGGTACTCGCCGAACTCGCGCAGCACCTCCGGCAACCCGATCAGCACGGCCGCGCCCACCACCACCCCCGGCAGGCTACCCATGCCGCCCACGATGATCAGCGCCAGAATGTTGATCGAGATGATCAGTTGGAAGCTGTGCGGGTAGATGGAACCCAGCATGGCCGCGAACAGCGAGCCGGCGAGCCCGGCAAAAGCGGCACCCAGACCGTAGGCCAGAAGCTTCACCTGGATGAGGTTGATGCCGAGCGCCTGGGCCACGTCCTCGTCATCGCGAATGGCCTTCCAGGCGCGGCCCAGGCGGGAGTCCTCGAGGCGCCAGGCGCAATAGGCCGCAACCACCGAGGCCGCCAGGGCCAGATAGAACATGGAGACGGGGGTATAGAAATGGAAATCTCCGATCTGTGGCCGCGGAATCTGCAGAATGCCCTTGGCGCCCGCCAGCAGCGGCGCGGCGGCATCCGAAAGCACGATGACGCGCACGATTTCACCGAGCCCCAGGGTCGCCACCGCGAGATAGTCGCCGCGCACCTTCAGCACCGGAATGCCGAACAGCACGCCCACCACGACCGAGGCGAACACCGCGATCGGCATGGCCTCCCACCAGGAGAGATGCGCGAGCGCGAAGGGACTGTCGGCGGTGAGAAGCCCCGTCACATAGGCGCCGACCGCGTAAAAAGCCACGAACCCCAAATCGAGCAGGCCGGCAAGGCCGACTTCCAGATTGAGCCCCATGCCCATCAGCGTGAACAGCGCCACCGTCAGCAGCACCTGGCCGATGAAGTTGCCGGCAAAGGCCGGGAACAGCAGAAAGAGCAGCGCCGCGGCCGCGATATAGCCCCACCGCAGCCGGGTGCGGGTCGGCGCCGGGAGCTGGGCATAGCGCGACTTCACATCGCCGCGCACCGCTTGCCAGCCGGCAACGCAGAGCGCCACCACCACGAACAGGATGATGGCGCCGTTCTGGGTGAGGCCGGTCCAGGTATAGATCAGGTTGTGCAGTGGCCTGGTCACCGGGCTGTTCGCGAGGATCGGGCGAATCATCTCCTGGAAGAGCCCGGCGATGCCCGCACCGATCAGCCCGCCGAGAATGGGCGCGCGGATCCGCTCCGGCAGGACGATCAGAGTGGCGCCTAGACCCCCCAGGCAGAGGCCGGTGAGCAGCATCAACCCGATTCCGACCGGGGTTGAATAGGTGAAGGTCAGCATCTTCAGGAGCGGCGGGTCCAGCGCCACGAAGATCCAGCGCAGACTGTAAAGGCTGAGCACGGCGGTGAGCAGCGACAGCACCGCGGCACCGATCAGGCCGGCAACGGCGCCGCCGAGGATGAGGCCGCCGACGGTCGGAAACAGTCTGCGCTTGGCCACCAGAATGCCGGCGCAGAGGAAGACGAGCCCCAGCACCGCATAGCCCAGCGTGAGCTCGCCGACGATGATCGGCCGCCTGTTAAATAAACCGAGAATGCCCACCGCCGCCAGGAGCACGCACAGCAAGCCCGCCTGCAGGCCAACGGTGCGCACATGCCGCCAGGGGGTGTATTTGACGGTCTCGATCCGGCTGGAGGCAACGACCTCGAAAGACATGTCCTTTACCTGATCCCTCTTCCGTTCACAGCCCGGCTGCGCCGGCCGCAGCCATGAACGGCGGGTTTCCCCGTGGTTGTCGCGCTGGGCTTCGCGCTCCCCGCGCTATGCCCGTTTCTTGGCCAGTGCTTCACCCAGCAGTCCTTGCGGCCGGAACACCAGCACCATGACGAGGAGGGTGAACGCAACGAGATCGCGCATCTGATAGGGCGCGGGAATGCCGAGCCCGTCGAGGAACAGCGGCGGCCCGATCGATTCGATTACCCCGAGGAAGAAGCCGCCGAACATTGCGCCCGGGATATTGCCGATGCCGCCGAGCACCGCCGCGCTGAATGCTTTGATGCCGGGCAGGAAACCCATGTAGAAGTAGATCTGCTTGTACACGAAGCAATAGAGCACGCCGCCTATGCCGGCCATGCAGGCGCCGAGCACGAAGGTGAAGATGATCACCTTGTTGGCATCGATCCCCATGAGGGCGGCCGCATCCCGGTCCTCCGCGACGGCGCGCATGGCGCTGCCCATCTTCGTCTTCTGCACGATCAGATAGAGCACCAGCATGGCCGCGATGGCAGTGCCGATCAGGATGGGCTGGATCGCCGGCAGGTTGACGCCGAGTATGTTGATCGTGCCCTTCATCCAGTCAGGGTCGGGATAGGAGCGTACGTTCGAGCCGAACATGCCGCGGAAGGCATGCTGGATGACGAACGAGGCGCCGATGGCGCAGATAAGCGGTGCCAGGCTCGCCACATGCCGGAACGGGCGGTAGCAGATCCGCTCGACGATGAGCGCCGTGGCCACGCAGACCGCCATCGACAGGCCCATGATGCCCAGCATCGACAGGACCGGATAGGCATCGAGGAAGCCGGTGCGGTCGAAGCTCCGTGCCAGGAAATAGGCCGAGAACGTGCCTGTCATGGTGATGTCACCATGGGCGAAGTTAATGAGGCGGAGCACGCCGTAGACCATGGTGTAGCCGAGCGCGATCAGCGCATAGACCCCGCCGATGGTGAGGCCGAACATGAAGAAATCGAACCAGTGGGATGCGCTGTAGGTGCCTTTGATCAGCGTGGCGATCGTGCCCACCACCACTAGCAGCAGCAATCCGATTCGCAAGAGCCAGAGCACCACGTCGACGATGGTGATCCGATGGAGATTGGCCTTGCGAAGAGACCAGGAACCCTTGGAAGCGACGTGCGGTTTATCGACCGTTTCCGTTTGGACAGCCATTCAAAACACCATCCCGTCAAAAGCGCCGAGATCGGCCAGATCCGGCGACACCTCCGTGGTGGAAGGCACTGAACCTGCTGCAAGATCGGGTATGCGCCCGCACTCGCGCTCTACTAACGCGTCTTTGTCGTTCCTAACCCCCAGCTGACCGGAATCAGCTGGGGGCGTTATGTCGTGATCCGCCAACTCAGTCGGTCGGATAGATCTTCTTGGGATTGACCCCCACCTGGAAGGTCGAGGGATCGCTGTCCGTGAACTGGTAGACGGCGAACTTGAAGCCACCGCACTGACCGTGCTCGTTGCAGTCGATACGGCCGCTGATGCCGTCCATGTCCTTGGTCTCGTAGAGGGCCTGGTTCAGCGCCTTGCGGCCGATATAGGTGTTGCCGTCAGCGTCCGTCTTGGCCACCTTCTCGATGGCCTTGGCCAGCATGACGGCCGCATCGTAGGCCTGCGCATGGAAGGCGTTGATCGGCCCCTCGCCGTACTTCTCCTTGTACTTCTCCACGAACTCGGGATAGCGCTCGCCCATGGCCTCCGGCGAAATGTCGACATTGGTGATCGTGAAGCCCACCACCGCGTCACCCGCGGCTTCGATCATGCCGGGCGCCATCACGGCGCTGCCGCCGATGATGTGCGTATCCTTGAGATCGGCGATTTCCGGAGCCTGGCGCAGCACTTGGGCGCTTGCCGCCACGAAGATCGGGAAGTAGAGCACGCACGGCTTCTTGGTGCCGATGCCGGTGAGCACAGGCCGCATGTCGACGTCCGTCGGCGTGACGGCCTCCTCCGCGACGACTTCACCGCCGAGTTCCCGGAAGCGGTTGGCGGCCACGCCTGCGAGCTGCGAAGCGAAGGGGCTGCCGTCATGGATGGTTGCGAGCGTCTTGCAGTTCAGCTCGTTGAAGAAGTATTCCGCGTCGTTCTTGCCTTGCTCGGCATCACTGTAGATCGTGCGGAGGAAACCCTGATAGTCCGGCTTCCGGTCGGCTGCGGTCAGCGACGGTGCCGTGGTCGCCGTGCCGATATTGCTGATGCCGGCCTTCCACAGAATCGGCGCAGCGGTTGTTGCCGCGCTGGAGCAGGCCGGGCCCAGCACCGCGACGATATTGGGCAGCGATGCGAGCTTGGTTGCCGCCGTCTGACCTCCCTCCGCGTTGCAGCCATCGTCTTCCACCACCAATTGGACAGGATGGCCGGCGATGGTGTTGTTCATGTCATCAAAGGCAATTTCGGCGCCGCGCTGCGAGTCGAGGCCCAGTGCCGTATCCGGGCCCGAGGTGACCCAGTAGCCGCCGATAACCATCGGCGCGCCTTTCGGGATCTCCACCACTCCAAGTTCATCGGTCACCGGGCCTTTCGTTTCGGCGAACGCCGAGCTGAGGCCCGCCGCGATGAGCGCGGCAGCAAGTACTGAGATCCCGTAAGAAGACCGCCTGTTCATATGGACACTCCCCTGAGGGCGAGACGTATTGCCCGCCACATTCGTTTGTTGAATGGGTCGTTATGAAGTACCGCCGGCCTGTGTAGGCCTCCCCTGGGGTTCTTTTTCATGGCGCAAGCCTTGTTCCCCATTAGGGTATACTGCACTCGCGAGATTTACGTGTCAACTTCATATCGCACTGTCGACAGTTTCGAAATGCGGTATGCGCGCCTGAGAATGCAGCAATTGAGGAAGCACTTCAACTTCCTCGCAACAGTCCGATGCATGGATGGCGCTTCTTTTCGTGTGAAGAATAGGGCCCGCGCCCCATGAGCGCTTCAGTGAATATCTGTTATTCCCGGCGGTTATCGAACGGGGGTCCGAAACAAAAACACCGGGCCAAGCCCGGTGCGTACAGTTTGAGATGGAGTGGTTTGCGTGGGCGGGCCTGGAAACAGAAGCCCGACCAATACTAGCGCCGCCGGAACGGCTGTCGGCGCTGCTGATTCTGTCCGCCACCGCTGCCTTCGACCTTATGCCGGAAGGTGATGCGGCCCTTGTCGAGATCATAGGCCGTCATCTCCACCGTCACGCGGTCGCCCATGAGGGTCCTGATCTTATTCCGCTTCATCCGGCCGGCGGTATAGGCGAGCACCTCGTGGTCGTTATCCAGCTTCACACGGAAACGTCCCTCCGGAAGGACGTCGATCACGGTACCCTCGAATTCGAGAAACTCCTCTTTCGCCAAAGGTCAGTCCTTTCAGACGCTTTGCCGCGAGACCATTTCGGCCTCAAACGGCGCGTAAATTCGTAGCCGACGGGCGACCTTGCCGGTCAAGTTCCAGCTCGTACGATACCTTCTGCTTGTCGCGAAGCGTGCCCAAACCGGCAGCCTCGACCGCGCTGATATGTACGAAGACGTCCTTTCCGCCGCCATCCGGCTCGATGAAGCCGAAGCCCTTGGTTGCATTGAACCACTTCACAGTTCCTGTTGCCATTACGATCTCCGTAAGTTGGCGCCTTCGGCTAGGCGCCGAAAGGCTGCGAGACCTCAGGTAGCGGCTTCAGAAACCGGGCGCCGATCGCGAGCGGAAAAAGAGAAGCATGACGCGCCATTAGGTCGACGCGCCCAATATAGAGACTGGGACCCTGTTCGTCCAGAGGCATGGCCGCCGGAAACTGCGCCGAAACGAGCGATTCAAGCGTGGATTTCTCGACCGGCGAATTGGAGGCGCTCTTCTTCCGGGCTGCTCTTGAGACTGGCCTCTACGGCAAAGGCATAGGCCTCGTCCACGGGCATCCCCAGCTGGCGGCGGAATGCCTGCACGGCGAACTGCAAATCCCCTGGAGCTGCCGCGACCAGCTGCTCGGCCAGCCGGCTCGCGCCGGCATCGAGCTCGGAGGAGGGGACGATCTCGCTGATAATGCCCATGGAAAGCGCCTCGTTTGCGCTGGCGGGGGCCGGGCTGAGCAGCATGCGAATGGCGTGTTTCGAGCTCAAGCTGCGGCTGAGCGCCACCATGGACGTCCAGGGCGCCGCCCCGTCCTTGAGTAGCGATGCGGAGAAGGTCGCATCCGGCGCGGCTAGGGCGAAATCGGAGCCGAGCACCAGATCGAGCCCCGGCCCATGCGCGGCACCTCTGATCTTGGTGATCACGATCTTCTGATAGGACTGGATGGCGCGCATCAGGCGCACCGTGGCCTCGCGGAACTGGCGGATCCGAATCGGATCGCCCGAGGCACCCACTTCCCCGAAGTCTTCGCCTGCGCAGAAACTGTCGCCGGCCCCCTCCACGATCAGCACCTTGATTTCGCTGTCGGCTTCCAGCGCCTTCAGCATCAGAAGCAGAGTGTCGACCATCCTCGGCGTCAGCGCGTTCTGCGCCTGCGGGCGGTTGATGGTCAGCGTAGCCACTTGGTCTTGCAGCGTGAGCTGCACCGGATCCTTCGCGGAAGGAAATGTCATGAACAACCTGAAATCTGGACCTGTTCTGCCAAATCCCGGCGGGGCCGGGATGTCCAGACTATCGGTTGTGATTAAGGCATGAATCCGGCCGTCACTTCTCGTAGAAATAGTTGGCGCGCCGGCCGAACAGGGCTTGCCGCAGCAGTCTGCGCGTGCGCTCCGACTGGCGCAGCGGTTCGATGACCGCATGGGCGACATCGAAGGCCGCAACCTTGGCTGCATCCAGCAGCGGGCGCTCGCCCGGCGGCCTCTGCGGCAGCCCGATTCGCCTGAGCGCGCCGTTCATGAACCGGATCTTGTTCGCCCGCACCACCCGCTTGCTCTTCCAGGTCACGGCGAGCGAAATCGCATAGCTGTTCCCCGTGGAGACCCAGTGGGGCCAGAGATAGGGAATGTGCACCGCCTCGCCGGGCGCGAGTTCGAACACCTCGGCGCGCGCCTCGAATTCCGGGCGATAGGTCTGGTTGCGGTGCTTGTCCGGCGACATCTCCATAGCCGCCTCGCCCACCAGCGTGCGGTCCTCGTTGTCGAAGATATGGACGAATTTCCGGCCGTGAATATGGACAAGGATGTTGTCCTCGCCGTCGATGTGGAACGGGGTGATCGAGTTGGCAGACGAGACGAACAGGAAGCCCCTGACATCGGTCATGTCCTCGGCCGCGAGCCCGGCAGCGGCGCGGATATCGGCAACCGCACCTTCCAGCAAGGCCTTGTATTCGGGGTCGAGCTCGACATTCTTGATGACCAGCCAGGCATTGCACTGCTCGATCGAGCGGATGACCGCCTCTGGCGCCATGTTGATGCGTGGCGTCTCGTCCGGCCGCTGGTCGATGCCGACGCTGCCGGCATTGTACTCGATGCGGTCGCGGTCGAACTTCTGCGCGAGGCGGACCAGCCGGTCCAGCTGGAACAGGGGATGGTCCACCAGCTGGTGATGGAGCTTGAACGGGCGCTTCAGCAGCTGGTTTTGCGCCTGGTCGGCAGTCAGCGACAGATAGTGACCCATGTTACTTCTCCCATGCGAGGGATGACTTCACGATGCGCAACCCGGTGATCAGGCGATGGCGTCCGGCTTCGAGCAGATGGAGGCCGCTCGCCTGCCAGCGCGGCATGCTGCGGGGCGTGAGCAGCACGTCGCCGATGGATATCCTGTCGACCCACAGATGCTCGATCATCGGATGGCCGGGCACGGCGCAGGAATCCACCAGCGTCAGGTCGCGCCGCTGATCGAGATCAGCGGTCGCGTCCAGCATGAGGAGCACCCCCGGGGAAAACGGAGCGAACGCCTCGTCATAGGCGATCTTCCCGAGCCAGGCCTGCGCGCCGGAAACCATGGCGAACAGCATGGCGATGGGCCTTCCGTCCAGGTGGAGCGCCCAGAACAGCAGGCGGCCATCCGCCGCGAGCCTGTGGGCCACATCCCGCAGGAACCGAGAGACGCGGGGGTCGTGTGCCAGGGCGGTCCGGCGGCGGCCCTTCCAGCCCGCCGCCTCGAGGGCCTCGAACCGGTCAAGCCAGGCGGATACATCCTCGGCCGGGCCGAGCCGACGAAGCTGAAGCTTGCCCAGCTCTCCGAGCCGGGCCCGCAGCCGCCGGAATTCCTTCCGCCGCTTGCGGGGAAAGACCTTGGCCATGTATTCGGAAAACGCTCCGTTGGGGCGATAGCAAGCGCGGCTGTGCCTTGCCGTGACTGTAAGACGGGCGCCGGTGCGCGCTGCCGCTTCCTGCAAGGCGGCCATGGCAGGCCCATCCAGCGTCATCTTCGTGAACAGCGTCACGTCCTCGCGCTGGATCAGGTCGATGAAGCCCTGAACCGCAGCGCGGCTGCTCATCAGCGGTGTCCCCAGAAAATGGTGGGGATGGGACCAGCTCACCCAGGCGCTGATCGGCAAGCCCCAGCGCCAGCCGGTCCTCTGCAGCACCGCCACGCCGGCAAGGTCGTGTCCCGACTTCATGGTGATGAGCTCGGCGGAATGGCTCGGCGCGAGCTGTTGCAACGCCGGCAGCACCCAGGCTGGATCCGCAGCTATGCTGGGCTCGATGGCAGAGCGGGCCAGCGCGGCCCATTCGGCCGTCGACAAGGCGGCATCGCTTGCCTCCTGCGGCGCGGTTTCCGCCTCGGTCAACTGGATGAAATCGGTCTTCGATACGTGAGCCATACGTGCCAACTCGGGGCGGTCGTCCGCCCGAACCTTGTCCCGGCACCCTGCTGAGCAAGGACCGGGCCAAATCAGCGTCATTGGCGGGAAACGGAGCGGTCCTAAGAATGAACCGCGGCGGGGGAGGGTGCTTCAGCCTGCGAAGCCGCCCTCGTCGAGGAAGCGCTGTTCCTCCTCGGTCATCGGGCGACCAAGGATCGGGTTCCGATGGGGAAACCGGCCGAAGCGGCGGATGATGTCGGCATGGATCTCGGCCCAGTAGCGGCTGTCGTCGAGGTTCGATTGCTCGGAAAGGCGGATGCACGCCTCCTGGTCGTCCAGGTTTTCCGAATGCATGAACGGCAGATAGATCCAGGACCGCTGCTCGGCGGGCAGGGCCATGTCCTTGCCCTCGGCGACCGCACGCTTGGCCAGCGCCAGGGCCTTCTCGTCCGCCTCGTACATTTCCGCCGTGCCGCGATGGATATTGCGCGAGAACTGGTCGAGCAGGATGATGAGGGCAAGAACGCCCCTGGGCGTTTCGGCCCAGCCGTCGTACCGGCCGCGCTTGGCCTGTTCCAGCGCATGGCCGAACCGGCCGGCAATCTCGCGGTCGAAGGCCGCGTTCGGCGCGAACCAGCGCTCCGGCGGCTGATTGAGCCAGAAATCGAGGATGGCTTCCGGTTGAAGCGTGTCAGTCTGGTCGGAACCGGCCGGCTCAGTCATGCGCGCTGCACGGGATCAACCGCTCTCGAGACAAGGCGTGACAAGCAAAATCCCCGACGCGCCGCATCGGGGATTTTGGCTAGAACTCCTCACGCGGCTCCAGGATCTGGCGACCGCGATACATGCCGGTCTTCAGATCGATGTGGTGCGGCCGGTGCAACTCGCCCGACTGCTTGTTCTCCACATAGGTCGGGTTTTCCTTCGCATGGCCTGAGCGGCGGTTGCCCCGACGCATCGGCGAGCTCTTTTTCTTCGGAACAGCCATAATGTTTTCTCCTCGCGACAGCAGCGACGCCGGCTGTCACGTCGTCCGATCGGTAAAGCTTGACGTGGGCGGCCTTATACAGCCTCGGCCGCCCGCTGGCCAGTGTGTTTCTGCCCGTGCGCTCAGATCGCGGTGTCGCGCCGGAACTCGATCACCGTGGGTACCGAGACGGTGAGCGCCTCGCGGATCGCGCTTTCGAGCTCCGTGAGCGATTTGGCCCTGAGGCCACGGCAGTTGAAGGCCTTGGCCAGGGCCGGGAAGTCCGGGTTCTTGAGGGTCACGGCGTTGGGCTTGATGCCCTTCTTGACCATGTCGTCATAGATCTCGGCCAGCGAGTCCGAGTTCCACAGGATGATGGGCAGGCACAGGCCCGCTTCCGCCGCGGTGCCGAGCTCGGGGCAGCTGTACTGGAAGCTGTAATCGCCTGTGATCAGGGCCACCGGCCGGTCGGGGGCGCCGAGCTTCGCGCCGATCGCAGCCGGCAGTCCATAGCCGAGGGTGCCGAAGCCGATCGGATGGCACCAGCTGGCCGGCCGGCTGATCGGAAACACCTGGTTGGCGGAATAGGCCAGCTGCGTCTCGTCGCTGACCACGATCGTGTCCTCCGGCAGCGCCCGGCGGATCACCTCCAGCACCTTGCGGTGCATCTTGCGCGAGTCCGGCTCGTTCGCCTGGACCTCCGAGAGGAAGCCGGACACCCATGACGGCGTGATCCGCGACTTCGGTGCCTCGCCATGACGGCCGATCGCGGCCACCAGCGCCTCCAGGGCCGCCTTGGCGTCCGACAGGATGGCAAGCGCCGCCGAGTGCGGGAACGCGATCTTCTGGGCGTCCACGTCGATGCGAATGAGGGCGCCGCGGAACTGGATGTTCTCGCCATCCAGCCAGAAGTCGGTCTCGGCAAGCTCCGTACCCACCGCCAGCACCACGTCCGCTTCCGTGAGCAGCTTCTGCGTCTTGCCGTCCACCATGTTCGCGCCGAGGCACAGGGGATGGTCGGTGGCAACCACGCCTTTTCCCGCGATGGTGGTGAGCACGGCGGCACCGACCATCTCCGCGATCCGCCGGGCTTCCTCGGCGGCCCGCACCGAACCGCCGCCCAGCACCATGATCGGCCGCTCCGCCTTCAGCAGGATCTCGGCCGCGCGGTCGATCAGCGCCTGATCCGGCTGCGGCAGGCCCGCGAGCGCGCGCGGCTCCCAATCGCCCTCGACCGGGCTTTTCAGCACATCGATGGGGATCTCCACATAGGCCGGCTGCGGCCGTCCGGAGCGGATGGTTGTGAGCGCCCGTGCGATCACGTCAGGCACATCGGCCGACGAGGTCGCCAAGGCGGCAAAGCCCGAGACGCTGGCGGCTGCCCCGAGCTGGTCGATCATCTCGTGCAGACGGCCGCGCGCCTGGCCCAGGTCGGGCAGGTCGAGCGTGCTGGAGATCACCAGCATGGGCGCTGAATCCGCATAGGCCTCGCCCACTGCGGTGAGTATGTTCGTGAGCCCCGGACCGGTAATGGTGAAGCACACGGCCGGCTTGCCGGTTACCCGCCCGTAGCCGTCGGCCATGAACCCAGCCCCCTGCTCGTGCCGGGGGAGCACGTGGCGGATCGAGGACCGGGGCAGCGCTCGATAGAACTCGACATTGTGAACGCCGGGAATCCCAAATGCCTGCTCAATCCCGTATCCCTCCAGCAGGCCGACCAAAGCCTCGCCTGTCGACTGCGCCATTGCTGCTCCTCTCTGACACTGGGAACATCCCAACCAAGTCAGCTTGGTAGCGTGGCTTGCCGCCAAACACCAGTACCCTTCGCCACCGCTGGCGCGCATCGGGGTTGACGCACGCGCGAATAACGCGGCTTGCTGGGGCGCCGGGCGCGAAGCGGGATGGGCCGGCGGATCGAAGGCAGCGCTGGCGCATGCAGGGGAGCAGGCTGGTCGAACTGATGCAGGGGCCGCTGGGCAAGGCGATTGCCCGGCCCTGGTTTGACAGGCTGGCCGCGGCGGGCCTCAAGCGCAGCTTTCTCCCTCGGCTTCGGCAATGGGCGGCGGCCAATGCAGCCGGCGAAGATGTGGCAGCCTTCATCGAGCAGGTGGGTGCCGGGCCGTTGGTGTTCGGCAAATCGGAGGTCCACCGCATCCTCGCTGACGTCGCATCGGCACGCCGCCGCCGCTCTGTGGCGGAAGCGCGCTGGGAAGACTGCTTCTTCGGCCGCGGTGCCGCTGCCCCCGGCCTGATGGCCACCATCGAAACCGAGCGGCTCGACGCAGCCCACGAACACAATCTGCTGTTTCGCCGCTTTGGCCGCCTGCGCTACCGCAACCGGGTGCCGGCGGCCGTGCGCGCCATTCCGGCGCCGGCCGAGGCCGATGCCGTGCTCGAAAGCCTGGGCGGACTGGACGAGCAACGCCTCTACGGCCTGCCCGGGGAAACGCCCATCCTCGCCTCGCCACCGCTCGAGGATGCGAGCGGCACCCAATTCTGGATCAGCTTTCGCTCACCCAGCCGGGAGCTCGGGGATTATGTGACCGCCTGGGTCTATGAACCGCGTGGCATCGTCAATCCGCCGACCCTGATCTTCGGCCACGGGCTCGGCATGGATTTCGATCATTGGAAAGGGCTCAAGGCCGGCGCGTTGCCTTATGTGCGCGCCGGCATCCGCATCATTTGGCCGGAGGCGCCGTGGCATGGCCGGCGCACGCCGCTCGGCCGCTACCCTGGCGAGGAATTCGCGGCCCGATTGCCGTTGAGCGCTTTCCTCGGCCTGATTGCCGCAACCCGGGAATGGGCGGTGCTCTTGCGCTGGGCCAAGGCAACCTCCACCGGCCCGGTTGCGGTCGGCGGCATCAGCCTCGGTGCCCTGACGGCGCAGATGGTGGCGACCAAGGCTCGTTACTGGCCGCAGCCGCTCTGGCCCGATGCCATGCTGCTGATCACCCATTGCGGCAGCCTGTGGCATGTCTATGAGGGTGCGATGGTCGACATCTGGGGCGCGCGCGAGCTTGCTGCCGAGGCCGGATGGGATTTCGAGGCCATGGCCCCCTTCCTGTCGGTGACCGACCCTTGGGAGCGGCCAGCCGTGCCGCCTGAAGCGATCGTCGCGCTCAACGGCTATGATGACCAGATCGCCCCCTATGCCAGCGCCGCCTACCTGCTCGACCGCTGGCAGGTGCCGGACGCGAATCGTTTTCTGTGGCGCCGCGGGCACTTCTCGGTGCCCTTGGGGATGCTGCGCGAGCCGGAGCCCGTGGACTATTTCATTCGTCTGCTGAACGGAATCGCCGCCCAGCGGCGGCCGCCACATTGAATGCGCACGGGTCACGTAATATTATAACGGGCGAACGGAGCATTCATGACCGAAACCGCCTTTCCCTCTCCTGATCATGACCATGCGGCTTGCGTCGGCGAGACCATCGCGCGGGCCGAACGGTCCTGCGCCCGCGCCGGCGCGCGGCTCACGCCGCTGCGGCGCGAGGTGCTCGAGATCATCGCGTCCGGCCACGAGGCGGTCGGCGCCTACGACATCATCGACCGCATGGGCGCTGCGGGCGACCGTCCGGCGCCGATCACGGTCTATCGGGCGTTGGACTTCCTGCGCAGCCAGGGGCTGGTCCACAAGGTCGAGAGCCGCAACGCCTATATCGTCTGCACCCAGGATCACGCCCACGCCGAGCGCTCGGTCCTCCTGATCTGCGATCGCTGCGGCGTGGTCATGGAGGTGGAAGGCGCCGCCGTGTTCGAAGCGGTCGAAGCGCGGGCCCGCGCCCTCGGTTTTGCCATCGACCGGCCGGTGGTCGAGGTCAACGGCACCTGCGCCCCGTGCTCGGCCAAGAGCGGCTAGCCCGGCGAGGCGGGAGACCCGGCTTCACCTTTCGGCCAACATGCGCCCCAGGCAAGTCTTGAAAGCGTCGCAAGGCCATGCCAAACACAAGCTCCTGACCTCGTAGGTAAGGCAATATGGCTGATTTCCCGGATCTTCCCCGTCACAAGACGGTCGGTGTCATGGTCGGCGACGTCATGGTGGGCGGCGGCGCCCCGATCGTCGTGCAATCCATGACCAACACGGACACCGCCGACGCGGAGGCGACCGCCCGGCAGGTGGCAGCCCTGTGGCGCGCAGGCTCCGAGCTCGTGCGTATCACCGTCGACCGGCCGGAGGCGGCCGCCGCGGTTCCCCACATCCGGGAAAAGCTCGACAAACGCGGCCTCAACGTGCCGCTGATCGGCGATTTCCACTATATTGGCCACAAGCTCCTGACGGACTATCCGGCCTGTGCCGAGGCCTTGGCCAAATACCGCATCAACCCCGGCAATGTCGGCTTCCGCGACAAGCGTGACAAGCAGTTCGCCATGATGATCGAGACGGCGCTGCGCTACGACAAGCCCGTGCGTATCGGCGTCAATATGGGCTCGCTCGACCAGGAGCTGCTGACCAGACTCATGGACGAGAACGCGCGGTCGCCCAAGCCGCTCACCGCTCGGGCGGTCATGCACGAGACCATGGTGCAGTCGGCGCTGCTCTCGGCCGCCCGCGCCGAGGAGCTTGGGCTTCCGCGCAGTAAGATCGTGCTGTCGAACAAGGTATCGACGGTACAGGATCTCATCCGCTGCTATCAGATGCTGGCCGAGCGCTGCGACTATGCCCTCCATCTCGGCCTCACCGAGGCGGGCATGGGCTCCAAGGGCATTGTTTCCTCGACCGCCGGGCTGGCGGTTCTGCTGCAGCAGGGCATTGGCGACACCATCCGCATCTCGCTCACCCCGGAGCCTGGGGCCGACCGCTCGCTGGAAGTGCGGGTGGGACAGGAAATCCTGCAGTCCATGGGCCTGCGCGCCTTCGCGCCGCAGGTGATCGCCTGTCCCGGCTGCGGCCGCACCACCTCCACCGTCTTCCAGGAGCTGGCGAAGGAGGTTCAGGATTACATCCAGGAGCGGGTGCCGGTCTGGCGGGAGACCTATCGCGGCTTCGAGGACCTGCAGCTCGCGGTCATGGGCTGCATCGTCAACGGGCCGGGCGAGTCGAAATATGCCGACATCGGCATTTCGCTGCCGGGCACCGGCGAACTGCCGGCAGCCCCCGTCTTCGTCGATGGCAAGAAGGTGATGACCTTGCGCGGCGACAACCTTGGCGAGCAGTTCAAGCAGCTGGTCGAGACCTATGTCGAGCGCCGCTACGGCCTTGGCGCGCCCGCCGGCGAGCGGGTGGTGCTGGCCGGCGCCGCCGAATAATCTGTCGCCCGGAGCTCAGTTCTTCCGCTCGACGATGAACGTGGCGGCCTGACGCAAGGTCTCGCCCCGCTCGCCGAACCGGTCGAGCAGCGCGCACGCCTCCGCAACCAAGGAGCGCGCCTTGCTGCGCGCGCCGTCAAGGCCCATGAGCTGCACGAAGGTGGCCTTGCCCGCGGCATCGTCCTTGCCGGTGCGCTTGCCCGTCACCTGCTCGTCGCCTTCCGCATCCAAGAGGTCGTCCGCGATCTGGAAGGCAAGTCCCACCTTCTCTGCATAGCCGATCAGCGCCTGCCGGTGCTGCGGGCTGGCGCGGCCGAGAATCGCACCCGCCTCCATGGAATAGCGGAACAATGCGCCGGTTTTCATCGCCTGCAGCGTGATGATCTCGTCGAGCTCGAGAGGCGTCCGGCTGGTTTCCGCCTGCAGATCCAGCATCTGGCCGCCCACCATGCCTTCGGCGCCGGCCGCGCGGGCCAGCTGCAGCACCAGCTCGGCGCGGATGCCTGCATCCGGATGGGTTTCCGGAGAAGCCAGGATCTCGAAGGCGAAGGTCAGGAGGCCATCGCCGGCCAGAATGGCGGTGGCCTCGTCGAAGGCGATATGGGCGGTCGGCTTGCCGCGGCGCAGGTCGTCGTCGTCCATGGCCGGCAGATCGTCATGCACCAGCGAATAGCAGTGCACGCATTCGAGCGCCGTGCCCGCCCGAAGCGCCTGCAGGGGATCCACGTCGAACAAGGCGCTGCTTTCCACAACGAAGAAGGGCCGCAGCCGCTTGCCCTGGCCCAGGCTCGAATAGCGCATGGCCTCGATGACCCTCGGCGCCGCTGAACCTTCAACGGGCAACAGGCGTTCCAGGAGTTGATCGACGCGGCGGGCGGTTTCCTTCAAACGCGTATCGAATGACATGGGAAGAGCGGTCCGGCGATAGGATGCTGCTGACAGCAATTTGATGAACGGAGCAACCGCTTAACACGCGCGGATCGGTCCGTCGGGAAAGCCAGGCGTTGTTTGGCGCTTCCGATGCGGGCATGCTTCGCGATATGGCTAATGCTCTCATAAGCGGGCTGGAGCCGCGAAGCAATGGTGCGGCTTCGATGAAGATGCGGGGGTAGGCTGGCGGGCGTGACGACGGAGGGCAAAATTTTCGTGTCGGAGGACGACCGGGACGGATCGCGACTGGCCGCGGGAGGGCGGGCAGTCCGTAGGGTCCTAAGCCCATTCCGGTGGAATCGGCGTGGCGTCGTGAGGCGGGTGGCGATCATCTGCGGCGGCCTCATTCTGCTGCCCTATCTCTTGACCCTCGCCTATGCGATCGTGCCGCCGCCGGCCTCCGCGCTCATGGTCCTGCGGCTGTTCCAGGGCACGGCACCCCAGTATGACTGGGTGCCCATGGCGGAAATATCGCCTAATCTGGCGCGCGCCGTGATCGCGTCGGAGGATCAGCGCTTCTGCATGCATTCGGGCATAGACTGGGTCGCGGTCGGCAAGGTGATCGAGGCCGACGAATCGCGCGGCGCCAGCACCATCACCATGCAGACCGCCAAGAACCTGTTCCTGTGGCCGGGGCGCTCATATCTCCGCAAGGCGCTTGAGGTGCCCCTCGCCGTGTGGATCGACCTCATCTGGTCGAAACGGCGCCTGTTGGAGGTCTATCTCAACATTGCGGAGTTCGGCGAGGGCATCTACGGCGCCCAGGCCGCCGCCCGGCACCATTTCGGCAAGGATGCGAAGAACTTGACCCGGCGGGAGGCGGCGCTGCTGGCTGCCGTGCTGCCGAGTCCGCTGGTGCGCGATGCCGGCAAGCCCGGTCGCCTCACCAACCGCATTGCCAGCCTGATCCAGCGCCGCATGGCAGGCATAGGCCCATATGCGGCCTGCGTGACGGCCGGTTGACGGGCCGCCCTTAGGCGCTTTCGCGCAGCAGAACCACTGGTGCGGCAGCGGCGGCGATCACGGCCAGGGCCGCGGCTTCGTTCCGGAACAATTCCCCCTCCAGATCGGCGGCGACAAGCGACGCGCCGAGGTCGCGCAGCAAATGGGTGAGGTGATCGAGCGCGCCGCCGATAAGCCGATGCACGGTGAGCGGCCGCTGAACGCGCGCCTGGCCCAAGGCGGCCTCGAGCTCGGCCATGGCCGCCTGGCTGGGTGCGACCAGCAGCACCGTGAGCGGTTCTCGCCGCTCCTGTGCGAGCGAAGCGGCAAGCTGCAGGGGTTGCAGGGGCGCCTTGTCGCCGGCGGCCAGCAGTGCCAGGGGCCCGCGCACCGGCCGTGCCAAGCGGGGGACGACCACCAGCCCCGCCGCCTTCGAGCGGGGGCTGCGGGCCACCGCCAGGGCATCCGACACGGCCGGGCCGGCATGGGGGTCTGCCCGCACCAGGATCAGGTCCCCGGCATCCGCCGCCCGCTCCAGCTGCTCGCGGAAGGCGCCCTGCGTCCGGCCGAAGCTCCAGGCGAGCTGCGCCCGCCGCGCCGACTGCGACAGCAGGCTTTCGCAGGCCGCCGCCTCGCGGGTAATCGCCGCACGCATGCGCTCGGCGCCGATATGGGCTGAGGCGGATCCCGGCGCATGCACCACCTTGACGAAAGGCAGCTCGGCGAGCGCCATCACCCGGTTGTCCTCCACGAATACGCCGTGGATGGCGGCACGGGTGGCGCGGGCGAGCCTCGTCGCCGTCTCGATGAGCATTTGCGGTTCGCCGGCGCTGTCGAAGCCGACCACGATGCGCCGGAACAGGGGGCGTGGAGTGGTGGTCATGTGGCATTATCCTTGGCCGGTGTGGCTTGGTCGTCATCCTTGCTGGCGAAGCGGTGCCGAAGCGCGGCATAGCTCTCCAGCTTTGCCTCCACGAGGGCATTGACCGTGTCCGGTGGGAAGCGGCCGTCAGGGCCACGTTCGCCGGCCGCCCGTCCGGTGAGCACCTCGATGCCCTGGTCTATGGTCTCTATGGGATAGACATGGAACTGGCCGGCGGCGACTGCCTCGACCACGTCCTCGCGCAGCATCAGGTGCTGCACGTTGGATTGCGGGATCAGCACGCCTTGCCGCCCAGTCAGGCCGCGCGCCTTGCAGATGTCGAAGAAGCCCTCGATCTTCTCGTTCACGCCGCCGATCGCCTGCACCTGTCCCATCTGATTGACTGAACCGGTCACTGCGAAATTCTGCCCGATGGGCACCTCCGATAGGGCCGAGAGCAGGGCGTAGAGCTCCGCGGATGATGCGCTGTCGCCCTCGACCCCGCCATAAGATTGCTCGAACACCAGCGTGGCCGACAGCGAGGGGGGAGCATCGAGCGCATAGTGAGAGGAGAGGTAGCCCGAGAGGATCAGCACGCCCTTGGAATGCAGCTTGCCGCCAAGCTCGGATTCCCGCTCGATGTCTACCACCTTGCCGCCGCCCAGCCGCACCCGGGCGGTGATCCGGCTGGGCCGGCCGAACCGGAATTGGCCGTAGGACGTCACCGCCAGGCCGTTGACCTGGCCGACGACCGCGCCATCGGTGTCGATCAGCACGATGTCGCGCGTGATCGACTCCTGCGACAGCTCCCTGACCCTGTCGGCCCGCCGGATCTTAGCGTCCACCGCCCTCGATACGTCTCTGGCGGTGATCTCGCGCCGGCCTGCCTCGCCTGCCCAATAATCCGCTTCCATGATCAGATCCGCCAATGGTCCGGTCTGCACCGTCACCTTTCGCGAATCGTCCGCCATGCGTACGGCCTCTTCGATCACGCGCGCCACCGCGTCACGCGTCAGCGGACGAAGGCCCCGGTAGCGGGCGATCGTCGCGATCAGCCGTACGTAGAGCTCCATGTTTTCCGGTGTCCGGGGGATCTCTTCGTTGAAATCCGCCTCGACCTTGAACAGGTCGCCGAACTCCGGATCCGCACTTGCCAGGATATAATATAGGAGACGGTCGCCGATAAGCACGACCTTGACGTCGAGCGGGATCGGATCCGGCTCGAGCGACACGGTGCTGATGATGCCGAGCTGCTCGCCGGGCGAGATGATGGTGACCTGGCGGCTGCGCAGCGAGCGCTTCAGCGCCTCCCAGGACATGGGATACATCAGCACCTTCATCGCATCGAGCACGAGATAGCCGCCATTGGCCCGGTGCAGTGCGCCGGCGCGGATCAGCGTAAAGTCCGTGGTCAGGGCGCCGAACTGCGCCGTATGCTCGATACGCCCGACCAGGTTGTAGAGTGTCGGATTGTCCTCGAAGATCACGGGAGCGCCGCGCGGCTTGAGCTCCGGGTCGGTCTTCCCCTCGTGCCCGACGATCACATTGACCATATAGCGCCTGAACCGCGGATCCTCGCCGCGGGTCGGCGCCCGGAACAGCGCGAGCTCCTGCTTGGCATCCTCCTGCACCGCCTCGATGAACAGATTGGCGTTCTTGATCAGGTCCTCGCGCACCTTGCGGAGATGCTCCTCGATGGCCTCGTTGCCCCGGAACTGCTCGGCCACCTGGGTGATCGACGCCCCGACCGCACGCTCGGTGAACTCGGCATTGAGCGCCCGCACCGCATCGCGCCGTTCTTTCTCCACCAGCGGCACCTCCTGCAGCACCGTCTCCATTTCCTTCTGCAGCCTCTGGATGGTCTCCTCGATCCGCTTCCGTTCGTCCTCCGGCAGCGCATTGAACTCGTCCGGCTTCAGCACTTGCCCCTCGCGTACCGGCGCCAGGGCAAAACCCATGGGCGTGCGCACGATGGCGATGTTCTCTGCCGCAGCCTTCTGCCGCAGCTGCTCAAAGGCCTGTCCCTGGCGCTCCTCGAAGCGCTCGTCCACCGCCCGGCGCCTATTGCGGTATTCCTCCTGCTCGAACAGCGCCGGAATGTCGGTTCGCAGATCATCGATCAGGCTGTTCATCGCGTCGCGGAAGCGGATGCCGGTGCCGGGCGGCAGGCGCATGGCCTGCGGCTTGGTCGGCACGTCGAAATTGGCCACATACACCCAGTCGTCGGGCACCGCCTCGTCTTTCGCCTTCTTCTGCAGCATGCGGCGGATGGCCGTATGGCGGCCTGATCCGTGGGTGCCCAGCAGAAACAGGTTGAAGCCGGGCTTGTTCATGTTGATGCCGAAGCGGATGGCATCGACTGCCCGGTCCTGTCCGATCAGGTCCTCGACCGACTCCACATCCTCGGTGGTCCTGAATCCGAAGTTCTCGGGGTCGCAGCGGTAGCGCAGGGCATCGGGCGACAATGCGGTGTGGTTCGGCGCCTTTGGGGGCTCACTGTTCATGCGGTGATCCTTCCTGTCCGATCGGATGGTATCGCTGGGGATTTAACTGGTCGTGTAACGGAGGCGGACACGTTGCCCTGGTCGCCGGCTTGCCCCATGCTATGGGAATCAACACCTTGGGGGAGCGGATGGAAGCAAGCCAGTTCGGACTTCTGACCAAACGGCGCTTCCTGCCGCTGTTCGTAACTCAGGCACTGGGCGCATTCGACGACAACGTCCTGCGCAATGCCATCGCCATTCTGATCACGTTCCACCTCGCCGTCCAGCAAGACCTCAATGCGCCATTGCTGGTTACGGTTGCCGCTGCCCTGTTCGTGGCGCCCTTTTTCCTGTTCTCGGCGCTCGCCGGCCAGCTCGCCGATAAATACGAGAAGGGCCGCATCGTCCGCGCCATCAAGCTGGGCGAGGTTGGCTTTGCCTTGGTGGCCAGCGCGAGCCTCTTCCTCGACAGTGCCGCGCTCATGCTTTCGGTCCTGTTCATCTCGGGCACGCTCGCCACTTTCTTCGGGCCGATCAAATACGGAATCCTGCCGCAGCATCTCAGTGAGAACGAGCTGATTGGCGGCAATGCCATGGTGGAAACCGGCACGTTCCTCGCGATCCTGCTGGGCCTCCTGTTCGGCGGCCTCGTGATCACCACCCAGCACGGGGTGATCATCGTTTCCGCCACCATGATCCTGACCGCGATCATCGGCTATCTCGTATCCTTTGCCATCCCCAAGGCGCCGCCGCCGGCACCGGAGCTCGCCATTGACTGGAACCCGGTCACCTCAACCAAAGCCGTCCTCGCCTTTGCATTCCGCGACCGCACCGTGCTGCAGACCGTGCTGTGCATCTCCTGGTTCTGGGCCATCGGTGCCGTGTTCCTGGCGCAGTTCCCAGGCTTCACCCGGCTCGTCCTGGGGGCCGACGAGGCGGTCAGCAACCTGCTGATCGCCGCCTTCACCGTAGGCATCGCCATTGGCTCGCTTCTTTGCAACCGGCTGCTCAAGGGGGCCATTTCGGCGCGCTTTGCACCCATAGCCGGCCTGGTGCTCACCCTGTGCGCGCTCGATCTCGTCTGGGCATCCTCCGGCCTGCCGCCGGTCACCGACCAGACGCCGCTGCTTGGCATCGCCCAATTCCTGGGGGTGGGTGATCACTGGCGCATCCTTCTGGATCTGGTCGGCATGGCGGTTGCGGGCGGCGTCTTCGTGGTGCCGCTCTATGCGATCATGCAGGCGGAGAGCCCGCCGCAGCTGCGATCGCGCATCATCGCGGCCGCGAATGTCATGAACGCCGTGTTCATGACCGTAGCGACCGGCCTTGCCGCTGCCCTGCTCGGCGCAGGGCTTACGATCCATGGCGTGTTTCTGGTATTCGGGCTCATCAATCTGGTCTTCGCGCTCAGCGTGCTCACCATCGCTGGCTGGCGGAGGCGACCTGCCACCGGGCAATGAACCGGCATCGCCCGTTCGGAGTGTAAACTGTGGATGACGCCTCGCGCGGGCTTGTGCACCCAATTTTAGCCGCGAGCTGCGTTAAAATGGAACAGTTCGCTGAAAATTTAAGGCAATTCTTACGTCTCGTCCGTCTAATTGCGCCGGTTGAACAGCAGTTGATCGCCAAGGGAAGTGCATTTTGCCGATACCTCCGAACAGGCCTGCCAGCCGCAGGCCAATCAGGATCAGGCGGGTGTCGCGCGCGTGAGCCGGTAATGCGTTTTGGTGTTGTACAGTGGGCGTTGGCGGCTGTCGCCAGCATAGCCGTCGTGTTTCTCGCGCCACCCGCGCGCGCGCTCGACCTTTTCGGTTTCAAGATTTTCGAGCCGGCAGCCCCGGAAGGGTCGATCCCTTACGAGCTCGCCATCAAGGTTGAGCCCGAGGACGACAAGGTGCTCGACCAGCTCAAGGCGGCCTCGCTGCTGGAAAACCAGAGCGACACGCCCCCCGAGAATGTCGCGGCCCTGGTGTCCCGCGCCCGGGCCGACGAGCAGCGGCTGATCGGCGCGCTCTACTCCCTGGGCTATTACGGTGGAACCGTCAGCGTGGCGATCGCCGGCCAGCGGCTGGCCGATCTGGCCCCCGGAGACGAGCCCCGCCTGCCGCAGCCGCCGGTGCCGGTCGAAGTGACGGTGAAGCCTGGTCCGCAATTCACCTTCGGCCGCGTCACGATCCAGCAGCCTTCGGCGCCGGATGGATCGATCAGCAGCGATCCTGCCGATTATGGGCTGCGCCCGGGCCGCACGGCGCGCTCCTCTCTCGTGCTCTCGGCCGAGCAGCGGCTGGTGGATGCCTGGCGCAGCCGCGGTCATCCGCTGGCCAAGATTGCCGGCCGCGAGGTCGTCGCCGACCACGCCAGCCGGACCCTCGACGTGTCGCTGACGGTCGACCCCGGGCCGCTGGCCCGCTTCGGCGAGATCACCATCGAGGGCTCTGCGGGGGTCGATCCGGATTTCGTCCGCCGCCTGCTGCAGATCGAGCCGGGCGACGTCTATTCGCCGGATGCAATCATCAAGGGTCGCGACCGGCTGCGCGCCCTCAACGTGTTCAACCAGGTGCGGATGATCGAAGGCGAGACCTTGACGGCCGACGGCCGCCTGCCGCTCACCGTGCAGCTCGAAGACCGCAAGCCCCGCTATATCGGTGCATCCGCCAGCTATTCCACCGTGGACGGCGCCGAGGTGAACGCCTACTGGGGCCACCGCAACCTGTTCGGCCGCGCCGAGCGCCTGCGCATCGACGCCACCGTCAGCGAGCTGACCTCACTGGATTTCGACGACTATCAGTACGAGCTGAAGGCCGAGTTCGTGAAACCGGCCGCCTTCGGCATCGACACCGATTTCGTCACCACCGCCAGCCTGTTCCACGAGCGGCCCGACAACGACAGCTACAGGGCCTATGGCTTTCGTGGCCGGGTCGGCTTGACCCATCGCTTCAGCGAGGCGCTTGTCGGCTCCCTTGCAGCAGAGGGCCAGGCGTCCCACGCCAAGGATGCCTTTGGATCGCGCGACTATTCGCTCGTCGGCGTGAACGGCACCATCGCCTATGACCGCCGCGACGATGTGATGAACCCCACCACCGGCTACCGCGTCGCCGCCACCATGACACCGCTCGCCGACGTGGATCGCGGTCACGTCTTCTCCATCAACCGGATCGATGCGAGCGCTTACTACCCGCTGGATGCCCGCAGCCGCTATGTGCTGGCGGGCCGCGTGGCGCTTGGCTCCATTTTCGGCACCGATCTGCCCGGCATCCCGCCCGAGCGGCGGTTCTATGCGGGCGGCGGCGGCTCGCTGCGCGGCTATGCCTACCAGAACGTGTCGCCGCGCCTGAACGGGAAGATCACCGGTGGGCGGGGCATCGCCGAGGCGTCGTTCGAGCTGCGGGCGCGGGTCACCGAGTCGATCGGCATCGTGCCCTTCGTCGATATGGCATCCGTGTCGAGCGATGCCTTTCCCGGCGCCGGCGACACTGTGAACAAGATCGGCGTCGGCCTCGGCTTGCGCTATTACACCGCCATTGGCCCCATCAGGCTGGATGTCGCCGTGCCGCTCGATCCAGGCAAGGATGACCCTGATTTCGCCATCTATATCGGGTTAGGTCAGTCGTTCTGATGATACGCAAAGTACTCAAATGGGCAGCGATTGGCCTGGGCAGCGTGCTCCTGCTCGTCTGTATAGGTCTCGGCGTGCTGCTTGGCACCCTGTCGGGCCGCAACATGGTGGCCGGCATCGCCGAGAATATGGCCAACGCTGAGACCTTCGGCCTGGCCATCGGCCGGATCGAAGGCTCTTCCTTGAGCGATCTGCAGGTGGACGAGCTGGTGCTGCGCGATGCGCAAGGCCCCTGGCTACGGATCCACGACCTCACCTTGCGATGGAATCCTCTGGCGCTTCTGGCCGGCCGGTTCGAAGCGTCCGAACTCGCCGCCGAGCAGGTGCAGGTCGCACGGCGGCCTGTTCCCGCCGAGACCGAGAGCCAATCTACATCGAGCCTGCCGCCCGTTGGCATCAAGCTCGATCAGCTGGCCGTGCGCCGCCTCGATCTCGAGGCACCCGTGCTCGGCGCGCCGGTGGTGCTCGCGATTGGCGGCAGCCTGTCCTTCACCGATCCCCACGAGCCGCTTTCCGGGACCCTGAGGGTGGACCGCCGCGACGGCGCCGGTGGTCACCTGGAAGCTCAATTCGGCTACCGGCATCCGGACCAGTCCCTGAATATCGACGCGCGGTTCAGCGAGCCCAAGGGCGGGATCATCGCGAACCTGATGGGCTTGCCGGGCGATCCGGAAACCGCCGGGCGTATCGTGGGCGGTGGAACGCTCGATGCCTGGCGTGCGGAACTGTCGCTGGATGCCGGCACGCGGCGGCTGGTCGCCGGCTCTATCCAGATGCAAGGGTCGGCTGCCGGGCGGCGCATCACCGCCGGGCTCGGCGGCAGCCTCGCTTATCTCATGCCTCAGGCAGTGCAGGGCCTCTTCGCCGGAGAGAGCCGCCTCATGGCCCAGGCGGACTGGGCGCCGGATGGCACCGTGGTGCTGCATGATGCAGAGCTTGCCTCGCGCAGCGCCCGCATCCAGCTGAGCGGCACAGGCGACCTCAACCTGAACCTGCAGCGAGCGCAGCTCACGGCGGAGCTTGCCGATCCGGACGGCGGCATGATAGCCATTCCGCTCGCGGCGGGCAGTCCTCTGGTGCTGCACAATGCGAAGCTCACCGCTGAACTTGGCTCCGCCGAAGGTCCGGCACCCGTTACCGCCAATCTGGTGGGCAATGCGATCGCCATGCCCGAAGGGCAGATCGGCACGGCAACCGCGACCTTTTCCGGCGCGCGCCAGGACGCGTCACTCGCATCCCTCTGGAGCAGCCTGCGCGGCAAGCTGCGCGTTGCGCTCGAACAGCCCAGGCCGGCCGACCCGGCCTTGCAGGGCCTTCTCGGCAAAACAGTCACCCTCGATGCCCGCTTCGGCCTAAGCGAGCAGGGCGCCTCGATCGACGAGGCCGCCCTCAACCTCGGCACGGGCGCCGTACGCTATTCAGGGCTCGTGAATGGCAAGGGCGCCGATGGCACCGTTTCTCTTGCCGTGCAGGATCTGGCAGCGATTTCCGGCCTTACCGGCATGGGGCTGAGCGGTGGCGGCAACCTCACGGCGAGCGGCAAGATCGGCTTCGGCGATCTGTTGTTCGCGCTCAAGCTGGACGGCAGTTTTCACGACCTCGGCGTAACGGCCGCTGACGGCACCCGGCAGGAAATTCCCGGCGTGGTGAAGCTCGCCGGCACGGTTGCCCGGCAGCCGGATGGCGGCTTCGCCATTCAAGGCCTCAAGCTGGACGGCGAGGGCATCTCGGCGGCGATTGACGGCGTGGTCGATGAGAGCCGCACCAACCTGGCCGCAACCGGCCATATCGGCAATCTCGCCCTGCTCAGTCCGCGCCTGGCCGGCGCGGCTGACATCAGCGTGAATGCCCAGGGCACGCCCGAGCAGGCGCGCTATGCTCTGAAGGTCGCGGGCACCGGCGTGAGAATCGAGGGCCAGCCCTTCGATAATCCGACACTGACCTTCACCGGCGAAGGCGCGCTCGCCGCCCCGCGCGGCGAGCTGGTCCTGGGGGGCCGGTTTCAGGGCCGCGAGCTCACGGGGCGGGCCATGATCGCCAAAGGCGCTGATGGCGCGACCAGCATCGACAATATGAATCTGATCTATGGCGCAGCGCGCGCCACCGGTCGCATTCTGCTTGCCGCCGACGGCACGCCCAACGGTGCCCTCAAGGCCGATGTGGACGATCTCGGCGCGTTTCAGGCTTTGCTCGGCATGCCTCTGGCAGGAAGTCTGAAGGCCAATATCACCTTCGCGCCTCGAGCCGGCGACGTGGTTGCCAGCATCAAGGCATCAGGGCGCAACTTGGTCTTCGACGCAACCAAGGCCTCCGCCCTCGACGTGGACGCGACCGTCGACAGGTTGATGTCGGCACCCTCTGCCCAAGGGTCGGTTCGGGTCGTCGGCGCCCAGTCCGGTTCGCTCACCTTCGGCACCATCACCGCCGATGCCACCAGCAACGGCCAGAGCACCCGTCTCGACCTGCGCACGAGCGTTGCGGGCGCCAATCTCGCCACGACGGCTACGGTTGCCATGGCGGGCGGCGACCTCACCGTCGGTCTCGAGCGGCTCAATCTTGCTGCCCGAGGCGAGTCCCTGACCCTGGCCCGCCCGGTCACCATCGCCCTGCGCAATGGCAGCGTGGCGCTGCCCGAGACGGTGCTGGCCTCGCGCGGCGGCCGCATCACGCTGGCCGGCCAAGCGGGCCAGAGCCTCAACCTCCGCGCCGACCTTCAGAACGTGCCGGCGAGCCTCGCGGCCGTCGTCGCGCCGGACCTGGGCCTGGCCGGCAGCATCAGCGGGAGCGCTTCGGTGCGCGGTCCGGCATCGGCGCCGGCTGTCACCTACCAGCTCGATTGGCGGGGCGCGGCGCTGGCCGCCACCCGCAATGCCGGCCTGCCGCCGCTCACCATCTCCGCCAAGGGCGCGACCCAGAACAACCGCGTCTCGGTCGACGGCAACATCGCCTCGCGCGATCTCAACCTTCGGGTCGACGGCTCGGCCCCGCTCGGGCAGGGCGACCTCGCGCTGCACCTCGCCGGCGCCGTGCCGGCGAGCCTGCTCAATCAGATGATGGTCGAGAGCGGCGCGACCTTCAGAGGCGCCATCAATGTGGACGTGCGGCTCGCCGGTCCGGCCGCCGAGCCGCGCATAACCGGAACCGTGGCGACCAGCGGTGCAAGCTTCAACGATCCCGGCAGCGGCCTCACCCTCAAAGACATCACGCTTCGGGCGCAGCTCGACGGCAAGCAGGTCGTTCTGCGCGAGGCGCAGGCGAACTCGGCCGCGGGCGGTAGCCTCAGAGCCGAAGGCACCGTCGGCATCGATCCCGCTACCGGCATGCCCGCCAATATCCGCATCCGCGCCGACCGGTTCAGGATCAACGACCGCCGCATCGTGGACGGCGAGATTGGCGCCGACCTCACCCTCACCGGGCCGCTTGCCTCACGGCCGGTGCTCAAGGGCCGCGTCGACATCGGCCGCATGAACATCTCCGTGCCCGAGCAGCTGCCGAAATCCATTGCCGACCTGAAGGTGGCGCACGTCAACGCGCCGCCCGCCATACAGGCGAGGGTGGACAAGCAGAAGGCGCGGGAGGAAAGCTCGCCCGGCCTGCCGATCGCATTGGACGTGACGGTAAATGGCGGGAACCAGATCTTCGTCCGCGGCCGCGGCCTCGATGTGGTGCTCGGCGGCACCGTGCGCATCACCGGCACGGCGGCGGCCCCCGTCGGCATCGGCGCCTTCGAGCTGCGGCGGGGCCATTTGAGCGTGGTGGGAAAACGGCTGACCTTCACTGAGGGGCGCGTGGATTTCCTCGGTTCGTTCGACCCTGAGCTCAACTTCGCGGCGCAGTCGGCGGCGGGCGGCATCACGGCCGTGGTGCGCGTCACCGGCAAGGCCAGCGAGCCGAAATTCGCTTTCGAGTCGACCCCGCCGCTGCCTCAGGACCAGGTGCTCGCCCGGCTCATCTTCGATAAGCCGCTGGACCAGCTGACCCCGCTCCAGGTTGGCCAGTTGTCCATGGAGGTGGCGCGGCTGGGCGGCCTCGGCGGCGGTCCCGGCCTGCTGGACGAGCTGCGCAAGGGCCTTGGCGTGGACGTGCTGGAGGTAACCGGCGACGCCGACAAGAACACCGCCGCGGTCAGCGCCGGCAAATATGTGAACGACAATGTCTATGTGGGCGTGAAGCAGAGTACCGACGGCACCTCCAGCGCGGTGGTGGACCTCAACGTCACCCGGAATATCGAATTGCGCGGCGAAGTCGGCTCGGACGGCTCGAGCAAGCTCGGCGTCGGCGTCGAATGGGATTACTGAGGCAGATAGACCCGCGGTCTACCCGCCGCCCTCCCTGCTGACCGTCGCCACATATTCGGCCACGGTCGCAATCTCTTCTTCGCTCAGAATGTCCCTATAGGCCGGCATGCCGTCGGCCCCGCCCCTGACCGCAAGCCGCACCCGCTCTTCCGTTGGCTCGAGAGTGTCGAGGTTGGGACCGATCTTGCCCGAGGCACCCGCGTCGGCCAGGGTATGGCAGATCGCACAGGCCGGCTGCGCCTGTGTGAAGATCTCGCGGCCCTCTTGCCCGGCGGTGGTTCCCGCCTCCTGCGCAACGCCGGCCAGCGCCCCCAGCACGAGGAGAATGGCCAGCCCCGAGCCACAACTCATCCCAAGCCGAATGCCGATAGCGTGCGGCATGCCAGTCCCTTCACCATGCCTTCGGAAGCCTGCCCGGATTGGATCCGGGCACCTCAAGTCACCGTCACGTCGACAGCGAGCCTGCGCCAGCCGCTATAGTCATACCCTCGGTGGTTCGGCTCGGTGACCTCCTCCTGCACGTTACCGCTCGCATCGGTCGCACGGCTTGTGATCGTGTAGGTTCCGGGTGAGAGGTCGACCGGCAGCACAAACGGCCTCCAAGCATAGCTGCCGAGATCCGGCCCCACGAAATTGGCCTCTCGCCAGCTCTGTCCGCCATCGGTCGAGACCTCCACCCGCTGCACCGCGCTGTTGCCGCCGAAGGCGACGCCGAAGATCTGGATGCGGCCGCTTTGCTGGTCGACGAGGGGATGGGTGACCCATGACTTGACCTTCATCTCCCACATGGACGGCTGATCCGGCGCACCACTCACACCGACCGGACGCACCCGATAGCCGGTCCGCTGGATCGCCGCGTCGGATTCTGTTTCCGTGAAGGCGACCTTCTTCACGTATTTCACGTTGTTGATGCCGTAGAAGCCCGGGATGACCACGCGCAAGGGACCGCCATGAGCCAATGGCACCGGTTGGCCATTCATTTCCCAGGCTAAAATTGCACGCTCCATGGCAATGTCGGCAGGAATGGAGCGCTCCACGATCACCGTCTGCGGATCGATGCCTTCAGGCAGGCTTTCCCCGCCGGTGCTGGTCATGAACGCGCGGCCTGCCGCCACGCCGCCAAGCGCCTCGACCACTGTGCGGACCGGTACGCCGCTCCAGATGAGGTTGCCTGCGGCGCCGGTTGACCACTGGGTGCCGCTCGCCTCGTGATCGAACAGCGCCCGGCCGTTCCCCGAGCACTGCAGCACGGCCGCAACCGTCTCGATGCCCAGCCGTTTGAGATCGCCCACGGTCATGGTGCGCTCATTCTGAACGCCTTCGAACGAGACTTCCCAGCTGTCCCGGTTCGCCACCGCCTCCTCGCTGGGCGAGGGCAGGTTGTTGCGCAAGTAGAGTTCGGTGCTGGGGGTGATGCCGCTGGTGCCGATCTTGTCGCGCTTGGTTTCGACGGTCAGCTCCGTGTGGACGATCACCGCGTCGGGATCTTTCCAGCTCACCACCTCCGGCAGCGCCTTGCCGTTCTGCGGCTCAGTCGTTTGCTGAGCAAGAGCGGGCGCGTCAACGCCGTTGGCTCCGATCGCAACGACCGCGCCGGCAGTGCCCGCCGCGCCTATGATGAAATGCCGGCGATGGATGCGTCCTGCCACGACCATGGCGTATCCTCCTTTTCGTTCTCGACCTGTTGTTGGCCGGCGCGTCATGCGAGACATGTGCGCTTGTGCGCCGCTGCCTTACCCGAGCTGCATGCGGGTGTTGCAGGTGGTTATGCCGATCACCATCCGGTCACCGGTAGCGTCTCGGCGAATGAGATGTTTGCAATCGGCGGTGGCCTCGAGTTCCACGGCACGCGCATTCGCCTGCTGCCCGTCCTGTTGCTGCGTTTGGCCCCCCTGACCGTCTCCGCCTTGCTCGCCTGCCGCGGCTGATTTTCCTTCGGCTGACAGCTTGAGAGTGCCGCTCTCGGTGATCCGCGTCGCGACCATCGCAGCATTCGGACCCACGGGCGTGACGTCAGCCACGGCGATCTCCAACGAATAATCCTCGACCGCCTTGCCCGCCTTGCCTGACATGCCCGAAATGATCGCGACCATCACGTTGCCAAGCCGCAGCATGTCCTTCTTCTCGAGCGTGACGGCAGAGAAGCTCTTGCGCTGATCGCCGACATAGACCTCCGTATTGGCCGAGAAAGTCGCCTCGTCGGCCAAATTGTTGCGCGTCCAATCCATGAGGCGTCCGTACTCGCCCGATGTCATGGCTTGCGTTGCCTCTTGCTCGACCTTCGCGAGAAAAGTCCTTACGTCCTGCTCGGACAGGGCTTGCTGCTGATCTGTCTGCGCCTGGGGCTGGCCGGCTGTCAGCATAGCGGCCGTAGCGACCGCACCGAGGAGCGTCAGTCCGGTACGTATCCTCATTGCGTCTTCTCCGTGGCTGGAGTGGGCGAATTGCGAGTCCAATCCAAGGCCGAAACGTTGGTTCCGATGAAGTCGGGCGGCAATGTCGATTGTTTTCGATGGCCTGTCGGGTGGACACAGGGCAGTGGAACCGAAGCGGCTTCACCGAAGGTCTGAATGGGGGAAACTGACGCTTGGACGGGCAGCTTCAATCGTTCCGGACGACCCTGCGCAGCTCCGGGATCTCTTCCTGCTCGAACATCCGGGCGCCCTCGACCCAGACCTTGGCGGCGATCTGCGCATCGTCTGCCATTGCGCTCAAGGCCGCGTCGCAGGCCTCCAGCACGGTTCCGTATTTCTCGTGATGGAGTCCGTAGAATCCAGCAAGACTGATTCGGTAGAAGAAGACCTTCGCCGGCTGACTATTCGTGACGCCCGTAAACCTGGTCATGGGCTCGCCTCCGCTGACGAAGCCTTCAGCTAATCATAGCTGATCCAGGCTGAGAAGAGATGTTTGCAAGATTTGCCCGGAAAGTGAAGAGAGCGTGATCTGCTGATGAGCGGGAACTCTATGCCTGCGCAGGGACTTCTTCCGGAATGAGGAAAAGCCGCGCCCGCCGGAAGGCTATGCCGGCGGAGACTTGCGCCGTAAGCCATGAAAGCAGCGGTGCCAGTACGAGGCCGATGGTAACCGGCGACAGCCAGAGAAAGGTGTCCACCGACACGGTATAGGCCGCCGCCGCCATGACAGCGCCGAACAGCATCTGCCCGTAGTGATTGCCGAAAATGGTGGAGAAGGGCAGGGACCCGTCATCCCGCCGCTGCGCGTTCCAGCCGCTGTCGCGTCCCATGACGATTTCCATCACCCAGCGGGTCTGCAGCAGCATCATCACCGGAGCGATGAGTGCCGAAAGCAGCGTTTCGGCCACCATGCCGAGCACCACCGCCAGCCCGCCGCCGCACGCCTGCCGCTCCGCCGGGTTCAGCAATGCTGCGAGCACGCCCAGCACCTTCGGCAGCAGCAGCACGCCCATGGTGAAGGTGAACAGCTGCAGCGCCCGCTCGCTGTCGAACACCGGCCAGCGCGGGAACAGGTTGAAGCCTTCCGGGAAGTAGTCGGGGTGGGTGAAATGCGCTTGGGTGGCCAGCGCCAGTCCGATGGCGATCATGGCCAGCCACAAGGGCGACGCCAGATACGACATGATGCCCACCAGGAGGTGGATGCGGCTCATGAGGGCCAGCTTCTTGGCACCGATCACCTTGATGTGCTGCAGGTTTCCCTGTGCCCAGCGCCGGTCGCGCCCGGCCAGGTCGATCAGCGAAGGCGGACATTCCTCATACGAGCCCTTGAGCTCCGGCACCATGTAGACCGACCAGCCGGCCCGCACCATGAGGGCCGCCTCCACGAAATCGTGGCTCATGATATGGCCCCCGAACGGCTTGCGTCCGGACAGTTCCGGCAGTCCTGCGCTTTGAGCGAAGGCGCGGGTTCGGATGATCGCGTTGTGGCCCCAGAAATTGCTCTCCCGTCCGTGCCAGGCGGCCAGACCTTCGGCGATGATCGGGCCGTAGATCCGGGTTGCGAACTGCTGCATTCTGGCGAACAGGGTGCTGCGGCCCGCCAGCATGGGCACGGTCTGAATGATGCCGGCGCGCGGGTCGAGCGCCATGGCCCGCGCCAGATAGATCAGCGTCTCAGCGCTCATCATGCTGTCGGCATCCAGCACCACCATGTGGTCGTAGCGTCCGCCCCAGCGCCGCACGAAATCGGCGATGTTCCCGGCCTTGCGGCCCGTGTTCAGGGCACGGCGCCGGTAATAGACCGTAAGATCCGGACCAAGCGCGCGCCGCAAGTTGCGGATGGCGATCTCCTCTTGCCGGGCAATCGCCTCGTCTCGGGTATCGCTGAGGATGAAGATCTCGAAATTGTCCGCGGCGCCGTTGGCGTCGAGATCACGCCCCATGGCTTCCAGGGCAAGGCACGTGCGGGTCGGATCCTCGTTGTAGACCGGCATGACGAGGACATTGCGGCCCAACGGTCCTGGGGACAGCTGCGGCGGCTCGCGGCCGCTCTTGCGCACGAGATGGAGGAAGCCCAGCATCGCGCTGGCGCAGGGCAGCGCGATCCATAGGAACGTCACCGCGAACAGGGCGGCAAACACGCCCTGCAGCCAGCTCACTTCCGTAACGGCCACCACATTGATCATCTCGTAGGTGGCGATGGCGGTGAGCGCGAAGGTGGTGGTGGCCACGAATAGGCGCGATACGAGTGTGCCCGTGTCCGGTCGAGGACGCGCACGGCCCATGCGCCGGCTCGATCGGGTGCTCGACTGCACCGGCATCAGCAGGGGCCGCTCGGGCGGCACAAGTGGATCGTCGAGATAGTCCAGGCCGCCCGCGATAGCGGCAGCGTTGCTTGTCATCTGGTCCATCGATAAAGCCAGGTCTCCGAGACCGATCGTCCGTCCTTCATCATCCGAAGACGCAGCTCGATGAGGTCGCGATCAGCCGTGTCCAGCTCGAAGCTTACCCTGTAGGTTCGGTCATCGGGATTTTCACGACCCACCACATTTGCGACGATGCCACCGCTCGCATTCACTTCGGCCTGAGCGCCGGCGAGCTCTGGCGTCTTCACGATGTCGACGACAAATAGACGCCGATCGTGGGCGAAATTGAGGCCTGCGCGCGTGGCTTCTATCGCCGCGATCGTATCGGTGCGCGGTATCGCGCTGCCCCAGTGCAGCCGGTAGATCAGCGTGAAGGCATCGTTGGCACGGACGGGCTGGGCCGGACGCCAGTAGGCCACGATATTGTCGTTGATTTCCTTGTCGGTCGGAATCTCGACCAGTTCCACATGGCCGCGGCCCCAGTCCCCCACCGGTTCCACCCAGCAGGTCGGCCGCTTTTCATAATGGGCCTCTGTATCCTCGTAGTAGTCGAACTCGCGCCGGCGCTGGACAAGGCCGAAGCCCCGCGGATTGCTGTCGACGAAAGCGCTGATCTGCAGCAAGGCCGGATTGGCTAGCGGCCGCCACAGCCATTCGCCGTTGCCCGTCCAGATCGCGAGGCCATGGCTGTCGTGTACGGCGGGGCGGTAGTCGTCGAAGCGGTTGCGGTTGGTCGGATCGAACAAGAACATGCTCGTCAAGGCGCCAAAGCCGACGTGATCGAGATCAACTCGCGGGAACAGCGTCAGTTCAACATCGACCAGGGTTGTGTCACCGGGCCGCAGGGTAAACCGATAAGCACCCGTCGTGCTGGGCGAATCAAGCAGAGCATAGGCGACGATCACCCTTGCATCGGGCGCGGGCCGCTCGATCCAGAATGCGCGGAAATAGGGGAATTCCTCGCCCTTGGGCGAGGCCGTGTTGAGCGCCAGGCCGCGAGCGGAAAGCCCGTACAGTTGGCCGCGCCCCACCGCCCGGAAATAGCTCGCCCCCTGAAACACGGCGAACTCGTCCATGTAGTCGGGACGGTTCATGGGATGGCGCAGACGAAACCCGGAATAGGGCAGCTGCAGGCCCTCCGGCGGCGGCGCTACCCGGGGCCCGAAGGTGAACAGGTTGGAGTCATAGAGAACTGGCCGCGCCTCGCCATTCTCGACGAGAAAGATGTCCACCGGCGTCTTGAAGATCGAGCCGGCATGCTGCAGGTCGACTGCGAAGCCGCGGCCATCCCCGCGCCAGATCGATGCTTCCGGGCGGAATCTGATATCCCGGTACTGGTCGTAGGTGAGATTGGCGAGATTCTCGGGCAGGTCGGCCTCGCGCGGCTTGAACGGCTCGCCCGCCAGCGCCTGTGCCATGTCCCGCACGTCGCCAGGCGAGAACGGCTTGGGCTCGCCCACCGGCACGGCGTTTTGCGGGGTCTGCGCTCGAGCCGAAGAGGCTGCCAGCGGTCCACTTGCCAATGCAATAATCCCAATAAGTTTAAGGATCTCGCGACGATCCATTGCTGACGCCTCACTTAACGCACTGCAACGTGTCCGCCCTCGCGGCCGGAGCTCGCATCGCGTAGTATTGATTTACGCTAAAACTATGTTGTCGCCCGGGAACTTGGCCACTGACATTGATCTATCATTGCGCCCTGCAAACGCAAGTGACCTTTACGACGCGCCCAGGGAGCCGCACCCCTCCTCAGCTCCACCAATGGTTGGCCAAGGCAAAAGTTCCGTCACCGCGACAAAATGTGCGGATCTCGGCAAAAATGGCCATCGGCCCACGGGCCCGCATGGCGCAATTTCAATTTGATAAGTATTGTCTCCTGGCGAGTGTTAATCCGGCACGGGAGTGGGGCGGATGCCGAACCCTGAGCACACGAGCTTCGACGAAGTGCTCGGCTTTCTCGGCAATGCCCAGGCTTACGGAGATGGCCCCGTACCGGTAGAGCGGGTCGATACCCACGCTGCTGTCGTATTCCTTGCCGGCGAAGATGCCTACAAGCTCAAACGGCCGGTCAAGCTGCCCTATCTCGATTTCTCCACGCTTTCCCGGCGCGAGCAGGTGTTGCGGCACGAATTGCAGCTGAACCGGCCGCAGGCACCTCAGATTTACCGGGACGTGGTGCCGATCACCCGCCGGGCCGACGGTCGCCTTCGTATCGGGGGCCGGGGCGAGGTCGTCGAATGGGCTCTGCACATGCGGCGCTTCGCTCAGGAGCACCTGCTCGCGAACTACGCCGCACGACACGGCCTGGCACCTTCTCTTGTCGCGAAGCTTGCGCATGTGGTGTTCCGGTCCCACGAGGCTGCGCCCGTCCACGCCACCAGGCGCGGTGCCGAGCGGGCCGCCCGGGTGGCGCGGCAGGTCGGCCAGGCCTTTGCCGCCGCACCTGACCTGATCCCCGTTCCGTTGCGCCAGCGCTTCGCCGATCATTTGGAGCGCGCGCGCGCAGCCGCGGCACGCAGCCTCGACATGCGCGCCGAACGCGGCTTCGTCCGCCGCTGCCATGGCGATCTGCACCTCGCCAATATTGCCCTTATCGGCGGCCAGCCCGTCCTGTTCGATGCCTTGGAGTTCGATGAGGATCTGGCAACGATCGACGTCCTTTACGATCTTGCCTTCCTGCTCATGGATATGATGCAGCACGGGTTCCGCCCGGCGGCCCAGCTCCTGCTCAACCGCTATGTGCAGCTGAGCGACACGCCGATGACGTTGTACGGCCTCTCGGCGCTACCGCTGTTCCTTGCCCTGCGCGCCGCGGTGCGCGCCGTCGTGATCATCGACCGGCTGCGGCAGCTGCCGGCGGCGCAGCGCGGACCTGCCCAGCAGCAGCTGGTCGGACTGGTCACCGCTGCGATCGGCTATCTCACGCCGCCGCCGGCCAAGCTGATCGCGGTCGGCGGTCTCTCGGGTACCGGCAAGAGCACGCTCGCGGCAGCTCTCGCCTACCAGATCGGCGCGGCACCAGGCGCGCTGCACCTGCGCAGCGATGTCGAGCGGAAGGCGATGTTCGGCGTCGGCGAGCACGAACGTCTCCAGCCCCATGCCTATACCGAAGCGGCCAGCGCCGAAGTCTATGGCTCGCTTGCCCAGAAGGCGAAGATCGCCCTGCGTGGCGGCCACTCGGTCGTTGTCGATGCGGTCTACGCGCGGCCCGACGAGCGCGCCGCCATCGGCCGCGTGGCCCAGTCGCTCAAGCTGCCGTTCATCGGCCTCTGGCTGACCGCTCCGCCGGAGAAGATGAAGGACCGGGTGCAGCAGCGGACCGGGGATGCCTCCGATGCGACCCCGGAGGTGGTGGAGCGCCAGTTGACCTATGGCACCGGCCCAATCTCGTGGGCCCCGGTCGATGCAAGCGGTTCGGTGGAGGACACGTTGCGCGAAGCGCGCCGGCTGTTGAGCCGCAGGCTTGGCGCTCTCGCTTGAGCGAACACTGCAGCCCGGACCGCAGTTCAGCCCCCGTTCTGAAGCCCCGCGGGATCAGCCGCGCTGCCGGCCGGCATGGTTCAGCACGGCGAGATAGGCGGCGACCGCGTTGGCCATGCCCATGATCAGCGCATCGGCCGTGATGGCGTGGCCGATTGAAACCTCCAGCACCTGCGGCACCGCGTCAAGGAAACCGGCGAGGTTGTCGAGATTGAGGTCATGGCCGGCATTGACGCCCAGCCCTGCTTTCTGCGCGGCCTCGGCGGCCGCCCGATAGCTCGGCAGGATCGCGGCCGCCTCTCCCTTCATCAGGGCGAAATGGTAGGGCCCCGTATAGAGCTCCACCCGGTCGGCGCCGACGCTTGCCGCCTCCGCCGCCATGGCGGGATCCGCATCGACGAACAGGGACACGCGAGCGCCATGTGCGCGGAGCCGGCCGATGACCTTTTCCAGCAGGGCACGATTGGTCGGAATATCCCAGCCATGGTCCGACGTACGCTGGTCGGGTGCATCCGGCACGAGGGTGACCTGCTCCGGGCGAACCTCCGCCACCAGCGCGAGGAAATCGTCGCTGGGATAACCCTCGATATTGAACTCGATCGTCGGATGGCGCCCGAGCAGCGCCTTGAGCTCGCGCACGTCGCGCCGGGTGATGTGGCGCTCATCGGGCCGGGGATGGACCGTGATGCCGTGACAGCCCGCGCCGATGCAGATGCGCGCCATCTCGATGACTCTTGGATAGGGCAGATCGCGCTGGTTTCTCAACAGGGCAACCTTGTTCAGATTGACGCTGAGGCTGGTGGGCATCTGCGGTCCTTTAAATAACTGAGAGAGCGGGCTTTTTGCTGACGATAGTTTTAGCCGGCGTTAAGGTCAACGTGGTCTCCATCAACGGTTCAGATCGTTTGCCACTTGACCGCCTCTCGCGCACATGGACAGTTGGAGCACGGGCCGCGCTGCCACGGCAGGTTTCAGGCGCGGCTGACGCATTGGGGGAGGGAAGCCATGGGCTACAAGACGATCGTCGTTTCGCTCAACGACGTTGAGAGGGCGAGCGTTGTCCTTGGCATCGCCACGAAGCTCGCGGCGCGCTACGCGGCGCATCTGGTCGGCCTGTATGTGATCCCAGCGGTGCAGGTCTACCCGGCCATCGCCATGCAGATCACGCCGGAGATCATGGATACGCAGCGGCAGTATTACGAGGAGCGGGCAGAGCAGGTTAAGCAGCTGTTCGAGACGGCCACCAAGGCGCAGGGCCTCAGCGCGGAGTGGCGCCAGGTCGAGGCGGAGGGCTCCATCATCGCCGACGTGGTGATTGCCCATGGTCGCAACGCCGACCTGGTGGTCGCCGGCCAGGTGGACCCGGACGGCGAATCGATGGTCGAGATCGACCTCTGCGAGCGCCTGCTGCTCGAAACCGGACGGCCGGTTCTGGTCATCCCGTCGGCGGGTACGTTCCCGGACATCGGCACCGAGGTCACCATAGCCTGGAACAACAAGCGCGAGGCGTCCCGCGCGGTGTTCGACGCGCTGCCTCTGTTGAAGCAAGCCAAGCGCACCATCATCCTCTGCGTCAATCCAGAGGAAGATGAAGGCATCGCCGGCACGGAAATAGCTGCCAGCCTGGCTCGCCACGGGGTGAACGCGGAAATCCACCGCTCGGTCGTAAAGGATGTGAGCGTGGGAGACGAAATCCTGTCGCGGATTTCCGACTTCGGCTCCGACCTGGTGGTCATGGGAGGCTACGGCAAGTCGCGGATGCGCGAATTCATGTTCGGCGGCGCCACACGGGACATTCTGCACCACATGACCGTGCCGGTGCTGCTATCGCACTAGGTGCCGAGCCGAATAGCCCCGCCGCCTGGACGCCTCATCTTAGGCCCCTGGATTGCCTCCAGCCGGCAATTGCGCAACTCTGAGCCCGGCTTTGACCGGGCCATCCGGCGCCATACGGCTGACGTCGCTGTGGCGGCGGCGGCGCTTGTTCTGCCGGGCGCTTCCGGCAATCTTACCAAAGCTTAAGATGACTTGTGCGCCGGCTGCTCTATCCTCCTAACTATTGGCTCGATCCCGCATCTTGCTTCCCCTCGCAAGCGAGCCTGGTGGAACGGGCGGCCTACCCCGAGGCCGTCCGTTTTCCTATCCGTTATCCGGTTTTCCCTTGGGCGATGCCACTGGTGTCCAGCGCGAGCGCCAGAGGTAGCGGCTGCCGGGTTGCGTCAGCCGAGCGTAGCTTGCCACATGGCCGCCCGACCAGATCCGCCGCTCTATGCTCAGGCAAGGCTCGTCCGGATTGATGATCAGCAGTCGCTGATGTCGTGCCTGCGGCGTGACGGCGCGAATGGTATGCTCGACCTCGTCCATTGAGGTGGCTCCCGCGAGATAGGCCTCGGGTGTCACGCGGGTGAAGTCCTGCTTCAGGAAATCCGGCAGCACTGCCGGGTTGCACCAGCGCTCTTCCACCTGAACCGGAAGCTCGTCCTCGCAATGGACGAGCACGAGCTGGAACAGACGCGCAGGCTCCGCCAGGCCGAACAGGCGCGCCAGCTCCGGCGTTGCCCGTGTGGCGTCCTGCGCCTCGATGATGGCCCGGTGGGCACGGCCGCGCGATCGGATCTCCTCGGCGATGTCGCGCAGCTCGACAGTGCCGGCCTGCAGAGGATTGCCGCGCACGAAAGTGCCCACTCCCTGCACCCGCGACAGAAAGCCTTCGTCGGTCAGCTCGCGCAGCGCCCGGTTGATCGTCATCCGGCTGACCTTCAACTCGGCGACCAGCTGATTTTCCGACGGTATCTTGAGGCCGGCGGGCCAATCGCCTCGGCGAATGTGCTCGGCAATGTGGCTCTTGATGCGCTGATATATCGGCAATGGACTCACATTCTGCCGAACCTGCGAAGCCGTCATCCCCGAACCGTCCACCTCATCTCGCCCTCGCCATTGCTCGCCATCCCCGCGCTTGAGCCTTCTTCTCCATCCGTATTGATTCGGCGCCGTCCCGCAAGCACGCTTGGTGTTCTCGCCGGCAAATGTGGCATCATGGATCCGGAGAGTCGTGAGCCGGTTGACCTTGAGACAGCTCACGCTCAAGAGGATGAAGGCATGGCTGGACCAGTAGAGCGCTCAGCCTCCCGGCTTGCGGGACGGACGGTGTGGATCACTTGCGGTGACAGCGGCGCGGGCCGGGTGATTGCATCCGCCTTGGCCGCCGCAGGTGCGGCGATCGCGGTGGGCTTCATTGATCCGTCCGCTGTCGGCGGTGCGCATCACGACGAGAGGCTGAGAGCGGCGGAGGCGCTGGACGGGATTCTCGACGCGGTGGTGATGGCCGGCGCGCGGGGGCTCGGCGGCCAGCTCGACCTGAGCTCGGCCGATGCCCGTCAGCGCTTCGCTGACCATGTGCAGTCGGAGCTGGGGCCTATCTCGGTCCTCGTCACCGTCGTGAGCATCGGCTGGACGGGGGGCGCATCCGACACCGCCGAGCGGGCGAGCCTGCGGCTGGACGACCAGCTCGAAGGGGCCCTGCGGATGGTCGACCTGCTGGTGCCCGGAATGGAGGAAAGGGGCTGGGGCCGCGTCATAACCGTGATTGAAGTGAGAGATGGCCGGCGGGAAACCCTGGACCAGGCGCTGGCCGCACAGGCGAGCCTGCAGAGCATGACCCGCGGCATGGCGCTGGATGCGGCGCCCGCGCAAGGGGTAGCCTATTTCCTTATCGGACCGGCCGGTTCGGCCGACCCGGCCAAGCTGGCGACCCTCGTGGTCGCGCTATGCTCCGACGAGGCCGCATCCCTTAGCGGCCAGACTGTCGCGCTTGGCGCCGGCGGCAGGACGACCGCTTGAGGTCATCTGCCGCCGCGCCGCCCACGCGATGTTTGCCTTACTGGCAGAAGCGATATTGGCCGGAGCCGGTCCGGAAATATCCGGTCTGCGGGTTGAACGACCGGTAGCGCTGCTGGCAATAGCGATACCAGGCGGGCGTCCAGGGCTCGAACCGGCCGCGGCCGCCGTAGACAGGCCGCGGCGGCCCACCGGCATTGCGGGCCATGCAGTCGTTATAGGCCGCGTAGTAATAGTTGTTCCACTGGCCACCGGTGCCCGCGGCACCGCCCAGCGCGCCGACGCCGGCGCCGATGGCAGCGCCTCTGCCCGCGCCCTTGCCCCCGCCGACGATACCGCCGATGACGGCACCGCCGATCGCCCCGGCCGCGGCCCCGCCGAGCACGTTGCCGGCCGGATTGGCGTAGCGGTTGGCATAATCGCGAGCATAGCGGTCGCAATAGCCGCTTTGGGCCGAAGCCTCGCTCGCCCCCACGGTAACCATGGCGCCGACAATGGCAGCGGCCATTGCAGCAGTCCTCAAGCCTCTATTGGAGCTCATGGATGTTCCTGTGCCTATTTGGTCAGTGACAGCTAGAGTATCTGCAAAGCATCCTCTCTCAGGACAATTAAAGACAGATCCAGGTGAATGCCGCCTGAACCGCCGCAAGTGGTCACCGGTAGGTGCAGACCGGGTCCTGCTGCTGCAGGTAAATGCTCAAGCCGGTCGGACTGGAGAGGCCGGCGTTGCGATCGAACCCACCATAGCGGCGGTCGCAGAGCGACTCGGCAGAATTCTGCCACGGTTCGCTGCCCGGCAGCCACGGCTCGGGCCGAAATTCCCTCGGTACCAGCTGCTGCTTGAAGAGCGACTCCAGTGCATTGACGGGCGATGCGCATGCGCCGTCCGGCCCATGCCGCTCGCAGGGGGCTTCCGCGGCGCAGGCGGCCGCAAGGGTTCCGGCGAAGACGGCAATCGCGGCCAGGTTCGCAGAGACGCTTCTTTTCAAGTGGTTTGCGGTGATCATGGACGGCGTTGCGTATCAGCGATTGCGTGGCGCAACGTCCGGTGCCCAGGTGGGCAGCTCGTCCCGCAAGGTCGAGTTGAAATACGGCGGGAACCGGTTGACGTTGCCATGGCCGGGCGCGGCCTGTGGATCCCACGGCTCTACGCCCGGATTTCCGACGCCGAGCCGGAACAGTTCGAGCCAGCCCTGGTCTGTTGATCTCCACGGATAAGCCTGCGCCTCGCTGGCGCGAACACCATGGCCGGAGCCTCCCAGCGCCGTCAGCGCCAGAAGCATTGCCAGCATTCCCACACGACTCACGCGACCCATGACGCACCTGCATAGTTTAGCACGTGCGTTACATAACTTATGGTTGTGGCGTCGCGCTGGCCGCTTTGGCGCGATTCGATGGCGTCCCGGCTAGGCTTTGCGGATCACCGCGCGCTCCGTTACCACCTTGTCCATGGGAACATCGTGCGGCTGGGGATGAATGGTCTCGATTTGGAAGCGGCTGAAGGCCACTCCGATCGCTAATGGCTTCTCGCGGAACGAGGCCAGGGTCCGATCGAAATAGCCGCCGCCATAGCCGAGCCGGTAGCAGGCGCTGTCGAACGCCAGGCAGGGGGCGATCACGACGTTCGGCACCACGCTTGCCGTATCCGCCGGTATGGGAATGCCCAACACTCCCCGCGTGAGCTTGGCGGCAGGTGTCCACAGCCGGAAGCTTAGCGGCGCATGTCTCTGCGTCACCACCGGCGACGCCACCCGCACCCCCCGGTCCACCAACGCGACCATCCAGGGACGCAAGTCCGGCTCTCCCCGGAACGGGAAATAACCGCTGATGACCAGGCCGGGCACCGCTCCGGCCGCCTCGTCGAGCTGCGCAATGATGCCGCGTGTGAGCGCCGCGCGCTCATCCACGCTCATCCCCAGGCGGGCCGCCGCCATCCGCTCCCGCTCGGCCTTGCGCCAGGCGTCCACCTCATCCCAATCCAAAGCAGCCTCCCGAGCAAACCGCGCCGCCCGAGCCTTCACGGTGTTTTGACGGCGGAATTCTTGCGAAGATGAGATCTTTATGGCGCATCTCTTGCACGAGGATCCGACTGGGCCCAGAGTGCGGCCGATAAGGTGAGGGTGCATCGCTGGTCATGAATCCCCATGGACGAGCCGGATCCCGGTGGGCGGCACCCCTGCTGGCCTGCGCAATGATGGCAGCCGCGCTCTCCCCGCCAGCAGCGCGCGCCGAGGCGGTGCCCGTTGATGCGGCCCCCGTCACAAGACAGCCTCTGAGCGAAACGTTGCCCGCCGCCGGCGCCCTCGCGCCAAACGAAGCAGTCGTTATCCGCCCGCAGATCGATGGCCGCATCGCAGCGATCCATTTCGAGGAGGGCCACCGCGTCGAACAGGGCGCCCTGCTGTTTTCCCTGGACGATGTGCTCTACAAGGCCCAGCTCGACGAAGCAAAGGCCAATTTCGCCCTCGCCAAGCAGAACAGCGATCGTGCGACCCAGCTTCTGACCTCGCGCGCCGGCACGGAACGCGCCCGCGACGAAGCCCTGGCGCAGCTCCGTGTTGCGGAAGCGCGGGTCGCCATTGCCGAAAAGAACCTCAGCGAAACTCGCATATATGCGCCCTTTGCCGGCGAGGTCGGGCTGCGCACCGTCAGCGTCGGCGCCTATGTCAGCCGCGGTGACGATCTGGTGGAGCTGATTCAGACCGATCCGCTCAAGGTCACCTTTCAGCTGCCGGAAAGGGTGCTGCGTCATCTCGGCTTGGGGCAGCCGGTCGACGTGGCGGTCGATGCCCTGCCGGGAGACCGGTTCGCCGGAAAGGTCACGGTGATCGCACCCCAGGTGACATCCGCAGGCCGCTCGCTGCAACTGCGGGCGGAGATTCCCAATCGCGAGGGGCGCCTGAAGCCGGGGCTGTTCGCGCGGGTGAGCGTCACGGTCTCGCAACGGCAGGATGCTCTGTTCGTGCCCGAGACCGCGCTGGTGCCTAAGGGCAGCGATCAGTTCGTCTACCGGATCGTCGAGGGCCTCGCGCGGGAGACGAAGGTGGCTATTGGCGTCCGCCAAGCCGGTCTCGTGGAAGTGATGAGGGGCCTTCAGCCCTCGGACGTGGTGGTCACCGCAGGGCAGATGAAGCTGCGCGATGGCGATGCGGTCGAGATCGTCGGCGGGCCCGCATTCGCCAACCCGCAGCAGTCTGGCCCGGACAACACGGAGGACAGGACCGGCGCGCGCGCGGCGCCCCACGCCCCGAGCCGATCATGAAGCTGTCGGATACCTGCATCCATCGCCCCGTCTTCGCCACCGTGCTGAGCCTGGTGGTGGTGCTCCTCGGCCTCGTCAGCTACGACCGGCTGACAGTGCGGGAATATCCGAACATCGACAGCCCGGTGGTGAATGTGAGCACCACCTATCCCGGCGCCAGTGCCAGCATCATGGAGAGCCAGGTCACCCGGGTGCTGGAGGAAAGCCTCGCCGGCATCGAGGGCATCGACTACATGACCTCGGTGAGCCGGCAGGAGCGCAGCCACATCACCATCGTCTTCGACCTCGATCGCGATGCGGACAGCGCAGCCGCCGATGTTCGCGACCGGGTGAGCCGGGCCACGCGGCGCCTGCCCGAAGAGATCGAGACGCCCGTCATCCAGAAGGTCGAGGCCGACGCCCAGCCGGTCTTGTACCTTTCGTTTTCCAGCACCGCACATAACCGCCTTCAGCTCAGCGACTATGCCGATCGCTATGTGAAGGACCAGCTCCAGACCCTCTCCGGGGTGGCCGAGGTTCGCATATACGGCGAGCGGCGCTTCGCCATGCGCCTATGGCTCGATCCCATGCGGCTTGCCGGCTACAACCTCACCGTTCAGGATGTAGAAGACGCGCTGCGCCGGCAGAACGTGGATATCCCCGCCGGCCTGGTGGAGGGGCGCGACCGTGAGTTCACGGTGCTGTCGCGCACCAACCTGCAGACGGTCGAGCAGTTCGACAACCTCATCATTAAGCAGGCGGAAGGCTACTCGATCAGGCTCAAGGATGTGGGCCATGCCGAGCTGGCCGCGCACAGCGAGCGCATGTTCGCCCGCTATATCGGCAACAATGCCATCACCTTGGGGGTGGTGAAGCAGGCCACCGCCAACCCGCTCGACGTCTCGCGCGAGGTGCGTACCATCCTGCCGGAGATCGAAAGGGAGCTGCCCGCCGGCATGACGGTCAATATCGGCTATGACCGCTCGGTCTTCATCGAGAAGTCGATCGAGAACGTCTATCGCACCATCGCCGAAGCGATCGCGCTGGTGGTGCTGATCATCTTTTTCTTCCTCCGCTCCCTGCGCGCCACGATCATTCCGATCGTCACCATCCCGGTATCGCTGATCGGCACCTTCGCGCTGATGTTCTTCTTCGGCTTCACCATCAACACCCTCACGCTGCTGGCGCTCGTGCTGGCCATCGGCCTGGTGGTGGATGATGCGATCGTGATGCTCGAGAACATCTACCGCTATGTGGAGCAGGGCCTCTCCCCTGTGCAAGCCGCGCTGAAAGGATCCCGCGAGATCGCCTTTGCCGTCATCGCCATGACGCTGACTCTCGCGGCGGTCTACGTGCCGATCGGGTTCATGACCGGCAAGACCGGGCAGCTCTTCACCGAATTCGCCTGGGCGCTGGCCGGCGCCGTGCTCATCTCCGGCTTCGTGGCACTCACCCTGTCGCCGATGATGTGCGCGAAGCTCCTGCGCGCGGGGCACTCCGGCAACATTCTCTCCCGCGCGATCGAGCGCTTCCTTGATGCTATGACCAGCGGCTACCGCCGGCTGCTTGCGGTGGCGTTGTCCCAGCGGCTCCTGGTGGTGCTGATCGGTCTATGCGTCGCCGGCACCGGCGTCTTCTATTATACGCTGCTGCGGTCCGAGCTTGCGCCCTACGAGGACCAGGGTGCCATCATGGGCCGGATCGTCGGCCCCGAGGGGGCCACCATCGACTACATGGACAAGTACGCCCAGCAGCTGGAAGAGATCTATTCACGGGTTCCGGAGCGCCAGTCCTATTCGGTGATGGGCGGCTGGCCCACCGTCTCGTCCGGCAACTCGTTCATCGTGCTCAAGCCCTGGGAGGAGCGCGAGCGTACGGCCCGCGAGATCGCCCAGCAGCTGCGCGGCGAAATGCGGCGCGTGCCGGGCATCGACGTCTTTCCCGTGCTGCCGGCGCCGCTTGGCCAGCGCGGCGGCTCCAAGGCGGTGGAGATCGTCATCCAGACCACCGCCCCGTACGAGGAGCTGGATGAGATGGTGCGCCAGGTGCGCGATGCGGTGGCGGATTATCCCGGCTTGGTCAATGTCGAGTCGGACCTCGAACTCAACAAGCCGCAGGTCGAGGTCTCCCTGGACCGCGACAAGGCGGCCGATCTCGGCATCAATGTGGATACGGTCGGCCGCACGCTCGAGACCATGCTCGGCGGCCGCCAGGTCACCCGGTTCGAGCGCGAGGGCAAGCAGTACGACGTTCTGGTCCAGCTGGCCCGCTCCGACCGCTCGGCACCTCAGGACCTGGAGAATCTGTATGTGCGTAGCGCCCAGGGCG